>JAWLFY010000244.1:0-4678 GCA_041685355.1 Pirellulaceae bacterium | reverse complement strand
CCGGTCTAACCGCTGGCATGGATATCAACAAAGCCACGCGCGGCTCGGATATGCGAATTGTTTCTCGATCGGCGGAACTTCATCGGGTCTACGGGGTTTGCATTTGGGGCGTTGTGCGCTGCAAGCACGCGTCGCGTTTCAGTGATTTTCCTGGGAGACTTCTTGTGATGACACGATTGCCTGGCGCAACCCTTTATTTGTTGAGCGTTCTATTACTCGTTTCCCACGCCGCTTTTGAGGTCGCTGCCCAAGGACCGCGAGGATTCGGCGGGGGCATCACGCTCGGCCCGGATGACGTTGCTGCATTTCCCGATCCGCCCGCTGGCTTCGATGCTTTGCGTGAAGACATACCACACGGCAAGTTGGAGATGATTACCTACGAGTCGAAGTCCGTCGGAACGACTCGTAAGATGAACGTTTACACGCCACCGGGCTACACGAAGAACAAGAAGTATCCAGTCCTCTATCTTCTGCACGGTATCGGCGGGGATGAGACCGAATGGCAGCGTGTCGCCAAACCGAATGTGCTGCTCGACAATCTGATCGCCGATGGCAAGGCCAAACCCATGATCATCGTCATGCCGAACGGTCGGGCCCAGAAGAACGATCGCGCCGAGGGCAACGTCTTCGCATCGGCACCCGCGTTCGCCGCGTTTGAAAAGGACTTGCTGGAAGATGTGATCCCGACGATCGAATCACGGTATTCCGTCTTGACGGACCGCCAGTACCGTGCGCTGGCGGGTCTCTCAATGGGGGGCGGGCAGTCGCTCAACTTTGGACTGGCGCACCTCGACACGTTCGCCTGGGTTGGCGGATTCTCATCCGCGCCCAACACGAAACCGGCGAGCGAACTTATTACCGATCCCGCCGAGGCTAAGAAGGAGCTCGAGCTGCTCTATATATCCTGCGGTAAAAAGGACGGCTTGATTCGCATCAGCCAAGGCGTTCACGCCTATCTCAAGAGGAACAACCTCCCGCACATCTGGCACGTTGATGGCAACGCGCATGATCCGACGCACTGGAGGAACAGCCTCTATCACTTCGCGCAGCGTCTGTTTCACGAGAAAGAAAATTTGACGGCGGCGGAACAAACAGTTGAAAACTCCGCGTCGCCAGCAAATCGTTGGACCGCCGATAACGGCAACGGAACGTACTCGAATCCGTTGTTCTACGAGGAGTTCGAAGACCCCGACGTCATTCGCGTCGGCAACGACTATTATCTCGCCGGGACGACGATGCACATGAACCCCGGCCTTCAGATCATGCATTCCAAGGACTTGGTTAACTGGGAGCTGGCTAGCTACTGCATCGATCGGCTGGACCTTGGTCCCGCGTTCCGGCTCGAAGAAGGCAACATCTACGGCCGAGGTATCTGGGCTCCGTGCATCCGTTATCATGACGGCATGTTCTACGTCTTTTCGAACGTCAACGGCGTCGGTCTCCAGGTATTCCGCTCGAAGTCGGCCTACGGCCCCTGGGAGCGTAATCAGTTGCCCGGTCGGCATGACATGTCCGTTCTCTTTGATGACGACGGCAAAGTCTACATCATCTCCGGCAACCACAGCCCCTATCCGATCGAAGAACTCTCGCCGGACCTCCGATCTTTCGTTGCTGACGCCCCCAAGCGTTATTTGGACGCGCGGATGGGCGAGGGGCATCACCTTTACAAGATCGACGGAAAATACGTCGATGTTTCGGCTATTCCCGGAGGTCCGGTGGATCAGATGGTCGCGGTTGCCGACTCGATCGACGGCCCCTGGAAGGCGACTCGCATGGTGAAAGGTGAATCGCTCGGCGTGACCGCCGCAACGCCTGCACAGGCTAGCGCCAACGATCGCGGCTTGTGGATTCACCAGGGCGGCATCGTCGATACGCCCTCCGGCCAGTGGTGGAGCATTATCATGTCGGACCATGGCAGCGCCGGCCGCATGGTCAATCTCGTTCCGATTACCTGGGACGATGGTTTTCCGCTGATCGGCCTGCCGGGCAATCTTCGCAAGGCCCCGAACACCTGGATCAAGCCCGACACCGGCTATGTTCAGGATCCGGAGCCCGCGTTTGTTCATGACGACGACTTCGACAGCGGCGAGCTCATCAGCGATTGGCAGTGGAACCACGTGCCCGATGACGGCAAGTGGTCGCTGACGGAGAAGCCCGGCGTGCTTCGTCTTCACTCGCTTCCGGCGGATGACTTCTACACGGCCCGCAACAGCCTCTGTCAACGGCCGCCGGGGCCTGAATCGATCATGACGGTCGAACTCGACACATCGGGCATGCTCGTGGGCGACACGGCCGGCCTTGCGCTTTTGAGTTCGCCCTACGCCTGGATCGGCGTGGTGAAGTCGGAAGAAGGCGCCACGCTGCAAAGGTACACCAGCCCCAGCCGCCGTGGCTTCGGACCGCAACGCCCGGAGCCCGCGGCGGTCAACGAGCCCGTGATCAGCCCAACAGCGCCGCCCGACCATCTCTGGCTCCGTGTTCACTGCATCTTCGACACGGACCAGGCCGTCTTTAGTTGGAGCGCCGACGGTGAAAAGTATACGCAACTGGGCAAGCCGTTCACGATGACGTTTCAGCTGACGACATTCCAGGGCGTTCGCCCCGCGCTGTTCCACTACAACACGTCCGGTCAACCGGGCGGACATGTTGACTTCGACAACTATATGGTGGACGAACCGCGAGCCAGAGGCGTTGAACGCGAGATCCCCATTGGCAAGACGATCGTTCTGACGAGCGGGGCTGACGGAAGCTACTTGGCCGCTGATTTCGACTCATCGACGTTGGTGAATCTCCCTACCGGCGATGACGTTCCGGAGATCGCGAAGTTCGAAGTCATCGATCTCGGCCTGGGCCGCGTGGCGTTCAAGACGGCAAATGGCAAGGTCGTTTCCGTCGCAAGCCCCGAGCGGGTCGTCCTCAAAAGGCTTGGCGAGGCCGATCCGAGCGACGCGGAGACCTTCCAGTGGATCAATCTGATGCGCGGCGATACGATGCTCATGTCACTGACGAATCATCGTTATCTCACGACCAAGCCCAACTCTCGCGGTCCCGTGACCGCAGACGCCATCGGCCCCAACCCGGCTCGCAAGGGCGGCGCGTGTTTCAAATGGAAGGAAGCCCTCGGGAACGTTCCCACGCCGCCCATCGCGACGCCTCTGAAGTGGAAGTCATCCGGCGTGTTGGTCAATCCGGTCTCCGACGAGACGCACGAGATCGTGTCCGTGAAAGACCCGACCGTCGTCCAACACGACGGCTTGTGGCACATCTACGCGACGACAGTGGAACCGACGCCCTCGGTCGGCCTCAAGGACGCCTTCGCCGGGAAGTTCCTCATCGGCGCTGCCGGGGATCTCAGGGGCTATTCGGAGGCGGAGCTTGAGAACATCAAGGCGAACTACGACATCATGACGCCGGAAAACTGCATGAAGCCTCAGCCGCTCCATCCGAGGGAGAATCGCTATTCCTGGTATACATCCGATGCGATGGTCGAGTGGTGCGAGGACAACGACATCGACGTCTGGGGACACACGCTCCTCTGGCATTCCCAGACGGGCCGTTGGTTCTTCGAGCCTGGGGACGACGGCGAACCGGTGACGCGAGAACTGGCGATGGACCGATTGAGGGACCACATAACGACGGTGGTCGGACGCTACAAGGGACGCATCGTCGGTTGGGATGTGGTTAATGAAGCAATCGACGACCGCGGCACCGGCCAAACGGAGAATCTGCGAAACTACAGTTGGTACCAGACCGTCGGACCCGACGTTCTGACGATGGCGTTCAAGTGGGTACATGAAGCAGATCCGGACGCCGAACTCTACTACAACGACTACGGCATCGAGAGCGGCGCCGCACGGAACACAAGCAAGCACGCGAGCTGCATGATGCTGCTTAAACGCCTGATCGAAGAAGGTGCGCCTATCGACGGCGTGGGTATCCAGGGGCATTGGACCGCCAAAACGAATCTCGATGATGTCGAACAAGCAATCATCAACTACAAATCGCTTGGGCTAAAAGTCGCCATCAGCGAGTTGGACGTCGCGGTCGTCGGGAGCAACAGCGGGGCGTTTCCGACCCGTGGCGGTTTTGGTGGGCGAGGCTTCGGCGGGCGCGGTTTCAGCCCCGAGCCTGTCTCCGCCGAAGCACTTGAGCAACAGGCCGAGTTCTACGCGGAGCTGTTCGAGATCATCGAGCGTCACGCCGACACGATCTCACGTGTCACGTTCTGGGGCATTAGCGACCGGCGGTCGTGGCGCTCGCGCCAGAGCCCGCTGCTGTTCGACCGCGAACTGAAGCCCAAGCCCGCGTATCAGGCGATTCTCGACGTCGGCTTCGATAAAGGCTCGGCGGATCAGCCCTGAGGTCGATCACGGCTGCTCCTCCCGGCAACTCCTCATTTCATGGTCGCGCCTTGCGCCGACTACCGTACGTCCTCCGTCCGGTATCGACTCGTACAGTTGTCCGTGAATGGTCTCGGCTCAGCGGTGTTAGCCCAAATGTCAGTACCCGATCGCCCCCATAAGCCAGAAGGTCAGGCGGGCTTTTCAGCGCCCAGGCTCTTCAAAACGCACCTGGAGCGACTACGCTCGCCTCCAAACGAGCCTGTTCCATTGTGATCACCGCTCGCCACCGAATCAAGCAGATCGATCCTCCGGTTGCGCTGCATCGTTTTCGGTCG
>JAWLFY010000099.1:0-19092 GCA_041685355.1 Pirellulaceae bacterium | reverse complement strand
CGTCCTCCGTCGGTGTTTGCCGGCGGAGGACTCTCTCGAGCTTGTCCGCGTTCGCTCGCATCCTCACTTCGGACATCGCAGCAATGCCTCCAAAACCTATGTTCTGGGAAGTTGCCACTAAAATCGCGGAACAACCTCGCACCAGGGCCCGTTTCGCACCAGGGCCCGTTGCCGACACCATTCGAGTCCACTATTCTGCCGCTTCTTGAGAGTGACTTTCAGTAGCGTCGCCAAAAGGTGGCCCGGCTCGACGGCGCGGGCTCGATGTGTGGCGTGGGTTTCTGTCCGCGGAGATGAACTTGACCGATCCGAATCTTCAGCCCGGCGTTTTTCCTCGCGATCATCAGATCACGAATGCGGTTGCCGCCAGAAACGTCGACAGGGGACTCACGCCAGCGCGGCCGCGTCGTATCGATCTGCGGTATCGCTTCGTGGCCACGAAGATCGTCGGCCGCTCGGTTCGAAACGGCTTTACGCTCGTCGAGTTGCTGGTGGTGATCGCCATCATCGGCGTGTTGGTCGGGCTGCTGTTGCCGGCGGTCCAGCAAGCCCGTGAAGCGGCCCGGCGGATGAGTTGCAGCAATAACCTGAAGCAGATCGGGTTGGCGGTTCACAATTTCGAATCGGCCTTCGGAGATCTCCCGCAAGGATGGCACGACCCGCCAGGTCCGGCGACCAACGGTTGGTCGGCCCAAGCGCGGTTGTTGCCGTATCTTGAGCAGGTCGCGTTGGCGAGCGTGATCGATTTCGATCAGAACTACGGGAACGCGTTCATCAACGTGCAAGGTGAGCAGACGAAGGTGGCCACTTTTCGCGTGCCCACCTACCTCTGCCCTTCGGAACCTGGAGACCGAATGCGGTTCGACTCGAACGGTGATCCCTATCACTATCCCCTGAATTATGGCTACAACGCCGGCATCTGGTTCGTCTACGATCCGGCCCGCCAACAGATTGGCGAAGGGATGTTTGCCGCGAATCAGTCGATGCGTTTTCGCGATTGCCTCGACGGGCTGAGCAATACCCTGGCCTTCGCCGAGGTCAAAGCCTGGACGCCTTATTTTCGCGAGGCGGCCTTGTCGGGTGAGTTGCCGATACCGGGGTCGACTCAAGAGGTGTGTGGGCTCGGCGGCGACTTTAAGTCCAATTCGGGGCACACGGAGTGGGTCGACGGCAGGGTTCATCAAGTCGGATTTACGGCAACCTTCGCCCCCAACACCAAGGTCATCTGTGACGTCGCCGGTGAGGCATACGACGTCGATTGGACCAATCGACGGGAGGGCGTTGGTCAAACGGAACGCACGTACGCCGCGGTCACGGCCCGCAGCCATCATGTAGGCGGCGTCAACGTCCAGTTGCTCGACGGATCGGTGCGGTACATCACCGAGTCGATCGATCTACAAAATTGGCGGGCCCTCGCGACCCGTGCCGGCGGCGAAGTCACTTCGGTTCCAGACTGATCGGCTGTTTCAGAAACGCCAACAAATCCGCCATCTCTCGAACCGACAACTGCTCGTGAAGGCCCTCCGGCATCAGCGAGATGCCGAGGTTCTGCAGTTCCTCGACCTCGTCCCGCCCGACCGTGCGGACCATCCCGTTGGCCGAAGTGATCGTCAAACTGTTGGCGGTCTCGCCGCTAAGAATCCCCGACAAGACCTCGCCACTTTCCAACAAACAGTTATAGACCTGATAGCCGGGCTGAATATCGGCGTTCGGGTCGAGGATGTTCGCTAACAATTTTTCCGGCGGGTGGTGAATCACGGTCGCCAAGTTGGGCCCGGCGTCGTGACCCTCGTCTCCGCGACGATGGCAACCGGCGCACGTCTTCAAATAGACCGCTTTGCCTCGCTTCGAATCGCCGCTGAGCTCCAACGACTCGCGGTACTGTTCGATCAACTCTTTCGGCGCGGAAGCTTCGTCCGTGGCGAGCAACGACGCGGCGCGACCGGCGATTTTCTTGTCGGGGTGGTTCGTTAACCGAGATCGCTGGACCGGCTCCAGATCGCTGGGCAAGATCTCGCCGTTCTCGATTCGCCCCAATAAGTCCTCGGTCCAAGCGGTTCGCGACAGCCATACCGCCAGCGATTCGGACCGCAACGTCGGGCTCAACCCCCGCCACGCGCGGGCCAGCGTTTCCGGTACCGATTCGGCGGCCGTTCTCGCGAGACTCTTGATCGCGTCCGTTTGGATCTGGACCTGGACTCGCGGATGTAGCCAATCGGCCAATCGCTCCGCGGCGAGCGGACGGTGCGGCGGACTATGACTCAGCAGCTTCGCCGCCGCAAAACGATGTCGGTCTTCCGTCTCGGCTTCGTTGACCGTGTCGACCGCCGATCGCAAAAACTCGTTGGCCCTCGCCACGCGAACCGCGACCCGGTCGCCACCATCAGCGTTGCCACCATCAGCGTTGAAGCCAGCATCGGCATTCGTATCGACCAGGTCGTCGAGCGACGAACCGATCCGATCCAACGCGGTCAAGAACTCCCCGAGCCGCTCGGAACGCTCCGATGCGGTGCCGGCGAGCGCGTCGTCGAGCATCCGCGCGATCGACCACCGGTCACCGCTGCCGAGCGCCTGCCGCAGCAACGGTTGGCGGTACCTTGCCACCGTCGCCGGGTCGGCAGCAAGGATCGCCGGCAGCAACACCTCGACGTGCGGGACCGCGGAACTCATCACCGCGGCCACCATCAGCGGATCGTCGTCCGCCGCGATCGCAATCCGGGCGAGTGCCTGCCCGGCCCGTTCGTCGGACCACTCCCCACAACTCAACGCCAGCTGCAGTCGGACGTGAGGATCCGGATCGCCGGCCAAGCGGGTCGCGGCCCGAACGATCTCTGGGGTCCGAACGATCTCTGGGGTCCGAACGATCTCCACATCGTCGCGTCGCTCGCTCAGCCGAACCGCGGTTTGACGAACGCGTGGATGCTCGTCGCGAAGTCCGCGGACCAACAACGACGGATCGAGCCCGCCGAGCGATTCCAACGCCCACAACGTCTGAACCCGGACCTCGGGTAACGAGCTCGACCGGTGGACTTCCGCGAGCAGCGGGACGGCGTCGGGATTCGGATCCCACAACAACATCTGATGGACCTTGTCACGTTGCCAGGCGTTCGGGGAATCGATCGCGCGGACGAGTGAACGTAGGTCGCGGTCCCCCAACGAATCGCGAAGCGTCGCGACGTTTCGCGGTTCGATTTCGTCCGCGACCACGCGATAGATGCGTCCGCGGTCTTCACCCAACCGGTAGTGCGGCATCAGCTCGGCTTTCCCTTCGTCGGGAAGCCAGTCGGGATGCTCGATCATGTAGCGATACATGTCGGCGACCCACAACGCGCCGTCCGGGCCGGTACGCGTCATTACCGGACGGCACCAACGGTCCTCGCTGGCAAAGAAATCGTGCCCTTGCTCGCCCTCGGCCCGGTGTGCCTCGAAGCTGGCACCCTTTACGGTCAACACTTGGTGCTGAACCAGATTGTGAAACGGCTCGCAAACGAAGGCGTGCGATTCGTCGGTCGACCCGAACAACCGATCGTCGCTATCGATCGTCCCGCCGCAAGCGGAAGTAAACCGGCCCGACTGATGAAAGTTGTGATACCGTTTCTGCGGCGGGCTCGCCGGAAACACCTCCGGACTCCCGGGGCCGATCAGATGCCGGATCGGCTGCGGCGACGGGACGTACGGGTTTCGCGACAAGTAGCGATCGTCGATGACATAGTGCCAAAGCGGGTTGGCGTTCTGGGTGCCGAACCAATTGCCCCATGCGTCGCGGTTGCGTCCGAACTGTGTGGGGCCCGATTCCGATCGGAGCTCCCCCGAGTCGGGGCGGAAGCAAAAGTCACGGCTCCCGATCGCGAACCTCTTTCCGGCTCGCCGGCTTCGGATTTCGGTGCGGCTGCCGTAACCGGCGTGGTGCCCGCCGTTGGCACAGTGCACCCAACCGTCGAGCCCCCACCGAAGGCCGTTGACGCGGAGTTGCTGGTTGCCTTCATGAAATCCCTCGATCAACACCTCGCGAACGTCGGCCCGGCCGTCCCCGTCGGTATCGCGTAACCACAAGATTTCGGGTGCCGCCGTGACGATCACCCCGTCACGCCAAGTCAGGACCCCGGTGGGAAAATTCAACCCGTCGGCGAACAGCCGACTCGCGTCGTACCGGCCGTCCCCGTCGGTGTCCTCCAGCACCCGGATACGACCGCCGGGTTCTCCCTCGCCATCCATCCCGAGCGGGTAATCCGCCATCTCGACGACCCACAACCGGCCGTGGTGGTCCCAGTCAAAGGCCACCGGGTCGAGCAGATCGGGCTCCGAAGCGACCCGCTCCACGTGAAATCCGTCCGGCACGTGAATGCGACGCAGCGATTCCGCGACCGACTTCGGTTCGCTCGACGGTTTGCGGGCGGCCGACTGCTGGGGCGTGCCACTCGCTTTCGGTGTCCCCGTCGGCTGACCCGAGGCGGCATGCAAACGCTTCGCCTCGTCCGCCGTCAACGCTCGGTCGTACAGCGCGAAGTGCGCCAACTGACCCCGCAACGGCGCGAACCGGTCGGAGCGAGCTCCGAGGAAAAACGGCTGGGCGTCATCGACCGTCACCTCGACTTCGGTGTCGATCTCCGGGGCGGGTTCTCCGTTCAGCCACGCCGTGACCCGTTCGCCGTTTCGAACCATCACGACGTGATTCCACGTCCCCGACGGGATGACCGTCGACCCGGCGATCGCCCGGTTGCTGCGGTTGCCGTTGAAGAACAGAAGTCTTCCGACAAGTTCTTCGCGATAGGTCCCGCCGATCCCCAAGTGATCCCCGGGAGCCTGCCGGTCGCCGTGGGGGCCACGCGAGAAGAAATAGGCGGTCACCGGCCGGACGTCACTGGGCGTTTCACAACGGAACCACAGCGACACCGTGTAGCTGTCACCAAGAAGTGGGGCGTCGCCATCGAGCCGACCGGTTTGAAAGTTTCCGAACGTTGAAGATGAGAACGAGACATTCCCGTCGGGTCGAAGCGTCTCGGTCTCAGGGGCTTTTCGCAAGTCGGCGGCGACGACCGGGCCCAAGCCGGCGATCTCCTCGGAATACCCGTCGGGAAACTCTGGCGGCTTGACCCGTTCGGCCAATTCCCGTCTCTGCCGCTCCCGTTCCGCTTCCGCCTCGGCTCGCCGCTCGGAAACCCCGGACGCCTCCCAGAACTCGCGGATCTCCTCTCCCGTCAAGGCGCGACCGAACACCGCGACCTCGTCGAGTTTGCCTTGCAACCCGTCCCCCAACCGCAACGTTTCGACGGAGCCCTCGCCGTCCACGGTCGCGGTCAGCGCCGGCGATTCGTCACCATCGACATGCACCCGAATCTCGTTTCCGTCCCGAACCAACACGACGAACTGCCATTGATCGGCGGCCGCTTTCAAATCCGCCGACGCGTCCCCCCAATTCAATCGGACGCGGTGGTCGGCACGCTGGTGGGCGACGAGCGATTCGTCCCCTGGGATCGTGACGAGCGCCCCGCTCCGATCGCTGCCGCCGCTCCGTTCCCCAAGCCAAAACCAAACCGCGACCGAGAACGGGCCGTCTCCGTCGTTCAGTCCCGCCTCCAGGCTGCCTCCGGCAAGGTGGACCGCCCGGTTGATCTCGCCTCGCCCCGAGAAGTTCGACGGTCGCAATCGTTCTTGTTCTCCGATCCCGCTGCCACTTCCGACGCCGGGCAAGTACCACGCGAACCCGGGTCGCATCCGTGCCGCACCACCGCCGCTGACCGCGTTGCGTGCCGACACCCCCGCCGCGTCGTCGAGCCGCCAGTAGTCATCCGGACCCGCTTCCAGAATCGCCCTCGCGTACGCGGCATGATCGTCAACCATTTCGCGTCGCGGCCGCCCGCTTACCTCTTCGACGGCTTGTAGCAACGTCTCCACGATCTTCGGCTCTGCCTCAACCTCGAGCCCCGCCGTGCGGGCCGGCCACGTCGTGTAACCTCCCAACACGTGCTGCTCCGGCGGCGGGATGTAGCCCTCGGCGCCGTTGGCCAAACCGATGTTGACGTGCGCCTTCAGCGGCGTCTGGGCTTTCAGTTTCAACCCGGTCAAAGCGTAGACTTCGTTAGGCAAGGTGGTGATCGACAGATCGCCGATGCGGATCGCCTGCAACTTCAATTCGGTCGCTTGCCGTTCGTGCAGGATCAACGCTTCCCGCGCGTAGACCTCCGCCTTGTCCTTCGCCACACCTCCTTCGATCGAGTTCGCGATCGGCTCGGCCCATTCCAACCGGTCCGGATCGGGGACCCGATACCGCAGCCGGAGCTTCTTTTCGACGACCGCCAAGGTCGCGGTATCGTGGTAACGGACCGACGCCAGCGCTTTCTCGGCGTATTTTGCCACCCCTTCCGCGTACCGCTCCATGCTGAGTTGCCTGCGCGGCGAACCGTAGTCCATCCACATCAGGTCTCCGCTGGTCCCCTGAGACATCGCGCACACGAACGGCCCGTTCCCCTTGCCGGGTTGATCGAGGCTCTCCGCGACGTACTGACAGAATCGCCCGTAGTAATCGGCCGACACGGGGGACGCGCCGAAGTAATGCTGGGAGTAATTCGCGAACACGCCCAGCGGCTCCCCATCCGACGTTTGCAGCGCCAGCAGCGACAACTCGGGATCGACCGGGCCTGACGGGCCGATCACGTCGGGGCTCTCGTATCCCGGATGCATGTGCGCCCGGCCCGTGGCATTGCCGAACGGATCGACGACCAGACGTTCCGGTTTGCGGATCCAGCGTCGGTTGTGGGTGTGTTCCCAGTCGTCGACCGACGCCCACCCGATCCGCGCCGGTTGCAGGTTCGCATCCGCGGCCACGATCGCCTCGGCGATCATCGCCGGCAGCGCCGCGGCGTACTCCGGGTCCTGGCGGGTTCCCAGACAACCCATCGCCGCCGGCGCCGCGTGCGTGTGGGTCGCGGAGACCATCATGTGATCGACGCGGATCTCACACCGCTCGGCCGCGAGACGTTTCGCTTCGTCGATCAACGTCGTCGGCATCATGCAGGTATCGACGACGACCAATGCGAGCCGTGTGCCACCGTCGTCCAGCACGAACCCGCGGGCGAAGAGTCGGCTGTTGACGTGGGACGCCTGCTTCTCCAGAAAGCTGCCCGCGATGATCCGCGGGAACTCCTCAGGCGTGATCTCGATCGCTGCCGTCCCGGCCCGGAACGACGTCCCCTCGCGAACATTCGAAGCGGCCTCAGAGGCGGGCCGGTCACCCGGCTCCCCCGCGATCAAACCCGACTCCCCCGCGATCAAACCCGACTCCCCCGCGATCAAACCCGACTCCCCCGCGATCAAACCCGACTCCCCCGGGATCGAAAACGGATGCGGGGCGAATCCTCCGGCCACGGCCACAACGCAACCGATCGTGAGTCTTGCCAGCATGCTCATGGTCAACGGTTTCACAACGACGTTTCGTGTTAGGTTTCGAATCGAACCAGTGTACCGCGCGACCCTCATGTCGTACCGCGAGTTACGATGGGCCTTCTATTTCGGGCGTCCTCCGCGAGTTTCTGGACGCCCGTCGGACACGACTCGACTCACCCGACCACGATCTGCCCATGGCTCCCCCACGCCTGCTAGCGTGCCTGATCGCCGTGTCGATGCCAACGGCACTCCCCGCCGCGCCGCCGTTCGCGGTCCGGGTCGTCGATGAGGCGACCGGTCGTGGCATACCGCTCGCCGAATTGACGACGGTCCACGACGTCCGCTTCGTCACCGACTCCGCCGGCTTCGCGGTGATCGACGACCAAAGCCTCCATGGCCAACGAGTCTTCTTCCACGTCGAGAGTCATGGCTATGAATTCCCCGCCGACGGGTTCGGGTATCGAGGCGAAGCGTTTCAAGTCGAACCGGGACACGTCGCCACGCTCAAACTGAAGCGGACCAATCTCGCCGAGCGGCTCTACCGTGTAACCGGGGCCGGGATCTACCGCGACAGCGTGCGTCTCGGCCGCGAAGTCCCCTTGCAGCGGCCGTTGATCAACGCCGGCGTGCTCGGCTCGGACAGCGTCGTGAATGCGGTCTTCCGAGGACGCGTGCATTGGTTCTGGGGGGATACGAATTTGCCCCACTACCCGCTGGGGAATTTCCACGTTCCCGGTGCCACCTCGCGTTTGCCGGATGACGGCGGGCTACCTCCCGACCGCGGAATCGACCTGGAGTATTTCCTCAACGAAAACCGGCAAGCGAAGGAAACGTGTCGGATGGAGGGAGACGGCCCGACGTGGATCGACGGGTTGACGGTTCTAAACGACGCTAACGGCGACGAGCGGATGTTCGCCCATTACGCCAAGATCCGTCCCCCGATCGAAACGTACGCCCGGGGGATTTGCGAGTTCGACCCCGACGAAGCCCGATTCCGGCACGTTCGGTCGCTCGATCTCGATAGCCCGCTCCACCCGGCCGGGCATCCCGTGCGTGTGACCGACGACGACCAAGGGTTCATCTACTTCGCCCGTCCGTTTCCCTACGTCCGGGTGCCCGCGAACGTCGACGCGCTGCTCGATCCGGATCGGTATCAAGCCTACACCTGTCTCGTCCAGTCCGACGACTCGGACCTGCCACGCGTCGTTCGCGACGACGCCGGCGATCCGGTCTACACGTGGCGGAACGACGGAGTCCCGTTCGACGAAAAGCTCAGCAGCCAACTTCTGGAACGGGGCTCGATGACAGAAGACGAACTGGTGTTTCGGCTCCGCGACGCCGAAACGGGCGATCCGATTCGCGCGCACGGCGGTTCGCTCGCCTGGAACGAATACCGCCAAAAATGGATCGCGGTCGTTTCCGAGTTGGGCGGGACGTCGCTGCTCGGGGAGATCTGGTACGCCGAAGCGGAAACCCCGCTCGGCCCCTGGGACGACGCCGTGAAGATCGTCACGCACGACGAATACAGCTTTTACAACCCCAAACATCACCCGATGTTCGACCAACAAGACGGCCGATCGATCTACTTCGAAGCGACCTACACGAAAACGTTCTCGGCAAGCACCACCCCGACGCCCCGGTACGACTACAACCAAATCATGTACCGCCTCGACCTGTCGCTTCTGCCCGACCCTGCGTCCCCGAACCGTTCAACACCGGCCGGGAAATAACTGACGTATTCGTTCACACGGGAGCGGAACGGCGCAAGCCGTCCGGTCCCACGGCTCGGCGATGGTGGCGGCGGACGGGGGTTCGGACCAAGAAAATGGGAGCTGCTTGTTGACCCGCCCTTACGATCTCTCGCAAAAGTTATTCAACTCTGGGAGCGAAGTTCGTGTTCGGATTCAAAAGCCATCGAGACAAGTTGGAAGAGCGATACAAGCAACTCCTCGAGGAGGCGTATCAGCTTTCTCACACGAACCGAAAAAAGAGCGACGAGAAAGCCGCGGAGGCCGATGAGGTGCGGAAGCAGCTCGATGGCGAGGGGCAGGCATGAACAAGAGACAGCTCGCCGTTTACCTTTTCATCGCCGCGGCTTTCGCCTCATTCCTGTTCTCGGTATCGCTGTGGTTCGGCGGTTACCGCGAAGAAGGTGCGTTCGTGGGTCTCTGGGTTCCATCCATCTTGTCCCTCGGTTGTCTCGTGCTCTCGGCCAAACGGGGTAACCAATGAGTCTCGCCATTATCTTTGTCGTCGGACTGTTCGTCAGCGTGATGTCGTTCGTTGCCGTGTTGCTGGTTGGGCTTCAAGAGGCGAGCGACCCGGAACAAAGTCGGCTGGAGGATCTCACCGACTTGGAGCGAGAGATCGTCAGCAGATAGACGTTGGCGACGCTCCCGAAAACGGGTTCCGAATCGGATTTCCGATTCAACGGCTGAACATTAACCCTCTTCGGCCGGACCCGCCCGGCTGCAATTTCACGACGGTCAACACGGTCATGGTAAAGCGTGCCAAATTCGGGATTCCCTCCGGGGTCACCCAGGCATAGCAGTCGCCGAAGCGACCGACGTAGCAAGCGTTTTCCGGGACATCGCCTTTCTGGCCAATTTGATACCATCCCGGGGTGGGGACGTCACGGAGTAAGACTTCGATCGGCACTTTCCGCGAATCGGACGAATCTTCGTCCTCAGCCGACCCGGTCGGGATCGTCGCCTCTTCCCGACTTTGTCGCAGAAACAGGACGGCGTTGGAGGGTTCCAGCGGGGGCAGCCCCAAAGCGACGCGGTAAAGACTCTGCAACTCCGTGACACGCTCCGGATCGAGCGTGGCGTCTGCCCCCCATTGCTCGGACGTCGAGTGTCGTGCCGACGGCCCGACCCGATCGATGCCGAAATGGGCCAGACTGGTGAAGCCGCCCGCGTTGCCGAAGCCGAACTCATCGGAGATCTGAATGACGCCGTCATCGATCTCCATCTGGGAAGGTAGGGTCTCGGGATGCTGGGAGAACATCGCCAGGTTGGTGAGCACCATCCGATACTGGATGTCCATCACCGTGCCCGCCGTCAGCACCGTGTTACGGGTGAGATGACGGTGCGAGCAACCGACAGAGCACGTGACCCACAGTAAACAAGCGATGATGCAACGTCGCATTCCGTTCGCCAACGCGCGGGATCGAGTACTGAGCGCGCAGCCCACGCACCACGAGTATCATCGGACGGGCCCCCTGCCGACTTGAACGATCATCATGCCGAATCGAGCTCAGTTGGTTCGCTTGGCCGCCACGGTCTTTTCTGGCTCTTGGCCTCATCGTTGGCCTCCTTCCCGCCCTCGCCCCCCCTCGGCGCGAGGCGATTCCCGCCTCCCTCTCGGCCGGCCCCCCCCTCTCGCCGGCCAACTCGCGACGACGCATGCATTCTTCTCGGGGATGAGATATTCTGGGAGCCCGATGACGCGCCCCCCGCTAGCCACGCGCAGCCCACCATTCCGATCCGCCATGATTCCGCATCTCGCCCGACGCCGCCGTTTGATCCGATCCGTTGTTGTCGCGGTGGTAACCGTCCACCTGTTTCTCGACGGGCAACTCCAGGCGGAATCGGACGCTTCGTCCGCTCCGCTGATGGCCTACGTCGGCACCTTCAGCTCGCCGCTAAAAGACGTCTTGCCGACCCAGATCGATCTGCCGCCGGGCAACGGGCGAGGGATTCACCTGTTTCGCGTCGACCGCGGCAGCGGCGAGTTGACCGCCGCGGGCATTTTCGAAATGGGAACCAGCCCGAGTTGTTTGGTGATCAACGACGCCGGAACCCGTCTCTACTCGGCCAACGAAACGGATCGCGTGGGCGGGTCTGAACTGGGTGGGGCTGATTCGCGTGGCTCCGATTCGGGTGAGGCGAAACAGGGGACGGTCAGCTCGTTCGCGATCGATCCCGCCAGCGGACAATTGGAACGGCTCAACACCGTCGCGTCGGGCGGGGCCGGTCCGACCTACATCAGCATTCATCCTTCCGGGCGATACCTGCTGGTGGCGAACTACTTCGGCGGCTCCGTGGCGGTGCTCCCGATCCGGTCCGACGGACGACTCGGCGATGCGACCGACGTTCAGGTCGATTCGGGAGACGTCGGGCCCACCCGAGCGACCAACGCGCCCCCCGGAAGCTTTGCCTTCAGCGGTCACGACCGCACGCACGCGCACATGATCGAATCCGATCCCGCAGGCCGGTTCGTGTTGCATGCCGATTTGGGGCTCGACCAAATCCTGCTGTGGGATTTTGACGCGGAGCGTGGCAAGTTGACGCCGAACGACCCGCCCGCGGTGGCACTACCGCCGGGCGACGGGCCGAGACATTTCGCCTTCCATCCCGATGGCCGTCGCGTTTATTCGATTCAGGAAGAGGGCTCGACGGTCGTGCTGTTCGACTACGACCCGGATCGCGGTCGGCTGACTTCCCGGCAAACGATCTCGAGCTTGCCGCCCGGTTACGCCGGAAGCAATTTTTGCTCCGCGATCCGCGTCTCGGCCGACGGTCGGTTCGTCTACGCGGGCAATCGGTTGCACGACAGCATCGCGATCTTTGCCGTGGGCGACGACGGCCGTCTGACGTTCGTCGACGACCAGTGGACACGCGGAAATTACCCCCGCAGTTTCAACTTCGATCCCCAAGGTCGGTTCCTCTATTGCTGCAACCAACGCGCCGACAACGTCACCGTCTTCCGCGTCGATCCGACGACGGGGAAACTCACCTTTACCGGTCAGTACGTTCCGGTGGGCAACCCGTCCGCGATCGTGTTTCAGGACCTCGCCGAGGTCGAATGACGACCGATTCGGACGTCTCGATCGTGCTCAATCACCAACACGGAGTCATCTCATCGATGAAGACCCTCACCGCAATCGCCGTCACCATCGGTTGCCTTTCGGTCGCGACACTTAGCTTCGCTGAAGCCCCGAACTGGCCTCAGTGGCGTGGACCGGAAGGCACCGGGAAAACGCCCGCCACCGGTGTCCTGACCCAATGGGGCCCGGAGCAAAACGTCAAATGGCGGGTGGAATTGCCCGAACCTGGCAACTCGACGCCAGCCGTCTGGGGCGATCACATCTTCGTGACCCAACCGATTTCCGGATCACAGCTTCGTGCCTTGATCTGCTTCGACCGGAAAACCGGTGAAGAGCTTTGGCGACGGGGCGTTGCCTATACGGAGGAGGAAGCGAGTCACCGGACGAACCCCTATTGTTCGGCATCCCCCGTCACCGACGGCGAGCGGGTCATCGCGTGGTTCGGATCGGCCGGGCTCGTTTGTTGGGATTTCGACGGGACCGAGCTGTGGCGCCGCGAACTCGGCCAGCAAGAACATATGTGGGGTTACGGCTCGTCCCCCATTTTGCACGACGGCCTTTGCATCTTGAATTTCGGGCCCGGCAATCGCGAGTTCCTGGTCGCCGTTGACAAGCAAACCGGCGAAACCCGCTGGCAAGTCGACTCGCTCGACGACGCGGCGGAACGCGAACTCAGCGGCCCCGAAAACGACGGCAACGCGAACGATTTTACTAGCGACAAACAACGCAGCGAACGACTTCGCGGGGCATGGAACACACCGATCATCGTGGAAGTCGACGGACGGTCGGAATTGGTCGCGGCGCTCCCTCGCCGCGTGAGCGCGTACGACCCGTCGACCGGAAAGCGGCTTTGGACCTGCGGCGGAAGCGGTCCGCTCGCGTACGCGTCGCCGATGGAGTCCGACGGCGTGATCGTCGCGCTCGGCGGCTACAACGGCGCGTCCCTCGCCGTGCGGCCCGGCGGGAAAGGCGACGTGACCGAAACCCATCGCGTGTGGCATAAGCCGGAAGACGGGGGCTGGTTGGGGACGGGCGTGGCTCACGACGGCGCGATTTATATCTGCGACATCGGAGGCGTGATCACGTGCCTCGACGTTCCGTCGGGTGACGAACTTTGGAAAGCCCGCAGCGGCGGAGGCGGCACCTGGTCCAGCATCACACAAACCGCCGACGGGCTGATGTACTTGCTGACCAAGTCCGGCACCACGACCGTCTTCCGACCCGACCGAGACGATTTCGAAAAGGTGGCCGAAAACGAACTCGACGAAGCGACAAACGCGTCAGTCGTCGTGACCGGCGACGACGTGATCATTCGCACCGACGAGGCGCTCTGGTCTTTCGCCGCTCCCCAAGCCGAGTAGCGGGATCACTCCGAAGCCATGCACCGCTGACTGCACGGCACGGGACTGCCGGGAAGGGTCTTCGCTGCGGTTACGCAGAATCGAGTGCGGGCGCGAGCGGCGTGCAAGCAAAAACAGCCGGCGACTGGCACGTGTCGCCGGCTGTCGTCGGGGACCAACCACCAGATCCCGCTAGCGATCGTCGGTCTTAGCGAGTGCCTCGTCGCCCCTGTCGCACCGGGCGCGGCCCCTTCTCCTGGTGCACGACGGGCACGCGCACCACGGTACCGGGGGCGGCGCCGCGTGGCACAACATAGCGATACACGACGGGGGCGGCGGACCGCTGGGCAGGCGCACGCGTCGCGTTACGCGAGGGCGTGGAATCCCTTGTGAACCAGAGACCCTGCAATAGCCCCGAAGAGGATCGCGTTGCGGATCGCGACCGACGCTGGTGAGAGTTCGCGAAGTACCCCTTCCCCGGCTTCAACCGTCGCTCCGCGGTCGATCTGGCCTTGGCACCGCTGGCTTCGGCCAACGCCGGCGTTATCACCGCCATCGAAGCCACCATCGTGACGCAAGCCAGCTTCCGGACCAGACTGGACTTATACATAGCCATTTCCTTGTGACATTGGGGATCGACAAAGTGGCAAGCGGATATCAAAAGCGAATCGCGCCTTGCTTCAATGTTTTTAGATGCCGCGCGCCGCCCGGTTCTTCGATCGAACTGAAAATTATTTTGAGTGCCGCGTCGGTATCTCGGTAAAAGCTGAGCCCCCGAGTGCACTTGCAAACTTACGCGGCTTTCCCACGACGAACACCAGTCGGACTGAGTCCAAATGCCGGGGAGACCAAGCCGGAAATCGTCGCCTTCGCTTGATTGATTCGAGACCCCACGGTACCGAGCGGAATCGAGAGCTCGTTGGCGATATCTTGATAGGAGAGACCGTCCTCGTAATACAGCTTGACGGTGACCCGCTGCGAATCGGGCAGTCGCTTGACCGCTTGCCGGACCGCGTCCCGATCATCAAGCGACGACGGTTGCGGCGACGGCAGCGTGTCGAGCGGAACGGAGATCATGCGCCGTTGCCGCGACTTCCTCAGATGCTGGAACGCCTCGTTGACCGCGAGACGATGGAACCACGTCCAAAATCGCGATCGCCGGTCAAACTGATGAATGCGAGCCAGCATGACAACAAAGGACGTTTGCGTCAGGTCCTCCGCGTCTTGCTCTCCGACGATTCGTGACATTAGCGAGTGCACCCGATCGCGAAACTCGCGGTACAGCCAATCGGTCGCGGTCGGGTCTCCCCTCTGGGCACGGGTGGCCATCGACGTGGCTGCCGTCGCGTCCCGTTCCGCTGACGACCGGGAACGGGATCCGAGTGGGAAGTCGCTCACGAGTTTCGCCTTGAGGGGACAGAAAGTCGGTGCTGCTCTGACCGACGGCCGATTGCCGTGCTCCCTTGAATAGCAACAGGTGTGCCGCTCGGAGACCGAACGAAAACTCCCATCAACTCGCGATCCAACTGTCGCACCGCCGCATCGAGTGACAAGCGAAGGCGACAGACGGGCTGTCAACGGTGTCAAGCGAACGCGACAGCCCTAGCTCCCGCGGCGAAACTTGCTCGGCGAGATGGCATGCCGTTTCAAATGCTTGTGCAAAGTTTGGCGTGAGAGGCCCGCGGTCCGTGCGGCTCGCGAGACGTTGCCGTTACATGTGGCGATGAGCGTCTCCAGGTAGCGTCTGTCGGTGCGATCCAGCACCTGCTCTCGAGAGATGTCCAGGCGTGGCTCCCCGCTGACAATCACCGAGTTCGGGTCACCTGACGATGACTCCGGTTCGATCACCCAAGGCGGCAGATCGCTGACGTCGAGAAGCGAACCTCGACAGAGTGCCACGGCGCTCTCGATCGCGTTTCTCAGTTCTCGGACGTTCCCTGGCCAGGGGTGGGCTCGGAGACGTTCAAGACAGGCGTCGGTAAATCCGACGATTCTCCGCCCCGGCTCGGTAAACCCTTTCAGGAACCGACGAGCAAGTTCGATCACGTCATCGCCACGGTCTCGCAACGGCGGCAGTTCCAGGTGCAGCACGCTGAGCCGGTAGAAAAGGTCTTGACGGAAACGACCCGCTTCCACTTCCGCGAGCAGATTCCGATTGGTCGCACAGACGAATCGTGTGTGCAGAGTCGTGGGCGCGGTCTTTCCGACAGGCACGAACGTCTGCTCCTGGATCACGCGTAGCAGTTTCGGTTGCAGCGTCAGCGGCAACTCGCCGATCTCGTCGAAGAACGCGGTGCCCCCGTCGCTCTTGGCCAGCAATCCTGTCTGCTCCTGGTTCGCTCCGGTGAACGACCCCTTGGCATGTCCAAACAACAGTGACTCGAACAACGCCTCGGGGATCGCGGTGCAGTCGATGACCTGAAACGGGCCGGTACACCTTCGGCTCCCCAAATGAATCGCACGTGCGGCGAGCTCTTTCCCGGTTCCGCTTTCGCCACTGATCAACACGTTCGCATCCGACTCCGCCATCCGATCGATCAGCCCCAATGTTTGTGTCATCGCCGGGCTACGACCGATGAGTTCTCGCGTACGTTCGTCGATCTCACGAGCCCTCGCCGCGGAGGTTTCCCGGTTCGAACCGGGCGGAACCCCAGCAGGCTGGGAGGATTTTGACTCGAGAATTCGCCGAACGCTTTGCAGCAGCACGTCGAATCGGACCGGCTTGATCAGGTAGTCCGCGATTCCCAACCGGACCCCCTCGATCGCGGTCGGCAAGGAGGGAACCCCGGTCACAACGACGACCGGCAGATGGGGCCACTCGCTGCGGCCTGAACGGAGCAGCTCGAGCTTCAAATTGCCCGGCATGTTCAGGTCGGTTAGCAGCAAATCGATCGGCTGCTCACGAAGGACGGCAATGGCGGACTCTGCGTCCGAGACGCATACACACTCGAACCCCGCCTTTTTCAACAGCTGAGACGTTGTCTCCAAATAGAGCGGCTCGTCGTCAGCGATCAGCAGTCGCGACCGATATCCTTCTCTCTCCATTTCGTCTCAGTCTTGTGCAATTTTTCTCGGGAGAATCGCGGAAAATCGGCTGCCCCGTCCGGGTGACGAACTCACTTCGATCCGCCCCCCCATCGATTCGAGCAAGGCCTGAGAAATGGAAAGTCCCAACCCCAAACCGCCACGGTCGTCGTTCCCCGAGGTACTGTAGAAAGGCTCAAAGATGGAGGGAAGATCTCGTTCCGAGATTCCGATCCCGTTGTCGATCACGTCAACGCGGTAGTCGGAACCGCATGCCCCAAGCTCGACCCGTACGGTGTGCCCAACGGCTGATGCTTGGATCGCGTTTCGCACGAGATTGTAGATGACCTGTTTGACCTCGCCCTCCGGCAACTCAACGACGGCCGCTTGCCCCTCACAGAGGTTCTCGATTTCCACCTGTCGCGTTTTGGCGACAGTGTCAAGAAAGTGCAACGTTTCGGCGATCGTGTTGACGAGGTCGAACTCCCTCGGATCCGTCGCTTGACGCCGATAAGCCTGATACATTTGCTGAACGATCCTGCTCATCCGATCGATCTCTTTGTCAATCAGGTCAAAGAGGGAATGGTGCGGACTTTCCGGGGACTGCTCGGACCGAATGAGCGTCAACGCGGTTCGGATTCCGGCGAGCGGATTGTTGATCTCGTGGGCCACCGACGCGGCAAGTTGACCCAACGCGGCGAGTTTCTCCATCTGGGTTTGTTTGCGTTCCAGTTTGCGGAGCCGCTCGGACCTTTTCTCAACCAATTCCTCCAGGTGCTCGGCGTGCATCCGAAGCTCTTCCCGCAACATTTGCTTTCGCGTCACGTCGCGAATACTGGTGCGGAAGCCCAAATGCTCATTTCCGTGATGCATCGGCTGCCATGAGATGGCGACCCAAACCGTGTGCCCATCCCGATGCCGCACCCGGAATTCGACGTCGTTCCCGGATCGCATGTTCAAGATTTCACGCCACAACTCGCGAACGCGCTCCCGGTCGTCGGAGACAACCATCGGCAACGGGTAGTCGGGCATCGCAAGGCAAGTCTCGACCGAGTAGCCGGTGATTCGCTCGACCGCCGGATTGACCCACAGCGGCTCGCCGGACGGCGACACCCAGGTTTCCCAGTCATACGTCGAATCGGCGACGAGTCGGAAATGCGTGTCCTTCCCGACCGGGCGATCGATACCGCTCACGAAACGGTCCCCGTCCCGGTCTCGATCTGGACGATCGGATCGGGGGCCAGAACTTGGTTTCGGGGTGTCTCCTGTTTCTCTCGCCACGACGCACCTGTTGGTTCGCTGTACGGTAACCGATCGTCGCGACTCGCGGTCGCAGATTCGTTGTCGGCGGTATCTGCCCTGACAACGATCACGAGTCGTCGGAAACGCGATATCGGTAAGGGCGATGTCGGTGAGGGAGGGGCGCCGTGCTCGTCACGCTTTCCGCCCCCCCCGGTTGTAAGCTTGGGGTCGATGATCTGCACCGGCAGTCGCGCTGCCAAGATTTCGACCTCCAATCGGAACACCCGATCCTCCGGTCGGCAGAGGATCTCACCGTCGACGTGAACCGACAGCGGTTGGCGAGCCGTGACGGTCGCCGTTCGGCAGCGGGCGAAGCTCAGTTTGGGGTGCGACGTGGGCGGCCCCGCCGACACGAGCCGCGGTAACAGCCGCAATACCTCCCAGCGGCTCAACCGTCCCGCCTGAATCACCCTCAGGTCACCGTCGTCCAGACGGGCGTCAGGAGCCATCATGAAGCCCCCTTCGCGTCGGCCGATCATGAAGCTCACCATCAGCGTCGGTTGCTCGGTCGGCGGTTGACCGTCGAGCTGCAAGCGGAGGTCGAGATGCTGCCAATGACGCCACATCGCGCACGCGGCAGCCATTCCGTACAGCAACGTTCCTTGGAGCCTGGGGATCGTGCGTGACTCGCCGGTCACGCTGCCGCTGAACCCGATGCCCAGACAACAGACGAAGTAACGCGGCTCTTCCGAGTCGAGACGGAGCCGGCCGATGTCCACGAGCCGGACCGTTGATCCGCCCGTTTCCGCCCGTTCCGTTTGCTCCTGTCGCAGGCTGAACGCGTAATCGTTCGCCGAACCCAACGGCAGGATTCCGAGACAGACGCCCACCCGGTCGGACTGCAGGATTCCGTTCGCCACCTCGTGAACCGTGCCGTCGCCGCCCGCCGCGACGATCGTCTTGAACCCGCGTTCGGCGGCCTCTCGAGCCAACCTCGTGGCGTGGCCGGGCCACTCGGTGGGCGACAGTTCGAATCGCCCATCCAAAGCCGCACGGATCGCCTCCAGCCGCTGCCGCGCCTGGGACTTGCCGGCCGACGGATTAAAGATCACGCAGACGGCAGGGGCTTCGTCACCGGCGCACGGAAAACTCATCAATCTCGGTTCCAAATTCTGGGCTCTTCCGCGATTTTAGTGGCTTGCGGGCTGGCGTCGGCGAGGTTTTTTCAGGCATCGCTGCGATGTCCGAATGTTGAATGAAGTATGCTGATCG
>JAWLFY010000243.1:0-4689 GCA_041685355.1 Pirellulaceae bacterium | reverse complement strand
GGGAATCGAACGTCGGAAGACCGCAACGTGACGCGGACGCGCGGGGAGACGTCGCCGGAGGAAGAAACCGGCGGGGAAGCGGATGCTGGCGGTTCGGACCGTACGGCCGAGGAGCCGACGCACGGCACGGCCGTCCCCCACGGGACCGACGTCCCCCACGGGACTGACATCGCCGCCGCGATCCGGACCGCGGTCGCGTCGATCCCGCCGAGCCGGGTCCCCAAGGTGGTCGTGGTCAGCGACGGCAACGCGACGCGGGATGATCCCGTGGCGGCGGCGGCTTCGGCGGGGGTGCCGGTGTGGTCGGTTCCGTTGCCGCAGCGGAGCGAACCCGAGGTGCAACTCGCGGCGATCGACGCCCCGGCCCAGGTGCGTCAGGGCGAGCCGTTTTTTTTGGAGGTGATCGTCAACTCCAACGGCCCGGCGACGGGATATGTCGATCTGTATCGGGGTGACATCCGGATCGGCGAATCGGAACCCGCAGCGGTGGAATTGAAGGCGGGCGAGAACAAGTTTCGCGTTCGGCAAACGGTCACCGGCCAGCGTCAAGTCACCTTCGCGGCTCGGCTGCGGGGGTTCGGCGAGTCGGACACGTTGCTCGACAACAACGAATCGATGGCGATCGTCGCCGCCAGCGGTCGGCCGCGGGTGTTGTTGGTCGACCCCGACACGGACCAAACCGATTCGTTGCGGTGGGCGCTCGAAGAACAGAAGATCGACGTCGAGGTCCGCCCGATCGAAGGGCTCCCGAGCGATTTGGTGGAGCTTCAGGGCTATGAATGCG
Source organism: Pirellulaceae bacterium (assembly GCA_041685355.1). Lineage (GTDB taxonomy): Bacteria > Planctomycetota > Planctomycetia > Pirellulales > Pirellulaceae > JAWLFY01. Next base: position 3,905 of record JAWLFY010000243.1, on the reverse strand, counting down.
TGGTCCTTTCGAACGTCCCGGCGACCGCGATGACGATGCGGCAGATGGACCTGATCCGGACCTACGTTCAGGACCTCGGCGGCGGGCTGGTGATGCTCGGGGGCGACCAGGCGTTCGGGCTGGGCGGGTACTACCGCACACGGCTGGAAGAGATCTTGCCGGTTCGCAGCAACTTCGAAAAGGAACGCGAGAAGCCGAGCCTGGCGATGGTGTTGGTGATCGATAAGAGCGGGTCGATGGGAGGCCAGAAGATCGAACTGGCGAAAGACGCCGCGCAGGCCGCCGTGGAATTGCTCGGACCGCGAGATTCGGTCGGCGTGATCGCGTTCGACGGGTCGAGCTATTGGGTCAGCGAACTTCGCTCGGCCGGCGACAAGGGGCACATCCTGGATCAGATCAGCACGATCGAAGCCAGCGGGGGGACGAGCATGTATCCGCCGATGGAGGACGCGTACGGGGCGCTACTTTCCGCGTCGGCGAAGCTGAAGCATTGCATCATGCTGACCGACGGGGTTTCGTCGCCAGGGGATTTCGAAGGGTTGGCGGCGGAGATGGCCGCCAGCCGGATGACGGTCACGACGGTGGCGCTGGGCCAAGGGGCGAGCGAACAGTTGCTCGAGGACATCGCACGGATCGGCGGAGGGCGTTATTACTTCTGTGACGACCCGCAATCGGTCCCCCAAGTGTTCGCGAAGGAGACGGTCGAGGCGAGCAAGTCGGCGATCAACGAGCTCCCGTTCTTGCCGCAGCAGGTCCGCCCCACGCAGGTGCTCGAAGGGATCGAGCTCGATCTCGCGCCGCTGTTGCTCGGGTATGTCGTGACCCGTCCGAAGCCGACCAGCGAGTTCATCCTCGCCAGCGAGAGTGGCGACCCGTTGCTCGTTTGGTGGCGTTACGGACTCGGCATGACCGTGGCGTTCACCAGCGACGCGAAGGCGCGTTGGGCGGCCGAGTGGCTGGCCTGGTCCGACTTCGGGCCGTTCTGGGCCCAGGTCATCCGGCACGCAATGCGGAAGAACGACAGCCGCGGGATCTTCGTCGAGGTTCAGAGCCGCGACGGTGAGACGACGGTGGTGATGGACAGCGTCGATGATCAAGGGGCGTTTATCGATGACCAACCGGCATCGTTGACCGTGATCGACCCGCGGCTCAAGACGGACAAGCTTGAGATGCGACAATCGGCACCGGGGCGATACGAGGCGACGTTCCCCACGCCGCGGCGGGGCGGTTACCAGATCGATTTGGCCCAAGCCCGTCCCGGGGGCGAGGCCGCGCGGCAATCACGAGGGATCGTCATCGGCTATCCCGAGGAGTTGCGGCTGCAACCGACCGACGAGACGTTGCTGCGTCGGATCGCCGAGACAAGCGGCGGGCGATACGACGCGAGTCCCGCGGCGCTTTTCGCCACCGACGGGCGGAGAGCCCGCCAACCGGTACCGCTGTGGCCCTACCTGTTGATGGCCGCGGTGGCGGTGTTCCTGTTCGACGTCGCCCTCCGCCGGATCGACCTCGCCCCACGCTAGCACGGCTTCGCAGGGTTTCGGCCGGGTGGAGCCGCGACGGGTGTCTGGCGTCGCGGTCAGCTCGCGTCGCCGGGTTGCCGGTCGCCGCGACGAAGCCCTGTCGCAAACAGGGAAGCCCTGTCGCAAACGGGTTGGCCAGGAACCGATCACGGGGCCCGCCGCCGATGGTGAGACCCGAATCGCCCGAATCTCGAGCCCCAATTTTCACCCCGGCGATCGGGGACTATACTTCGTGAAATCTGGCTCAGCGGGTGTAACTCAGTTGGTAGAGTGACAGCTTCCCAAGCTGTTTGTCGCCGGTTCGAATCCGGTCACCCGCTCTGCTTTTCAAACGGACGACACCCAATCCCACGCCCGGTGTCTGCGTTTTCTGCGGAAGCATGGGTTTCGAGCTCGAAATCTGTTCACCTGTGTTTTCGACGCTCGAATGTCACGCAGATGTGTTTGCTTCCGGGTTGGGAATTCAATTCGGTCGGACGTTTCCGTTCGGGCGGGGCGAAGCACATCTTACGGGTGTTCCCGTCGAGTTCGTAAACTCCGAGGTGCTGGTTGCCCTCGCCTTCCCCTTTCGTCACCGTGAAATCGAGGGACTTGGGGTCGGTCGTCGGGTCAAGCGTGCTCGTCCCTTGGCTGATGACATCGCCTTCTTCCCGAAGACTCCAGGTGCCGTCAACCTTGTTGCGAACGAGGTACTTCTGAGTTTCCTCGGGGGGCACATGATTGCCGTTGACGACCAGGGAAACGATTTTCCACTTGCCTTCGATCTGCTGGCGGTCTTTCAGGACTGCTTCGTCCTGGCCGTCGTCAGCGACCGCCAAGGGGGCAACCGCCGCGAGTGATAGTCCGACGAACGATAACCAGAGGAAGAGATGTGTCATGACGGACTCCCGGGGGGAAGGAAACGGCTGGAGTCGTGGAGGCGGTGATTGCGAAAGCACGGTTCACCAGGGGAAGTCTACCATACCTCGATGGCTCGCCGGTCGATCCGCGGCTGTGGGTCGGACGCTGCCCTGATTTTAAGTTTTGGTAGAAAAGGCGGTGTGTTGTATTCGATGGAGCGAGGCTGCGCCGGGGAGCGGCGTGGTTGTCAGCGATTGTTGGTGGCTCGAGGGAGGACGGAGGATGCGTGAAGAATGGATTTACAACGACGGCGGCCGGGCGTTGTTTGGCTCGATCGCGTTTGCCGGGGATTGTGCTTGTCGGGCGATCGCGATCGCCACCGGGCATTCCTACGGCGACGTGTATCGGGCGCTGACCGGGCTGAACGGGTCGACGCCACGGGACGGGACGATCGATGCGGCGTCGGACGCGTATCTGCGGGGGCACGGCTGGACCCGTCATCGGCTGGAGTCACCGGTGAGGGTGCCGCTCGACCAGCTCCCGGCCGGGCGGTTGGTCGTGGAGCTCGACGGTCATTTGACGGCGGTGATCGATCGGGTGATTCACGACACCTATGACCCCCGGCAAGTGGGCGAGTTGGTCGTCACCGGGTATTACCTCCATCTCGCCGATACCCGCACGCCTGGGCCGTTGGCCCGTCGCGACGACGGTGATCAGGCGAAGACGAGCCAAGGCGAGGAGGTGACGTGTCGGATCAAGAGCCGGATCCGCCAGCTGTTGAAGGTTGCCGAGAACCGGGGGGCGACGGAGGCGGAGGTCCGCAACGCGTTGCGGTTCGCGCAGAACCTGATGCGTCGGCACAACATCGAGCGGGACGACTTGGACGAGGACGACGACGCCTCGCGGGTCCGTTTCGCGCGGGCGGCGGTGTTCATGAACGGGACGCGGCGGACGCGTTGGGAGATCGATTTGGCGATGTTCATCACGGGGGCGCTCTGTCCGTCGTGCGATTGCTACACGGGTCGCCGCGAGCGGCCGGGCCGGTCCGAATCGGCTTCGTGCGTCTGGTTTTACGGACCCGAGACGGACGTGGCGTTCTGTGTCGATCTGTTCGAGGAGATGATCGTGTCGATCGCCGCGTCGGCGAGGCTACGCGGTTTCGGCGGGTTCGCCCGAGGCGACGGGGCGAAGTATTGCGAAGGGTTCGTCGCCGGGCTTCGCGAGGCGTTCGAACAGAACGAGTCGGAGCTTCGCGGCACGGCGGAGGGTCGCGAGATGATCGCGGTGTCGCGGCGCCGGTCGATGGCGTTGTCGACGGCGGCGAGCCAGTGGTTGTGGGAGAGCGAAGGGATCCGGTTGGCGAGGGGTTCCGGGTTGCAGGGCGGCCGGGGATCTTACGACGCGTACCGCTCGGGCGTGGAGGACGGTCGCCGCACGCCCGTGGAGCGGAACCAGGCGAAGCTCGGCTTTCGCGGCTGAGCGTCGCGGCGGGTATGCTGAAGGGGGACGCCCGGTTCGTGGGGGGGGGGGGGGGGTCGGCCC
>JAWLFY010000098.1:0-19202 GCA_041685355.1 Pirellulaceae bacterium | reverse complement strand
GATCCGCTGTTCGAGGGGGCTGCCGAACGGGTGACCACGAACCAAGCGATCACCGAAAACGAGATGATCGCGGCCCAGATCGGGTTCCGGTACTTCAAGTACCGCGACCGCTTCCTGTTCAGCGGCCAGTTCAAGGCGTTCACCGGAGGGAACTGGCAGTCGACCCGTTCCCAGACGTTGCGGGACACCTTCATCTACGACTTCGAAGACAACGTGGTCGAAATCGGTGCCCCACTGGAGGCGATCGTCGAGGAGAAGGACCCGCCGGTGTACAGCCGGAACGACGAGTTCATGGTCGGGTACGACGTGCGGGGCGAGATCGGATACCAGCTCACCAAGATGATCGCGGTCCGCAGCGGATTCCAGGTGATCCACATGGCCCGCGGGGTTTGGCGGGGTGGCGACGGGACGCTTATCAACGGCGGCAGCAACGACCAGGACGTGCTATTGGTCGGGGCCACCTTCGGGATCGAGCTGAACCGGTAACCCCGACCGAATCCCCCCAGGGTTTTGACGATAACTTCGTCAAACCGCCGAATTCGGTTTCCCCGTCGACCGCGGCCCGAGCGTGCCGCGGTCGTTTTTTGTTGGCTGCGTGTCGAGCGACGATTCAGCTTTTCGTTGCGAGCGCCCGTAACTCTTCGAGCTCGACCGACAGGCGATGCCGAAGCGGGCTTTCGGGGCGAAGCTCTTCCTCGAGTAGCTCCTCCGCCTTGTCGAACGTGTTCTCATCCCGACCGGGATCGCTCATCAGACTGCGAAACATCTGCTCGACGGTGGACTCAGTAAGCAACGCGATTTCTCCTTGAGTTGGGTAGGCCGCCAAGCCGCACCGTGACGACTCGAAACGCCACCCTCGATTCTAGAGTCAGGCAGACGCATCGCAAGTGCTGCGGGTCAATCCGGAGGGATCGTTCGGGCCGACCTCATCGGCCGCGTCGGCGAATCAGCCGGTCGTCGCCACGGCGTCGAAACGAAGTTCGGCGAGGTGGTTCGCCGTCTTCTCGACCGTTTCGCGAATGTCCGACTCGGAATGCTCGGACGTGATGAAGAATCTCAACCGGGCGGCTGATTCGTCGACCGCGGGGTACAGGATCGGTTGGACGTTGATCCCGTCCGACTTCAGCCGGTTCGACAGACGCAACGCCACCATCGAGTTCCCGGTGATCACCGGAACCACTGGCGTCCCCCCGCTGTCGCCGGTGTCGAGTCCTTCGCGGCGGCAGAGCGACAAAAACAGCTCGCTCCGTTGGCGGAGGCGTTCGATCCGCTCGGGCTCGCGATCCAAGACCCCGATCGCGGCGATCGCCGCGGCGACCTGCGCCGGCGGCATCCCGACGCTGAAGACGAACCCGGGGGCGGTGTAGCGGAGGAACTCGACCAACGCGTGCGAGCCGGCGATGTAACCGCCACACGAGGCGGCCGCCTTGCTGAGCGTCCCCATCCAAATGTCGACGTCGCGAGCGTCCATCCCGAAATGCTCGGCGATGCCGCGACCGCTCGCGCCCATCGTCCCGAAGCTGTGGGCCTCATCGACCATCAGCAACGCCCGGTGCCGACGTTTGACCTCGACGAACGCGGGGACGTCCGCGAAATCGCCGTCCATGCTGTAAACCCCTTCGACGATGACCAGCACCCGGCGGTACTGATGGCGGATCTCGGCGAGCATCCGATCGAGGGCCTCAAAATCGTTGTGCGGGAACGGTCGCCGACGGGCCCCTGACAAGAGCGCCCCCTGCACGATGCTGTTGTGCGCGAGCGCGTCGTGCAAGATCAGGTCGCCGCTGCCCACCAGGTGTCCGATCGTGGTCTCGTTGGTCGAGTGCCCGCCGACCATCGTGATCGCCGCGTCGACGCCGACCCACCCGGCGATCGTCCGCTCCAGTTCCCCGTGGATCGGTTTTTCGCCTGACACCAAGCGGCTCGCCGAGACGCTCGTCCCGTAACGCCGCACCGCTTCGGCCGCCGCCTCGGTGACCTCCGGGTGGCCGCTCAACCCGAGATAGTTGTAGCTGGCAAAACTGATCAGGTCGCGGCCGCCGACCCGCGTGTGGCTGTTGACCACCGATTCGTGCACCGTGAAGTACGGGTTGGGGACGCCCGTGACCTGCATTTGCTGCATCGTCGCCTTCAACCGGCGGTACTCGGCGAATTGCTCGATCCGATCCTCCGGCTCGACCGCCGGCCGGGAATCGGCTTCGAAGGCGCGGACCGCACCGCTGTCGGCATCGGGACCGGCCGCGATGCCGGCGAGCAATTTTGCGGCACGATCCGGGGCACCGGGGGGCAAGTACCGCTCGATCGCCAAGGCCGTCTGGCCGATCGTCTCGATCTCGTCGAGCACCTGTTCAGGAAACCGTCCCCCAAAGGTCCGCTCGAGGTTTCTTGCGATTTCCAGCCTCTCGAGACTGTCGAGGCCCAGATCCAGAACGATGTTGGTCCCCGGCGAGAGGTCGCCGGCCCGCTCGCCGGCGATCCGGCGAACGTGGTGCTCGATCGCCGCGACGATGGCCGCGTCGGCATCGCACTCCCCGTCGTCCTCCCCCGCGGCGGCGGCGGCGGCCCGCATCATCGGGGCGGCGCCCCCCGGTTTCGCTACGGTCCCCGATTCCTCCCAGCGGACCCACTTGGCGATCAGTTTCAGCGACTCGTCGCGGACCGCGTGCAGACACGCGTGCCGCTGGATCTTCCCGCTGCTCGTCTTCGGCACCGAACTGTTTCGGACCAGATAGACCGCGTCGGGCGGAAGCTCATGCTCCTCGGTCACCGCCCGGCGGATCGCTTGAAGCTCTCGGTCCCAGTCGAGGTCGCGGCGACGGATCGCTTCCGCCACGATGACCAACTGCTCGCGGTCCTCGTGGTTCATCGCGAACGCGGCGACCGCGCCCGCTTGGACGACGTCGGAAGCGTGCTCGACCGTCCCCTCGATGTCTTGCGGGTATCGGTTGACCCCCCGCACGACGATCATGTCTTTGATCCGGCCGGACACATAAAGTTGTCCGTCGAACATAAATCCCAAGTCCCCGGTTCTCAGGAACGGACCGTCTCCGTCGTCGGTCATCGCGTCGAACGTCCTCCGTGACTCATCCCGCCGCTGCCAATACCCGCGGCCGACCGAGGGGCTTTGCACCCAAATTTCGCCGATCACGTCCGCCGGCAATTTTTCGCGCGTGTCAGGGTCGACGATCTCGACCCGCTCTCCCTTGATCACGCCCCCACACCCGACGAGGGTCCGCGAGTTGGTCTCGCCGGCCGCCACCGGGCGGACGACCTTTTGGTCGAGCCCCGGCCCGTCGAACGCGGTCATGATCGGCCGCCGCTCGCTCGGACCGCCGGTGACCAACAACGTCGTCTCCGCCATCCCGTAACAGGGCAGATGGGAGCGGTGGCGGAAACCGTACGGGGCGAAGCGGCGGGTGAACTCCTCGAGCGTCGACGCGCGAATCGGCTCGGCCCCGTTGAACGCGATCTCGAAAGTCGACAGGTCGACCCCCTCGAGCTCCTCGTCGTCGATCTTGTCGACGCACAGCTGGTAGGCGAAGTTCGGCCCGCCGCTGACCGTCACGCGGTACTGCGAGATCGCTTGCAGCCACCGCGCCGGACGCTGCAAAAACGTCATCGGGCTCATCAATACGTTCGGACGGCCGAGAAACATCGGCATCAAAATGCCCCCCACCAATCCCATGTCGTGATACGTCGGCAACCACGACAACCCGATCGTTTCGGGGGAAGTCTCGAACGCCCGCCAAATGATCTCGCTGTTCGCCACGAGGTTCCCGTGGGTCAGCATCACTCCCTTCGGCGAACCGGTCGACCCCGAAGTGTACTGCAGCACGCCCAACGACTCGGGACGCAGGTTCGGGGCTCGCCAATGACTCCGGTCGCGGATCGAAGGGTGGTCGGTGCCGAGTAACTGTACCCCGGTCAGATCCTCGTGCCGCTCGTCCCCGGTCAACTGCTCCACGACCGAGCGGGTCGACAACGCCCAACGGACGTCCGCATCGACGACGATCGATCGGATCCGAGACGCCTTGCGGTTCCGCCGCGGTGGGAACGCCGGGACCGCGATCGCCCCGGCCGCGTGGCATGCGTAAAACCCGATCACGAAATCGAGACCGGGGGGATAGAGCAGCAACACCCGATCGCCCGGCCGGATCCCGCATCTCCCTTGCAGATACCCCGCCAATCCGCGGACCTGACTCCACAGCTCACCGTAGGTCAAACCCTGCTCCGCCGATTCCCCATCGGTGAACAGGTACGCCGGCTTGTCGCCGCGTCGATTCGCCCAGTGATCGAGGATCGCGACGAAGTGATCCCGCGGCGGGCGGTCAGCACCAAAAAACGTTTGCAGTTCCACGGGGGGTATCACCGCCACGGGTCATGAAAGCGATCGGGAGATCGAACGGGACGCTCCGCCTCCCTCATTTTCCAGGAATCGTCCTCCGTGCTAGTAAACCGAATCCATTCCTGTCCAAACAGCGGGGTTACTCCCTACCGAGACCGACTTGTTGATGGCAACCGTCGCGATCGATCCTCCAGTTACCCCCGTCAACTCCCTGCATGGCGTAACAGCCGCTGCGATCCGAACCGTCGATTTCCGTTAGAATAGTCGATCCGGACGGGCCCGGCTCCGAATTGTTCTCACCTAATCCCCACCGAGACGTCGCATCTCATGATTTCTGAACGCCTACGGTTCATTGCGACTCTTCCTCTGCTGCTCGTCGCCAGCCTCGCCTCCGACGCCGCGGCCCAGCCACCCTCGACGACTCGGCAAGCCGAATCCCCTTCACAGGGCGAGTCGGAACGGATCGTCGTCGAGCCCGCCACCGCCGGAGGCCTCGCGCGAACCCTCGAACGACTCCGAGACCGACGCCGGGCGGGCGACGAACGGCCCGTCACGGTGGAACTCCCCGCCGGCGACTACCGGCTCCGCGAGCCCCTCTCGGTTGACGCCGAATTGGTTGCCAAAGGGCTGACGCTCGAAGGTCCCCGCGACGCCCAACGTCCCCGCGACGCCCAACGTCCCCGCGACGCCCAACGTCCCCGCGACGGCCAACGTCCCCGCGACGGCCAGGCGACGATTCTCGGTAGCGTCCCCCTGTCGGTGTCGTCGCCGAAGCCGGTTTCGATGGACCCGGGAGCGGTTGCGACGCGGCCGGACGCCGGCAGCCCCAGGGCGAATCGCTCGGCAGGAGACGAATCGAGTGGGGAGGAAACGCAGGAAGAGGAAACGCCGGGGGGGGAGGGAGCGGCTCCGCGCCACGTTTGGCGGTTTCCGATTCCCGAGCAAGCCCGCGACGCGATGCCCCCCAGGTCGCTGGTCATCGACGGTCGGCTCCGCACCCCGGCACGCCACCCCGACCGTGGGTACTTGCGGATCGAGGCGTCACTTCCCGATCGACGTTCCGGGTTCACGGTGGTCGACGGCGACCTGCCGGCGGGGTTGGATCCCGCGAGCGGTGTATGCGATCTGGTGCTGCTGCACGATTGGTCTAGCAGCCGCCTTCCGGTCGCCAGCTACGACGCCGCGAGCCGCGTCCTCCGCACGGTCGGACCGATCGGTTGCTCGGCCGATCACTACCGCATCGACCATTTCGAGAAACAACCTCGGTACTGGCTGGAAGGCCACCCGGCGTTGGCCGATTCACCGGGTGAATGGTTTTTCGATTCCGAGTCGTCCGAGATCGTGGTCGTCGCCGGCGAGGCGTCAGGGAAAACGTCCTCCGAACCCCCGTCGGTTTCCCTCCCGGTGACGACAAGGCTGTTGGTCGCGCGCGGCTCCGACGAACAGCCGTTGACCGGCTTCCGACTTCGCCGGCTGCGGTTTGCCGAAACCGGTTTCTCAATGCCCGACGGTGGGTTGGCGGGGGCCCAGGCGACGATGCACGAACCGCGCGACGCGTCGGGCCGGCGGACGACAAGCGACCGACCGATGCTCGATGCCGCCGTGCACATCGAACTCGCCCGGCACACCGAGGTCGCGTCGTGCACGTTCGCGGCGATCGGACAAACCGCGTTGTGGCTCGGCGGCCAGACCGACGAGAGCGTCGTCCAGCGGTGCCAGTTCCGAGACCTGGGAGGCAACGCGATCAACCTCGGCGAAAATAACTCCCGCCGCGTCGACCGTCAGCCTTGGTACGTCAGCCGTCCCGATCAGGTGCCTCGCGGGAACGTCGTCCGCGAATGTGAGATCCGCCGCTGCGGCCAAGTCTTGCCCGGCGCCGTTGCGATCTGGGGGGCGCTCCAGCGTGACCTCGTCATCCGGCGGAACCGCCTCGACGATTGTCCCTACACCGGAATCTCGCTCGGTTGGATCTGGAACGATTCCCCCAGCCCCGCCGGGTCGAACCGGATCGCGGACAACCGCATCGAGCGGATGATGCAAGTCCTCAGCGACGGCGGCGGAATTTATACGCTTGGCCGCCAGCCAGAAAGCGTGATCGAGGGGAACGAGATCAGCGACATCCCGCTCAACGCGGGCCGCGCCGAATCGAACGGGATGTTCCTCGATCAAGGGACGACCGGGTTCACGATCCGCGACAACACGATCCGGCGGACCGACCGTTCCCCGCTCCGCTTCCATCAAGCCGGCCACAATCTCGTGAGCGGAAACGCGTGGGAACTCCCCACCGAATCGACGCCCCCGGTGCGGTTCAACAACACCCCCGAGTCGGCGATCGAACGGAACGACAACCGCGTCCTGCCACCGCTGACGTCGATCTACCTGATCGGCAACTCGTTGACCTGGGACACGATCCCCTCGCGGCTCGACGGTCACGTCCGCTGGCACGTCGATTGTGGCAAGAGCCTCACCTACATCCGGCAACACCCCGACGCCCCCTGCGTCGACAGTTCTTGGTTGTGGCCACGCACGCTCGAACAAGCCTCGTTCGATTTCCTCTCGGTCCAACCCCATTACGGGACGACCCTCGACGAAGACGTCCAGGCGATCGTGTCGTGGGCCGAATCGCAACCTTCGGCGACCCTCGTGATCCATACCGGATGGGCTCGCGCGGCCAGCCGCGAAGAGGAGTACGCTGACGACGACGAGGGCGAGATGTCTCACTCCCCGGCGTATTTCGAAGCGTTGACCTCGGCACTCCGAAAGCGGCTCCCCGATCGCGAGGTGCGGACGACTCGCGCGTTCGAACTGCTGCAAGCGATCGACGACGACGTGCGTGCCGGACGGGGACCACTCGAGTCCGTCGAGTCGCTCTATCGAGACGCGATCCACATGACGCACCACGGCGGTCGCTACCTGATGCACAACGCGATGCGACACGCACTCGGCCAGCCCCGGTCGCGAAGCGGCTTCGAGCAAGCCGACCCTGACCTTCTCGATTACCTGGACCGACACCTCGATGCGCTCGGCGATCCCGACACGCGATGACAACGCGGAGGCGGGGCGCTCACGTCGACGGGCCAGGAATCAGCCACGGGAGCGATTTCACCGCGACTCTGATGCCGCTTCGCGGCGGGACCGATGCGCCGCCGACGAAACGCAATACCGCCCCGGGCAACCGATACCGAAACGTTTGGCGTCCCGTTCGCCCGAAGGCCATCGATGATGCCCTTTCAGGGCGATGTTTCGATGGGGCGTTCCCTAACCCAGGGCGACGCGATCGGCGGCTGTCGCCGCCGAATCGCTTGCCCTGGGCTGATCTCTGATGCCGCTTCGCGGCGGGCACGACGCGCCGCATCCCCAACACAACGCGGCCCCGGGCAACCGATCCAAAACGTCTGGCGTCCCGTTCGCCCGAAGCCGCCCCCTGATGCCGCTTCGCGGCGGGACCGATGCGCCGCCGACGAAACGCAATACCGCCCCGGGCAACCGATACCGAAACGTTTGGCGTCCCGTTCGCCCGAAGGGCGTCAAGAGACCAGCCCGGGGCAGAACGCAGCGCCGCCCCGGGAACCGAGACCCAAACGTCCCCCAAGCCCTGAAAGGGCGCCAGCCCCTTCCAACGGGAACCCCGTCAACATGTCTGGACGGTCCACGCCATCGGACCCACCGTCGATCGTTATTCCTCCGTCGCGGCGCGGCGGAGGCGGTCCATGATCGCTCGGCCCAGTCCGGTTTCCTGACAGGCATCGACGTCGATCGCTTCCAACCCCCGACGGTCGAGCTCTCGGATGGCGGCGAATAGCCCGCTGGCGACTTCACGGAGGTCGCCGCTCGGACTCAACACCGACACCAAGGCATAGCGGGAAGCCTCCGATTCGGGGATCGGCGCGAACGCCAATCGCCCACACCGCGACCGGTCCCCACTCGGCCCTTGGGGCGGAAGGATTCTCAGTGGGGTCCGCGGCGAGTAATGTCGTCCCATCATCCCCGGGGCTTCCATCGCCGACGCGTCCTCCGCGGCACCGGACGCCGGCGGAGGGGACGGGAGCGAACTCCGATCAGGCGGCCGGCTCACTTCCGCGATGTGCGGCGTCACGGTCGAGACGTTTTCGATCCGCAAGACGCCGCCAAGCCGGTCCCGGATCGCTTCGGCGGGGACCGCGCCCGGACGTAACAACCGTGGGCCGTCCGGGCCCCCGATCGCGACGATCGTCGACTCGATCCCGTGCCGACAGGGCCCCCCGTCGAGAATCATCGCGACGTCCTGGCCGAGCCCGTCGGCGACGTGCTCGGCCCGTGTCGGGCTGACGTAGTTCGACCGGTTCGCACTGGGGGCGGCGATCGGGAACGGGCATCGCGCGAGCAGACCGAGCGCGACCGGGTGATCGGGGATTCGGACCGCGACGGTCGGGCGACCGGCGGTGACCGCATCGGGGATCGACCTCGCGCGGGGCAGCACCAGCGTGAGTGGGCCCGGCCAGAAACCGGTCAACGCATCGAGTTGGGCTTGCGCCGTCGGGTCGAGTGGCCAAGCGACCGCTTCGGCCAAACGGGTGACGTCGGCGACGTGAACGATCAGCGGGTTGACCGCGGGACGCCCCTTCGCCGCGAACACTTTGGCGACCGCGGCGGGATCGGTCGCGTTGGCCGCCAACCCATAGACCGTTTCGGTCGGCATGCCGACGAGCTCGCCACGGGCGAGTCGCGTTGCGGCCCGGTCCAAAGCCGCCTCGGTCGGGCGTTCGATCGTCATCACGCCGCCCGTTTCGCGTCGGCCTCGTCAGTGGGTCGCCTCGCGCGGGGCGACCATTGGGCACCGACGGTCGAGCGATTCGTGTTCGGGAGACCAGCCGCCTCTCGACCGATCTCCGTGAGACGATTCGATTCGGGCCTTCTTGATTCGGGCCCGTTCGCCTCGACCCCTTTCCCCTCGCTGGCCGCGATCGAGGCGAGGGAAAGCCAACGTCCCAGTCGGGAACGCCGTCCCCATGCCTCGTAGGTCAACAGCGAAATCAGCGTCGCGGCGCCGCTCGCGATCGCCAACTTCAGGAGCGGCGGGACGTTCACCGCGAAGAACTTCAAGTCGACTTGGACCAACGCGACGATCGGATGGTGGACGAGGTAAATCCAAAGCGATGCCGCGGCGAGATACTCGACCGGCCGCGGCAGCCTCCGCACCCACCGTTCGGCCGCCCCAAGCGTCGCGAGCGTGACGCCCCACGCCGAGATCACCGACAACACGGGAAGCAAGACCCTCACGCCGAGACCGTCACCGCCGCCGAGGTGCCATCGACCGAGCGTGACGGTGAATCCCGCGACGATCGCGACCGCCGCAAGCCAAACGGTCGGCACCCGGCGAATCTGTCGCAGTTCCGGGTCACGGCTCCCCAACCACCAGCCGCCGGCGAAAAAAGTGCCGCAATAGATCCATTTGCTCGGGACCGGCAGCCAGGCATGTTGAAATCCCCACACGACCTCCGGACGCGCCGCGACGGAGACCGCCCCGATCACCACCAACGACGTCGCCCCGATCGGTGCGGCCCATCTCCGCATGAATCGGCACGACGAAAAAACCCTTCCCGAACGGTTCGCGGCGGATCGGTCGCGATCCGTTTCGTCCGCCGTCTCGCTCGCGGCGATCCGCCGAGCCATCCCCGCGACCGCGGCGGTGATCGCCACATAAGTGAACACGTACATCAAGAACCACAGGTGGGCGGTGCCGTACAGGTCCCGGTCGATCCCCCCCGCAAACTTCAAACTCCGTGCCTTGATCGGCTCGGTCAACCCGTCCCCCACCCACCCCAACATCCAGATCGAATAGGACACCGGGATCAACACGACCAGCCCGAACGCCAACGGGCGGAGTAACCGGCGGGTCCGCCGTCGCAGTAGCCCTCGCGGGCCGTGACGACGTTCGGTCAACGCCGCGAAATACCCCGACATGACCAAAAACAGCGGCATAATGAACAACGAGATCGACCAAAAGATCACGTCGACCCCGTCCCCCGTTCGGTCCCAAACGGCCCAGCAAAGCCCCGGCATCGGATGCGACGCATAGGGGACGCCGGCGTGTAGCATGACGACGCCAAGGGTGGCCGCCGCGCGGACCCCCTGTAACCCGACGCGGATGTCGGCGGGGGAGGGCGTCGCGGCAACGGCTTCCGAGGGTACGGCGTTCATCGTAGCGGGAGAAATACCAGACCGAGCGGTCCGCGGAAAAGGTGAAAACCCGGATGCCCGGCCGCGAACCTCGCTGCAAACCTCGGTTAGAGTAATGCCGGAAGTCTCGAACCGTTCCAATCCCCCCATTCACCTGTCGGACCCCATGAACGTGCCGGACCCCACTCACGTGCCGGACCCCACTCACGTGCCGGACCCCACTCACGTGCCGGACCCCACTCACGTGCCGGACCCCATGGGCGCACCGTTTCGAAGCCGCCCGCGTCACCCTCTCGCCAGCGTTTTTTCGATCGGTCTGACGTCGATGCTCGTCGCGTCACTCTTGGTGACGACGGCGTCCGCGGATGATTTCCCGGAACTGTTCGATACCGAGCCTGGGACGGGAACGGCACGGATGTCCGCGGCGGAAGCCGCGCGGCGGTGGGATCTGCCGCCGGGGCTGGAGGCCACCGTGTTCGCGTCCGAGCCGGACGTCCAGAACCCGATCGATGCCGCGTGGGACTCACGGGGACGGTTATGGATCGCCGAGAACTACACCTACGCCGAGCGGGGCCAGCGGTTCCAGCTCGACCTCCGCGACCGGGTCGTGGTGTTAGAGGATACCGACGGAGACGGCCGACACGACCGGCGTCGGGTGTTCACCGATGGCGTCCAAATGTTGACCGGGATCGAAGTCGGCCATGGCGGGGTCTGGCTGATGTGCCCGCCGCGGCTGTTGTTCATCCCCGACGGGGACCGAGACGTCACGCCGGACGGCCCGGCGACGGTGGTGCTCGACGGTTTCGAAGTCGCCGAACAGAACTATCATAACTTCGCCAACGGCGTGCGGTTCGGACCCGACGGTTGGCTCTACGGTCGCTGTGGCGGTTCGTGCCCCGGCCGCGTCGGACCTCCCGGAACGCCGGACCGGGCGCGGGTGGCGATCGAAGGAGGCATGTGGCGTTATCACCCGATCTCTGGCCGGTTCGAGGCGTTGACGAGCGGGACGACCAACCCCTGGGGACATGATTGGAACGAAGTCGGCGAGCTCTTCTTCACCAACACCGTCAACGGGCATTTTTGGCATGCGATCCCCGGGGCCCATTTTACCCGCCCGTTCACGCTCGACCCCAACGGGCATACCTACGAGCTGATCGACTTCCACGCGGACCATTGGCACTTCGACACCGGCAAGAGCTGGACCGAATCTCGCGACGGCGCCGCGAACGACTTCGGGGGCGGGCACGCGCATTGTGGATTGATGATCTATCAAGGGGACAATTGGCCAGAATCGTTTCGCGGCCGCGCGTTGACTTTGAACTTGCACGGCCGGCGGGCGAACCAAGAAGTGCTGCGGCGGCACGGGAGCGGTTACGTCGCGACTCATGCCCAAGACGTGCTGGTCGCCGCCGACCCGTGGTTCCGCGGGATGGACCTGACGTCCGGCCCCGACGGTGCCGTTTACGTGCTCGATTGGAGCGACACCGGAGAATGTCACGAACATACCGGGGTGCACCGCCGCAGCGGTCGCGTCTACCGGGTCGCCGCCGCGTCCGCGCCGCCGGAAAATGCGTCGCTTCGGGAAAGGGGGACGCGTGAGAAGAACGCTTCGTCGGGCGACGAAGCTTCGCCGGAGGTCGCTGGCGAAACTGGCACTGACACTGGCACTGACACTGACACTGGCACTGGCACTGACACTGGCACTGACGCTGACACTGGCACTGGCACTGAGATTGACACCACCCCACGCGCCAACGGGTTCGGACTCGGGGAGTGGGACGCGTCGCTTGCCGCGTTGTCCGATCTGCACGACGCCGACGCCGAGACGTTGGTGCGGCTGCAAACCCATCCGAACGCTTGGTACGCCCGCCGGGCACGATTGGTCCTGGCGGAACGGTTGCGATCGGCCGACGTCGATCGGGCCGCTCACCGGGAGTTGTCAATCGCCGCGGAGATCGCCGCGGGGCGACTCCGTGACGCCGAGGTCGGTTCGGCCGAGGCGGTCGCATCGCTGTTAACGGCGCACTTGGCGGGCGGCACCGACGCCCGATCGCTCCGCGAGCTACTCAAGCACACGGACGAACATGTCCGGGTTTGGGCCATCCGGCTGTTGACCGAATCTTGGCCGCTCGACGATTGCTATGGGCCCACCGGCGGTGGCTCGGTCGACGCGGCCGAGACCGGCCAAGGGTCGAACGCCCCAGTCGCGGACACCCCAGTCGCGGACACCCCAGTCGCGGACACCCCAGTCGCGGACGCGCCAGTCGACGCGGAGGCGAAAGCGTTGCTTCCCGAGTTGACTCGGCTTGCGGAATCGGACCCGTCCTCGCTCGTCCGGCTGACGCTCGCCTCGACGCTCCAGCGGTTACCGGTGTCACGAAGGGGAGCGCTTGCGGAGGCATTGGTCGCCCACGAAGACGATGCGGACGATCACAACCTTCCGCTGATGATTTGGTACGGCTTGATGCCGGCCGCCGACCGAGACCCGAACGACTTGGTGCCGGTCGCGAAACGGTGCCGGTTGCCGACGACCCGTCGGCTGATCGCACGCCGTTTGGGGGAAGAGATCGAATCGCGGCCGCAACCGCTGCAGAGGCTCCTCGCTGAGGTCGCGACGACCACCGACACGGCGTGGCGTCTGGACGTCCTCCGCGGTCTGGCCGAGGCGCTTGAGGGATGGCGGCGAGCCGAGAAGCCAAATGGCTGGGACGATGTCGTCTCGGCGACCGAGAACGACCAAGCGGCGGCCCCGATCGTGCGGGAGTTGAGCGTCGTGTTCGGCGATGGCAGGTCGCTGGAGGAGGTCAAGCGGATCGTCGGCGACGCCGACCTCCCCGCGACCCTCCGGTTGTCGGCGCTCAAGGCGTTGATCGCCGGCCGTCCACCGGAATTGCGCGAGATCTGCGAACCGCTCCTCCGTGACGCCCGATTGAACGTGACCGCGGCACAAGGGCTTGCTTCAATCGACGACCCAGAGGTCGCGCGGATGTTGGTCGCCCGCTATCGAAATTTCCGTGCCCCCCAGCGGCCGAAGATCGTGTCGATCCTTGCGTCACGGGTTTCGTTCGCGTCGGTCTTGCTCGAAGCGATCCGTGACGGAAAAATCCCTCGCGAGGCACTTTCCGCGTTCCAGGTCCGGCAAATCCACAGCCTCGGGGAGCCGAAGCTGCGCGATACGGTGACGGAGGTCTGGGGCGAGGTCCGTGAATCCCCCGAAGAAAAGCGGCGGGCGATCGAGACGCTCCGAACGGAGTTGACCCCCGAGCGGCTCGCCGAAGCGGACCGCACCGCCGGGCGGGCGACGTTCGTCGAGGCGTGTCAGAACTGTCACCGGCTGTACGGCCAAGGGGGTGAGATCGGCCCCGACTTGACGGGCGGAGATCGCGGAAACCTCGATTATCTGCTCGGCAACGTCGTCGATCCGAGTGCCGTGGTCGACAAGGATTACCGCATGACACTTGTCGTCACCGAGGATGGCCGTGTGCTCAGCGGGTTGGTCACCGCCCGCACCGACCGCACGTTGACGCTGCACACGGCCACCGAATCGGTCACGCTTGACCGTCGCGAGATCGCGGAAGAGCGGGTCACCGAGAAGTCGCCGATGCCGGAAGGGTTGCTCGACAATTTGACCCCGGACCAGATCCGGAACTTGATCGCGTATCTGACCTCCCCCAGCCAAGTGCCGCTCCCGGTCGTCGATTGACGGTCGCGTCTTCGAGCGCGACACTCGGTGCGATCGCATTCCGACAACGCCCGCGAACCGAACGAGACGCACCATGGGGATCGCCCTGCCGTCTGTCTTGATCGTGATGGCATGCGTGGTGATATGGCGGGCATGCGACGGGTTCGAAGTCGCGTCCAAGTACCTCGGGCGAAACCTCTCCGATGGAGTCCGTGGCGGGACGATCAATGCGATCTCGAGTTCCATCCCGGAGCTGATGACGACGTTGATCGCGTTGCTGGTGTTGGCCGACGAAGAAGGGTTCGCGGTCGGCTTGGGGACAACCGCCGGGAGCGCCCTTTTCAACGGGATGATCATTCCGGCGGCTTGCATCTTGACCGTCGTCGGATCGGTCGTGGCGGGATCCCGCGTAACATCGATTCGCGTCTCCTCCAAGGTGATCCTCCGCGACGGCCTGATGCTGCTCGCCTGTGAAGTCGTGCTGATCGGGCTCGTCAGCGGCAGCCGGTTGGATTGGTGGCAAGGCTTGGTACTGCTTTCGATGTACGTCGTCTATTTCGGATGGATGTTGCTGTCGATGGGACCGTCCGGCGAGACCGCCGGTGATCAACCACGCGGCGACATGGGACATCCCGAAATCGGCGGCCGCGCCGACGGGGGCATCATCGGGGGATCGGTGTACTGGGCATCGGGCGGCCCGCTGCTCGATCTGGAACGGTGGTTGGTGGGGTCGCGGCACCGCGAACAAATGCGTGACGAGACCTGGAACCCGTGGCCGCTGTTGGTCGCGTCGACCTCGATGATCGGGGCGGCGTGTTGGGTGCTGGTGCACGCCTGCCAGTGGCTCGGGACGGGACCGGGGAACGGACGTCATGCCGCGTACGATTTGTTCGGTCTCGAGTTCCAGGGGATCGGGATGCCATCGATGTTCGTCGCCGTGATCTTCGCGTCGATGGCGACGAGTGTACCCGATACGGTGATCTCGGTCCGCGATGCCCGAGGCGGCGACTACGACGACGCGGTCGCGAACGCCCTCGGCAGCAACATCTTTGACATCTGCTTCGCCCTCGGGCTGCCGATCCTGGTCTACACGTTTTTTTGGGGAGCCATCGAGATCCCGGTCGAAACCGCGACTCAGACCGGCGAGATCCTCGTGTTGCTGTTCGTGATCACGCTGTGCGGATTCGTCACGTACTACGTCGGACCACGTGTCCCCCGGGGTGACGGGACGACGTTGATCGAAATGCGACGAGGGACCGCCCTGACGTTGATTTTGCTTTACCTCGCGTTCGTCGCCTTCATCGTCGCCCGGGCACACGGTGCCGATTGGGCCGAGTTCGTCGCGAGCCGGTTCGGCGAGGTCCTCGATCGGTTCCCTCGCGTCGCCGGGTACTGACCCCAGAACGGGGCGATGCGAGAACGGGACGCCGCGAGAACGGGACGCCGCGAGAACGGGACGCCGCGAGAACGGGGCGTTTCCCGTTCCGCACCTGGGACGTCGATCGGTCCTCCGTTAGCATGCAAGGTGACACGCATGGCATCCCCGTTGACGAGGTAACGACTTGAAGGTCCCTCCGGAAACGTCCCCCGAAGCGACGACCGGCGCAACTTCGCTGATCGAGTTGACGGACGACTCGCTCGACGTTGCTCGCGTGCTTGAGTACGTCACCGACCCGACGTGCGGTGCCGAAGTGCTGTTTGTCGGAACGACGCGGCGGTGGACGACCGACACACGAACGGGCGATCCAGAAGTCTCCGGCAAACCGCGTGAAACGTCGCACCTCGTCTACGAGGCGTACCGCGAAATGGCGATTTCGCAAATGACGCAATTGGCCGAAACGGCCATCGAACGTTGGCCGGTCCGCCGCGTCGCGATCTTGCACCGTGTCGGGCGGGTCGACCCCACCGAACCGAGCGTCGCCGTCGCCGTCAGTTGCCCCCATCGCGGCGAGGCGTTCGAGGCGGCACAGTGGCTGATCGATACGCTGAAGCACGACGCCCCGATCTGGAAGCAGGAACACTACGTCCAGTCGGGCCCGGAATGGATCCATCCCGATGCCGGAAGTTGCCGATGTGCCGACGCCCCGCCTCAAGAACACGCCCCGCTGGGGTCTGCCGTGGGCGATCGGAAGACGGGGTAAACGATGTCGGACTTGATCGACCGCTTCGGCCGACGCCACCGTTCGCTCCGGATCAGCGTGACGGATGTGTGCAACATCCGTTGCCAATACTGCATGCCGGAACATGCCGATCGATTTCTCCCGCGTGACGAGCACCTGCGGTACGACGAGATCACCCGTTTCGTCGGGATCGTCGCCCCGCTGGGGTTGAATCGTCTCCGGCTCACCGGTGGCGAACCGCTCCTCCGTCCAGGGCTCGATCAATTGGTGGCCAAGCTGTCGACCACCGAGGGTGTCGCCGACGTGGCATTGACGACCAACGGGATGCTGTTGGCGGATCAACTCCCGGCGCTGGTCGATGCGGGGCTACGGCGGGTCAACATCAGCCTCGACACGCTCTCCGAGCAGACCTTTCGCGCGATGTCGCGACGGGAAGGGCTCGACCGCGTGCTGGACGGAATCGCCGCCGCGGCCGACACCCCCTCGCTCACGGTCCGGCTGAACAGCTTGGTGCTCCGCGACGTCAACCTCGACGACGTGATCGCGTTGGTCGAGTTCGCCGCCGGACGGGACATCACTCTCCGGTTCATCGAATTCATGCCGCTCGACGCCAACCGCCGTTGGTCCGAGAGTCGGATGGTGCGGGGTGACGAGATCCGCGAGATCCTCGCCGACCGCTTCGGCGGACTCGAGCCGGCCGAGGTCACCGATCCGTCCCAGCCAGCGACCGATTACCTTCTCCCCGGCGGCGGACGCGTGGGGTTCATCGACACGGTCACCCGCCCGTTCTGTGACGCGTGCGACCGACTCCGGCTCACCTCCGACGGAAAACTTCGGAATTGTCTGTTCGGTCAACAAGAGTGGGACGTCCGCGAAATGCTTCGCGCCCGCGTCGATCCGGAACGGGTGCTCGTTCAAGTTCGCGACTGTCTCGCCGCCAAGCATGCCGCCCACGGAATCGCCGCCGCCGACTTCCGACCGCCCCAACGGGCGATGTACCAGATCGGCGGATGACCAGATCGGCGGATGAATCGTCCAAGCGATCCGACCCACAACCGAGTACGAGGCCGAAGAGTTCCGATGAAAACGCTGCAAATTGTTTCTGACGGCGGGATCGACGCGATCGAGACGCTCGATCTCGATCCTCCGCAACCGGCGGCCGGCGAGGTGCTCGTGCGGATGCGTGCCGCCAGCCTCAACTTTCGCGACCTGATCGTCACCCGAGGCGGCTATCCGCGAAACGACCGCTGTCCCGTGATCCCGCTCTCCGACGGTGCCGGCGAGGTGATCGCCGTCGGCGACCGAGTCACCCGGTTCCGGCCCGGTGACCGGGTGGTGAATTGCTTCTTCGAGGATTGGGAAGCGGGCGAGGCGACCGAGCGACAGATGCTGACCGCCCGTGGCGGCGGGATCGACGGCGTGTTGGCCGAAGAAGTTGTGTTCTCCGAACGTGCTCTGCTCCCGATCCCGTCCCACCTCAGCTTCGAACAGGCCGCGACACTGCCGTGTGCCGCGGTCACGGCGTGGCAAGCCCTGGTGACCCTTGGCGGGCTGCGTGCCGGGGACACGATCCTGACTCTCGGTACCGGCGGCGTTTCGCTCTTCGCGTTGCAATTCGCCAAGCTGCACGGGGCACGCGTGATCATCACCTCCAGCAGCGACGAAAAACTCGCCCGCGCCCGCGAACTCGGCGCGGACGAAACGATCAACTACCGCACCGAACCCGACTGGGACCAGGTCGTCCTGGAACGCACCGGCGGCCGTGGCGTCGACCATGCGATCGACCTCGGCGGCCCAGGGACACTCGCCAAATCACTCGCGTCGACGCGGGTCAGCGGACGCGTCTCCATGATCGGCGTATTGACCGGTGTCGACGGCGCGGTCAACCCGCTGCCGGCGCTGTTCAATCGGATCACGATCCAAGGCATCTACGTCGGAAGCCGCGAAATGTTCGAGGCGATGAACCGCGCGATCACCACCGCTCGACTGAACCCGATCGTCGATAAAGTGTTCCCGATGGAGGAGGCTCAAGACGCCTACCGATACCTCAAGTCAGGAAAACATTTCGGCAAGGTCGTCATCCGGATTGGGAAGTCCGAAGCCTGATCGCGTTTCCGTCGGGGTCGTCCAAGTCGACGCACAGGTTCCCGTTCAGGAACGTCCGAATTCGACTCCCTCGAGCTTCGATTTCGTAGCGGTTCCATTCGCCGGGTCGGAGGTGCCGCTCACCCGATTCGTCCCACAACAGCTTGCGGCCATGTTCCTCGCACAGCTTGCCCCACCATCCGGCACCGATGTCGGCTTGATAGCCACGGACGGAATCATCGGTCGCCTCGCTACGGAACTGGACCCCGCTGTTGCCGGCGTTGTCGACCAGCTTCACCTCAAGTGACAAACGGACGTCTTCCGCGGCCAAGTCGCTGACCAACCATTCGTTTCGTCGCAGCCCGTCGCTCCGTCCGATGATTTCTCCATCCTCGACGCGCCACAGCGATTGCGAACCGGACCATCCTGTCAAATCGGACCCGTTGAACAGCCGCCCCGTGTTGTCGGGTGCGTGGGTTCCGACGTACTCGCTCCCCTCCGGCTCAAGCCGGTCGACGTTCAACCGTTGCCCGTGGATGTTGTTCATCAGTAGCGCCCCCCGGTATTTGTCGGGCC
The DNA here is from genome assembly GCA_041685355.1 of Pirellulaceae bacterium. Classification (GTDB taxonomy): domain Bacteria; phylum Planctomycetota; class Planctomycetia; order Pirellulales; family Pirellulaceae; genus JAWLFY01. The sequence continues at coordinate 235 of JAWLFY010000098.1, read as the reverse complement.
AAGCGTCGCCCAAATAGATCATCGCACCGGCGTGTGCGTGCCCGCCCCCGACGGCGTCCGACTTGCTATTCCCGCTATGCGGGGTCGCCCCTAAGTAATGCAGGTGGTCCGCGATCGTGACGATGTCGCGATACGTGTGGGCTCTTCCGCGATTTTAGTGGCTTGCGGGCTGGCGTCGGCGAGGTTTTTTCAGGCATCGCTGCGATGTCCGAATGTTGAATGAAGTATGCTGATC
>JAWLFY010000015.1:42388-60003 GCA_041685355.1 Pirellulaceae bacterium | reverse complement strand
TATCACTCACGTTTGTCTGCCCCCTCACCCCCAGCCCCTCTCCCTTGCAGGTTGTTCCGGGATTTTAGTGGCAACTTCCCAGAACGTAGGTTTTGGAGGCATTGCTGCGATGTCCGAAGTGAGGATGCGAGCGAACGCGGACAAGCTCGAGAGAGTCCTCCGCCGGCAAACACCGACGGAGGACGCGAAGCACCTTCGGCGCATCGCAGACCAGGCTATTCCTCGACGGGTTGCTCCTCAGCAGAGCCCGCCTCCGCTTCACCTAGCATCGATCAGCATACTTCATTCAACATTCGGACATCGCAGCGATGCCTGAAAAAACCTCGCCGACGCCAGCCCGCAAGCCACTAAAATCGCGGAAGAGCCCCCTTGCAAAGCCGGGGGCGAGGGGAGCCAGAGTTGATGAGTCATTGCATCTTGAATACTGCTTTTATAGAGCCTCAAAACAATGCGATAAAAGGACAGCTGACGGTTCCTACCAGCTCGATGCATCGGGTCGGTCGATGGGTTGATCAAGAACCTCAGCGGTATCGACTGGATGGTCGACAAACCGCCAACCCCGTCGTATCGGTCGAGGGTCAGCTTTTGTTGGCTTGGCGGACTTGGTCCCAGGAGAGTTCGTGGGGGAGGACTCTTTGGCGGAGGGAGGCGGCGGCGGTTTGTCCGGCGGCTTCGCCCATCGGGACGGCGTTGCCGGTCACGCGGTAGCTGGAGTGGGCGATGAAGTCACCGCTGATACAACGCCCGGCCATCAACAGCCCGTCGACGTCGGCGGCGATCAGGGCCGGCAGCGGGATGTCGTACGGTTTGGACCCGGCGCCGCGGAAGCGGGCAACCTGTTCGGGGTTGGTACCGTCAACGAACAGGTTGTGAACGTCGAAGCCGAAGTTGGCTTGGCAGACCGCATCGGGGTGCCGCTTGCCACGGACGATATCGTCGCCGGTCACGGTGTATCGGCCGCGGATGCGTCGCCCTTCCCGGACGCCGATTTGTTCCGCGGTTGCGACGACGGAGAGTTCTTCCCAGGGCGAGCCGAGACGTCGGAGCGTCGCGACGATTTCGTGGATCTCCGCCCGGGCGCGGATCGTCGCCTCGGTGATCCGTTCGGCATCGGTCGCGGGGACGCCGTATTCGTGATTCGTCATCAACGAGTAGATGCCGCTGTGGAGGTGCCGCAGCGTGGGCATGCTGTAGGAGGGATCGATCCCGGCGTCTTGCATCAGCTTTCGCAATCGCGGCTTCGCCGCGGGGCCGGTTTCCCGAATGAACTCGGTGATCGACGTCGGGTCGACGCCGGTCAGCAGCGCGATCATCGACATCGGCTGGCACTCGCACTGGTCGCCGATCCCGACGTCGAAACCGCAGCCGGCTTGGGCGGCCAGGTCGCCGTCGCCGGAGCAGTCGATGAATCGCTGAGCGGTCCAAGCTTGACGTCCCGATTTCGATTCGGTGAGGATCGCGGCGAGTCGGTTTTGGGGATCGGTCACGGTACCGACCAGGCGGGTGTGGAGGTGCACCTTCACGCCGGCTTCGCCGCACAGTTCTTCGAGCAACAGCTTGCAGAGTTCCGGGTCGTAAACCTCGCCACGGGTCTGTTTGGCGACGTCGCTGCCCCGTTCCGCCAAGGCGTCGAGGATTTCCTTCATGATGCCGGACTTGTCGCGGCCGTCGATGATTTTGGTCAGCAGCCCGGCGGTCCAGATTCCCCCGAGGCAGCCGGCGACTTCGATCAGTCGCACGGAGGCGCCGGCGCGGGCGGCGCCGAGGGCGGCCCCGATGCCGGCGGGGCCGCCGCCGCAGACGATCACGTCGCTGGAGCCGGCGACCGGGATCCGCCGGGGCGACTCGAGCACGGCGTGTTCACCGACCAGTTCGCCGGACGTCCGCAGGACCTCGCCTTGCGCCAGATCGGGTTGTGGCGGCCGCACGTCACCGGAGTCTTGCGCGGCGAGTGCGGCGGGGACGAACGCCGCGCCGGCGGCGACGGTGCGGACGAATTGGCGACGGCTGGCGGGGAGGTCCTGTCGAGGAGACGGGAGGCGCTGTCCGGAAGACGGGAGTTCTCGTCCGGCCGCGTGCGTGGGGCGGGAGGCTTCCGGGTTTTGTGAAGCGTGATGACGTTGGGACATGATCCGATGACTCACGAAGCGAACAAGCGGGGGGAGGGTGTCACCCCGAAATTGTAGCGACTCGGCGTTGGCATCGAATTCGCACCGAACGTGCCACGATCCGAACGATGAGACACGCGAGGGCTTTCATGCGAGCGATCACGTATTCGACCTACGGCACCGCCGAGGTTTTGAAATTGACAGAACGTCCGGCGCCGGAGCGAAGCCGGGGGCGGGTCTTGATTCGGGTTGCGGCGGCGGGGGTGAACCCGATCGACTATCGAATTCGCCAGGGGCAGATGCGTTGGCTGTTGCCGGGCGGTTTTCCGCGGACGCCGGGCTTCGACGTGGCGGGCTGGGTCGTCGAAGCCGACCCGGAGTCGGGATTCGCGGGGGGTGACCGCGTGCTGGCGTTCTTGGACAACGTCCGGGGCGGGGGCTATGCCGAGTTCGCGGTAGCATCGAAGGACGCGGTCGTCTCGATCCCCGAGCACGTCGACTTTCATGCGGCGGCGGGTTTGCCGTTGGCGGGATCGACCGTGTTGCAAGCCTTCCGCGGCGTGGTGGAAGCTCCGGACGGAGGCACGGTGTTGGTTCACGGCGCCAGTGGCGGAGTCGGCTCGTTGGCGGTGCAGATCGCGAAGGCGTACGGGGCGAAGGTGACCGGAGTGGCGAGCGGGAAGCGACACGAGTTCGTGAAGGATCTCGGGGCCGATTCGTTCATCGATTACCAGACGACCGACTTCACGCGAACGGGCGACCGCTGGGACTTGGTGTTCGACGTGGCGGGGAATCTCGCGTACGGGGATGCCCGCCGAGCGGTGGCCGAAGGTGGGGCCTTTGTATCGACCGAACCGTCGGCGCGGGGCCTGCTACTGCAGGTTGCGACGTCGTGTTTCCGCCGGAAGGCGCGAGTCGTGCTCGCGCGTCCCCAACATCAGATTCTGGACGAGTTGGCGCGGATGCTCGGGAGCGGTCAGATCCGGGTCCCGATCGACGAAGTCTTCCCGCTTGCGGCTGCGGGCGAGGCGCATCGCCGCCTCGAGAAGGGTGGCGTGCAGGGGAAGCTCGTTCTTGAGGTCAGCGGCGATCAGGGATGATCGCAAGGGGATGATCGCGAGGAGATGACCCTGAACGTGAAGGGAACGAGACCGTTATTCACGGTCCCGTCCCCGGTTTCGATCTCGGCGAATCAGTCGTCGCTGAGACGAACGTTTTCGGCTCGGGGGCCTTTGGGGCCTTGGCCGACTTCGTAGCTGACGCGTTGGCCTTCTCGGAGCTCATCGAAGGTGACGCCTTCGAGGGAAGAGCTGTGGAAGAACATGTCTTTGCCAGATTCGGGCGCGATGAATCCGAAGCCTTTGTCGGTCAAACGCTTAATGGTGCCTTCTGCCACGGGGGGTTCCTTGATACGGGGGGGTTAAGAATCGACAGGGTTTCAACGAGGTGAACGGTTTCAACGAGGTGAACGGTTTCAACGAGATGACCGGGCGGCGGCGAACGGTTTTCGCCGCGGGCGGCGGGCGGGACGGCTCGCTTCGCCTTGGGGGGCACCGGCGGCGCGATCGTTGTCGCGGGCGCGGGCGGGTCGAGCGGTTTTGCGGTCACCGCCACGTCGGCCGGCGGGGGCGCGGCTACGGCCCCCGGAAAATCCGCGACGGCCGCGGGGCTTCGATTCGGCCGGTTCGCGTTCGGCCCGAGCGGGCTGGAGCGCTTTGGGGGCGAGCGGGACCGGTTGGCCGATCAGCCGTTCGATCGCCCGCAGGTCGGACCGTTCGGCGGCGGAGCAGAGCGAGAGGGCGATCCCGTCGGCGCCGGCGCGGCCGGTCCGGCCGATGCGGTGGACGTAGCTTTCCGGTTCGTCCGGGATGTCGTAGTTGATCACGTGGGAGATGTTGTCGACATCGATCCCACGGGCAGCGACGTCGGTCGCGACAAGGACGCGGATCCGGTCGCGGCGGAACGCGTCGAGGGCCCGGGTGCGGGCGGCTTGCGACTTATTCCCGTGGATCGCGGTGGAGCGGAAGCCACGTTTATCGAGTTTTTCGGAGAGCTGATTCGCCCCCCGTTTGGTCCGGGTGAAGACGATCACCCGCTGGACGCTGTCGCCTTCGAGGACTTGTTGCAGGACGTCGAGTTTCCCGTCGCGGCCGACGAATACGACTTGCTGTTCGATCCGTTCGACGCTCGTGTTTTTCGGCGTGACGTTGACGGTGACCGGGTCACGCAGGAGCCCTGACGAGAGCTCCGTGATCTTCGGCGGAAGGGTCGCCGAAAAGAAGAGCGATTGGCGGCGATCGGGAAGTTCGCGAATGATCCGCTTGAGGTCGGGGAGGAAGCCCATGTCGAGCATCCGGTCGGCCTCGTCGAGGACGAAGACTTCGAGCCGGTCGAGTTCGATGTGGCCTTGTTCCATCAGGTCGAGGAGTCGACCGGGGGTGGCGACAAGGATATGGGCGCCGCGATTGAGTGCCCGGACTTGTTGGTTTTGGTTGACGCCGCCGAACACGAGGGCTTGGCGGAGGCGGAGGTGTTTGCCGTAGGTGGCGAGGCTGTCGCCGATCTGGATCGCCAGTTCGCGGGTTGGTGCGAGGACGAGGGCGAGCGGCCGGTTCGGAGTCGCCTTGCGGTTGCTGCTTCCCAGCCGATCGAGGATCGGGATCGAGAACGCGGCGGTCTTGCCGGTGCCGGTTTGGGCACACCCGAGGACGTCGCGTCCTTCGAGGGCGGCGGGGATCGTTTGGGCTTGGATCGGGGTCGGGGTCTCGTAGCCTTCGTCGGCGAGCGCCCGGGCGACCGGGTCGATCAGGTCAATTTCCTGGAACGTTTTCAACAGATTTCTTTCAGTACGAATGATGTGATCCGGAGGCGGTCCCGAGGCCTTCAGGCACATCGAAGAAACAACGACCGGAGGTACGCCGCTAGAGCGTGAACCCGGGGCAAACAAGTGGGCCTTCCGGGAACGTTGCGTCCGTCGGGACGCCAGCGGCCTTCCAAAGCAGAGCGTCTGGCCCGCGACCGCGGGGCAGGATGTCCGTTCGTTGAGCAGCGGGTGGTGTGGCATTTTACCGTCACCGATTTCAACGGGTCTGGGTCGAGCATCCAGCTCGGCCGTGCATCCCGTCGGACCGGACAACACGACGTTTCAACCGTTCGCGTTCCTCGTTTGGATCCGATCACTCAGTCAACCGTTCACGGAACGGTCTGACTGATGGGCGAACTATACCCCGCGGTCCGGCCGTTGCCTACCCCGGAACCGACGGTTCTTGCCAGTCGTTTCCAAGCCGGAGAGGCACCGCGATCGGACGACGCCATGGTTCGCTTGCGTTTGGGCTTGCCTCCCCGGTGTTTCGCGGGGAAATGGGGATGTCCCGTTAGTTGCTGGGGGATTCGGCCGGGATTTGCAGGAGCGGCTTTCCGGTCATTTCGCCGGGGACCGGGAGCCCCATCAGTTCGAGGAGCGTCGGGGCGATGTCGGCGAGCCGGCCACCTTCGCGAAGCGTCGTCCCGACGAGCCCGGGTTCGACGACGATCAGGGGGACGTCGTAGGTCGTGTGCGCGGTGTGGGGTCCGCCGGTTTCCGGATCGATCATTTGTTCGCAGTTACCGTGGTCGGCGGTGACGACGAGCGAGCCCCCTTTGGCGAGGGTCGCCTCGACGATCCGGCCGACGCATTGGTCGACGGTTTGGACGGCCTGGACGGCGGCATCGAGGACGCCGGTGTGTCCGACCATGTCGCCGTTGGCGAAGTTGACGATGATCAGCTCGCAACGCCCCGACTCGATCTCCTCGAGGACCTTTTCGGTGATCCCGAGGGCGGACATCTCCGGTTTTTGGTCGTAGGTCGAGACGTCTCGGGGCGAGGGGACCATCGCCTGGAACTCGCCGTCGAACGGCGTGTCGCGGTAGTCGTTGAAGAAGAACGTGACGTGGGGATATTTTTCGGTTTCGGCACAGCGGAACTGGGACAGCCCGAGGGAGCTGACGTATTGACCGAGGATTTCGGGCATCTTGTCCCGTTTTTCGAAGATCACCCGCACGGGGAGTCCGCTTTCGTAGCCGGTCATCGTGGCGAAGAAGAGGTTGTCGAGTCGTGGGCCGCGGTCGAACCCGCCGCCGTCGATCTTTGCCCACTGGTCATCGGGGAGGACGAACGCCTTGGTGATTTCGCGGGTCCGGTCGCCGCGATAGTTGAGGAAGATCACCGCGTCGCCGTCGCGGACGAGTGCCTCAGGCGAGTCGTCGGCGTCAGGGTCCACGACGGTCGTGGGGACGATGAACTCGTCCCCTTTCCGGCTCGGTTCGGTCGGATGTTCGTAGTAGTGTCGGATCGCTTCGGTGGCCGAGGCGGCGGTCCGCGCCGCGCCGCGGGTCATCATGGTGTAGGCGGCTTCGACGCGTTCCCAGCGGAGGTCGCGGTCCATCGCGTAGAAGCGACCGACGACGCTGGCGACCCGACCGACGCCCGCGTCCTGCATTTTCGCCCCGAGTTGCCCGACGAAATCGGCGCCCGAGGTCGGAGAGGTGTCGCGTCCGTCGGTGATCGCGTGGACGGCGAAGCGGTGCGGATCGAGCCCGGATCGCTTGACGAGGTCGACGACGGCGAAAGCGTGTTGCAGATCGCTATGGACGCGACCGTCGGACATCAGCCCCAACAGGTGCAGCGTGCCGCCGGTTTGGCGGACGTGATCGATCGCGTCGCGGAGGACCTCGTTTTCGAAGAACGACCCGTCGCGGATGGCGCGGGTGATCCGCATCACCTCTTGGTCGACGATCCGCCCGGCGCCGATGTTTTGGTGCCCGACTTCGCTGTTCCCCATCACGCCCTCGGGGAGGCCGACGTCTTCGCCGGAGGTTCGGATCAGGACGCTCGGGTAGTCACGGCGGAGGGCGTCATCGACGGGAGTCTCGGCGAGGTGAATCGCGTTGGCATGATCCCACTGCGGGTGCGGGTTTTGTCCCCATCCGTCACGGACGATCAAGACAACGGGTTTGCGGCGGACATCGGTCAAGGGTCTGTCTCCCGGGTGGGCGTGCGTGGGGCGGGCGCGGGAAGGTTGGCAACGGTCGGGAAATCACTGTCGATCGCCGCCGCCGCGCCGAGCAACGGAACCGGACGGCTTGCGCCGTTCCGCTATGGTGTGAACGGGTAAGTCAGCTGGTAAGTCAGGGAACCGGACGGCTTGCGCCGTTCCGCTATCGTGTGAACGGGTAAGTCAGCTGGGCGGGGGATTCGCGGGTTGCGTTTCTCTCTCTGTATCGTATCGCGCTGCGGAAAAACCCGGAATGGCCGGGCGGTCCCGGCTTCGAGCGTCCGGGCCGATGGGGTACCTTATTTTCCGACGCGATTGACGCGCGTGTTCCGACGCGATTGACGCGAGCGATCCCTTCCCCCGGAGTCGACCTGATGAGCCTTCTTCGTTTTGACCCTGCCGGTTCGATCGACCCCGACTTCGGGATCACTCGCGAGCAGATCGCCGGGTTGGCGACGCGACTCGGTGAGCTCCGCACGGAGATGGTCGAGACGGACCCGAAGGAATACGCCAGCGGCGAAATCCCGGCGTCGAAGCGACCGCTGGACGCACGTTTTTTCTGGCTCCCCGAAGAGCAACTCGGCGATTACGAGAAGCGCCGCGAGGCGTCGGAGCTGGGCCGCATCTTCCGCGTCGCGAACGGGCTCCATGATGCCCTCGACGCGGTGTTGGTGCTGGGGATCGGCGGGTCGTACATGGGGGCGCGGGCGATGATGGACGCGTGCTGTGACCCGTACCACAACGAACTGACACGGGGGGCGCGAGGCAGCAAGCCGCGGATGTATTTCGAGGGGAACAACGTCGACAACGACGCGACGGCGTCGCTGATGGCTCGGCTCGCCGCGGGAGGCTACGGCGAGACGCCCGCGGAAAAGGAGTGGGCGATTGTCGTGATCAGCAAGAGTGGCGGGACGATGGAAACGGCGGTCGCGCTGCGCCAATTTCTGGGGCAGCTCGAGTCGTCGCTCGGGGATGACGCCGCGGCGCGGATGCCGAAGTTGGTGGTCCCGGTCACGGGGGAGAGCGGCAAGCTGTTCGACTTGGCGAACGACATCGGATGCCCGGAGATCTTCAGCGTGCCGGACGGGGTGGGAGGACGGTTCAGCGTGCTGTCGGCCGTCGGCTTGCTGCCCGCCGCGTTCTTGGGCCTCGATTGCATGAAATTGCTGGAGGGGGCCGTGGCGATGAACGAGCATTTCAAGACGGCACCGTATGACGAGAACGTGGTGCTGCAGTACGTCGCCGTGAACCACTTACTGGCGGCCCATCGCGGCAAGTCGATCCGGGTGATGAGCGTGTGGAGCAAGGCGCTCGAGTCGGTCGGGATGTGGTACGACCAACTGCTCGCGGAGTCCAACGGCAAGGAGGGGTTGGGCGTGACGCCGCTGACGACGGTCAACACGCGAGACTTACACAGCCGCCACCAGCAGCATCAGCAGGGTGCCGCGGACAAGGTGTTTAACAACGTGATCGTCGAGTCGAACCGGACCGACCCGTTACCGGTCGGGCGAAGCGAGCGGAACCAGGACGGGCTCAACGACATCGCCGACAAGACGTTGCCCGACATCATGGCGGCGGCGATCCGCGGGACGAACGACGCGTTGCACGCCGACGGGCGTCCGACGACCGATCTGATCCTGCCGCGGATCGACACGCACACCCTTGGTCAGTTGTTCCAGATGCTGATGATCGCGACGGTGATCGAAGGCCGGTTGCTCGGAATCAACCCGTACGGACAACCGGGTGTGGAACAGTACAAGACGAACATGAATCGCAACTTGGGGCGGAAATAACGCGATGTCAGCTATTGACGAACTTTTCGCGACGCTCCGCCGGTCGGACCGCAAGGCGTTGATTCCGTATTTCACCGCAGGCGATCCCGACATCGGGACGACCGAGGCGTTGCTGCGGGCGGCAGGCCCGGCGGGGGCGGATTTGTGCGAGGTCGGGATCCCGTACAGCGACCCGATCGCCGATGGGCCGGTGATCCAGGCCGCGTATCAACGGGCCTTGGACAACGGGTTCCGGCTCGGCCAGGCGTTCGAACTGGGCGGTCGGGTGGCGGCGGACGTCGCGACGCCGCTGGTGACGATGGTGAGTTACGCGATCATCCATCGGGTCGGGATGGCGGAGTACGTCGCGAAGGCTCGAGCGGCGGGGTACGCCGGGGCGATCGTCCCGGACTTGCCGGTGGAGGAAGCGGAGGAGCTGGCCAAGGTGTTTGGCGACGCCGATTTCAGCGTGATCCAGCTGGTCACACCGACGACGTCCCCGGAGCGGCAACGCCGGATCGCCCAGTCGTCGTCAGGGTTCCTGTATTACGTCTCGGTAACGGGGATCACCGGGGAACGGTCCGCGATCCCGGAGAACCTAGTCGCGAACGTCCGCCGATTGCGCGGCGAGACCGACTTGCCCATCTGTATCGGGTTCGGGATCAGCAGCGTCGAAGTCGCCCGTGAGCTGGCCCCGGTGGCCGACGGGTTGATCGTCGGTTCGGCGATCGTCCGCCGGGTGGCGGAGGCGAAAGACCGCGGGTCCGCCGTCGCCACCGCGGAGACGTTCATCGGTGAACTCCGCCGGGCGATCGACGAAACGTCGGACTCCCGAGTTTAGCAACGGTCGAGAATTTTTGTCCGTCGCCGCCGCGCCGGCCTTGGGACCGGACGGCTTGCGCCGTTCCGCTAAAGTGTGATCGTGTACGTCAGTTATTCCCCGACCGTTGCTTAGCAGCTCGATCCGCCGCAGCAACCGCCGGGGTTGCCGGCGACCGGGAGCGGGTTGCTCTGGGGCGCGGCGGCCGTCGCTTTGGGGGCCGCGTCGTCGTTCGCGTCACCGCTGGCGAATTGCAGAAGTTGATGGCGGTCGGGGTACGTCCCGCGGCTGACGACTTGGCCGTCGACCAGGATGACCGGGAGGGACTCGTTCCCTTCGGCGACGAGGATCGACTTGACCGTTTCGTTCTGGGCGAAGGCGGCCGGCTGTTGGGCGAGGTTAAACCGTTCGACGTGATGCCCCGCCTCTTTGAGGTGATCGAGGTCGGCGGCGAAGCGGGGGAGGACCGGATCGACTTGCGGGCCACAGACCCCGGTCGAGCAACACATCGGCTTGTCGTAAACGTGCACTTCGCGGGGTTCGGTTGTCATGGCATCATTCCTTAGGCTCGTCGGTTTGACCGCGTGAACGCGGACGCTGGCGGCATAGCCGTTGGCGTCGAATCGGGTGAGGACTTCGGTGAGTTGGTCGTGGAGCGGTGCCGGAGTCGTGTCGGATCCAACCGAACAGCATGTGTTCGGTTCGCAGGAGCCACGCGGGTCGGATTCGGCCGAGCAGGGATCAGATTCGGCCGAGCAGCATGCCCCGCCGCCGGCTTGGGCGTAGGCGTTGAGATCGGCGCCGGTATCGGTCACGGTAACGGCATCGAACCCGGCTTGCTCGAGCGATCGTCGATAGTCATCGATCAGAATCGCGCCGGCGATGCATCCGACGTAGGCCTCGAGGCTGGACCGCACCTCTTCGGGGAGCGGTTGTTTCAGCGCGATGTCGCTGATCGCGACGCGTCCTCCCGGTTTGAGCACCCGTGCGATCTCGTCCAGCGCGCGGCGTTTGTCGGGGACGAGGTTGATCACGCAGTTGCTGATCACACAGTCGACCGAGTCGTCGGGGAGTGGCAGCCGGTCGAGGGTCGCCAAGTGGAATTCGACGTTGGACGCGTCGGCCTTGGTCGCGGCGGCGCGGGCGCGGTCGATCATTTCCGACGTCATGTCGATCCCGATCGCCTTGCCCGTCGGCCCGACTTGGCGGGACGCCAGGATCACATCGAGGCCGCCACCACAGCCGAGGTCGACGACGACCTCGCCGGGGCGGAGCGCGGCGACGGCGACGGGGTTGCCGCACGACAGCCCCATGTTCGATTCGGCCGGCAGCGAGCTGAGCTGTTGTTCGGAGTATCCGAAGGCGGCGGCGACGGCGCGGACGGCGGCGCTGTCGTTCGACAACCCGCTCCGGGCGACGGCGGCGTATTGGTCGCGAACCGAGTCGACGACGCGACCCGATTGCTGAGTCGTGCCGCTGTCGGCGGTGTGCGAATCGTCGGGCGGGGTTGGTTGATTCATCGATCGCTCCCGATCGTTTCGGGGAAGGGTGTCGGGCAGGGAACGGTCACCGGGCAAGGCGTGGTGATCGGGCAAGTGCTGGGGACACGGCAGCGCGTCGCCAAACCTTTTATCGTCGATTTACGATATGGCATCAAATCGAAATCGTCAAGTCGAGAAGTCTTGTCGCGAAAACGTCGGCGGGGGATTGCCGGTTGATGGGGGTGGTCGATCGTGATCGGGATGCGACGTCCGGGAAACCGGGCTAGGTTTGTTCGTCGGGCGTCGACCGCCCTCCCCTGCCCTTCCCTCCCCCCTCAAACGGTTTCGTCATGCGTGTCGCCATCATCGGCGCCGGCCCGGCCGGCATGACGACGGCGTTGCAGCTGTCGCGTGAGGGGGTTTCGGTCGAGCTGTTCGAGGCGGGTCCGCGGGTCGGCGGGATGTCGGCGACGATCGAGTTGTGGGGCCAGCGGGTCGATTTGGGTCCGCACCGTTTTTTCAGCACCGACGATCGGGTCAACCGGTTTTGGTTCGGGGTCGTCGGCGACCGGTACACGTGGGTCGACCGATTGACCCGGATCCATTACCGGGGTCGGTTTTTCGACTATCCGTTAACCCCGGCGAACGCGGCATGGAATTTGGGGATTCGTGAAGCGACGGCGTGTTTGGTCAGCTATTTGAGGGCGTCGCGGTATTTGAGAGCGCCCGGGGCATCGAGTTCGCCGCGGAGTCCGGAGTCACCAGGGTCCGCGGGGGCGTTTGGGCGTGGGCGGTCGCTCGACCCGCGTGAAGCGAGTTTCGAGTCGTGGGTCGTGAGCCGGTTCGGCCGACGGTTGTTTGAGCTGTTCTTTCGGCCGTACAGCGAGAAATTGTGGGGGATTTCTTGTGATCAGCTGAGCGCTGATTTTGCGGCCCAGCGGATCCGCGACCTGTCGCTTTGGAAGGCGTTGCTGAGCGTGTGTTCGCGTGGCCAGCAGGATCGGCACCGGACGCTCGCGGACCGCTTCGCGTATCCGTTGGACGGAACGGGGTCGGTGTACGACGCGATGGCGGACGAGGTCGTCGCCGGCGGCGGCGAGATCCGTCTGCGTGAACCGGTCCGCCGGGTCGTGTGTCGCGACGGCCGGGCGACCGGGATCGAGCTCGTGTCGGGAGAAACGCGATCGTTCGATCACGTCGTTTCGACGATGCCGCTGACGCACCTGGCCGAGGGTCTGCCGGAGATCCCGGGGGCGGTCCGTCATGCGGTCGGCGAGCTTCGGTTCCGCAACACGATGTTGGTCTACCTCCACGTCGCCAGCGAGTCGTTGTTCCCCGATCAATGGCTTTACCTTCACGACCCGGGATTGGCGGCGGGCCGGGTGACGAATTTTCGCAATTGGTCGCCGTCGCTTTACGGCGAGTCGGGAACGTCGATCCTTGCGGTGGAACGGTGGTGTGACGAGTCGGACGCGTCGTGGACCGCGGACGATGCGGGGCTCGTTCGTCATGCGGCGGACGAGCTCCGCGGGATCGGGCTCCTTCAGGACGAGCCGGTGCTGGACGGTCACGTGATTCGGCTGCCCCGCTGTTATCCGGTCTATCGGATCGGATACCGGGAGCACGTTCGGACGATCGCGAGGCATCTCGACGGGATCCGGGGGTTATCGGTGATCGGCCGGTACGGCGCGTTCAAGTACAACAACCAGGATCACGGGATTTTGATGGGTTTGCTCGCCGCCGAGAATTTAACCCAGGGGGCTGGGCACGATTTGTGGGAGGTGAATTCGGACGACATGGGCTACCAGGAAGGGGACGCGGTCGAAGGGGAGACGGCCGCGGCGTCTTGTGGGCGTCCGTCAGATCACGGGGCTTCGGGGCGTAGCACGCGGATCGCGTCGTCGAGTTTTCGGGACAGCTCGACGTCACCGTCTTCGATCGCCATTCGCTTCGCGCGGTACATCCACCGTTCCGCGTCGTCGAGCCGTTCTTCATCGAGGTAGGCGTAGACGAGATTCATCGCGTTGGCCAGGTCGGGCTGGAGACGAAACGCGGCCTCGAACGACGTGATCGCTTCGTCGGAATCGTCGCGTGTGAACAGCAGGATCGCGAGGTTCGCGTGGGCGGCGGCGAACGACGGGTCGGCATCGATCGCCCGTCGGTAGTGGTCGATGGCGTCGTCAGGATCGTCGTACGTTTCGAGCAACCGCGCCAGGTTGTAATGAGTCGCGGCGTCTTCGGCGCGAGCCCGGGCCGCCCGGCGGTAGTGTTCGATCGCGAGGAGCGGCTCGCCGGTCGTCTCGAGTGATCGGGCGTAATTGAAATGTGCCAGATAGGACTTCGGATCGTGTTCGACCGCTTGTCGGAAGTGGCTCAGTGCGGCGCGTGGGTCTCCTTTCTCGGCAAGGATTGTCCCGAGGTTGATCGTGGCGAGCGGGGAGCGGGGTTGATGGGTGCGGACATCGACCCACAGGTCCCATTCGTTTTGGTAAACGTCGGCTCGGCGGTTGGCGACCACGGCGAGCAAACCGGCGAGGGCGATCGCGACGACGACAACCGGGGAGATTTCAAGAAGCCCGAGGGGACGAGGTTGCGCACGGACGGAACCCGCAGCGGGGAACCGGATGGAGCGAAGCTTTGCGATCAGCCAGCACCCGCCGGCGACGACGAGTGGGAGGATCGCTGCGAGGGGGAGGTACATACGGCGTTCGGCCGCCGCCTCACCGGGGAGCGGGATCAGCGACGTCGGCGAGAGGATCGCCAAGAACACCAGCCCTGCGAACCCGACGGCGGAACGACGCGTCAGGAGCCAAGCCGTACCGATCACGATCGCGCCGGTCGCCGCGGCCCACGGCCACGCCGCGGCGAACGCGATCTCGTCGGGGAAGTGATAGTGGATCTGGAGCGGGTGGGGCCAGACCGCGAGTCGCAGATAGAGGAACAGGACGCGGGCCTGGGTGAGCCACCAATCGGTGACGGAAACACCCATGTCGAAGCCACCGCCCGGCGTACGAATGCCGCCGGCGTAGATCCATGCCAGCGGCACCGCGGAGATCGCGAGGGCGACGTACAGCGGCCACGATTCGGTGAAACCGCGGCGGGGGCTTCGGCCTCGTAGGAGAAAGTCGAAGGCCGGGATCAAGGCGACCGCGGGGACCATCACCTCTTTGCTGAGCATGCCCGCGAGCGAAGCGGACGCGGCCACGACGATCCAGAGCCCGCGTCGGAGTCGACCTTCGGCGTCCCAGTAGCGGAGGCTGGCGTACCACGCCGTGAAGGCCGCGAGTCCCACGAACAGTTCCGTCCGCTGGGTCAGGTAAACGACCGTTTCGGAGTTCACCGGGTGCACGGCCCACAGCATCGCGGACAGCCAAGCGACCGGTTCGGCGACGCGTGAGAACCGCCCGTGGAAGTGGGGCAAGCGGAGAATTCTCGCGAGTAAACGCCAAAGGAGCACCGCGGCGAGCGTGTGGGCGACCAGGTGCACGGCACGGTAACCGGTGGGGTCGAGGCGGCCGAAGTGATAGTTGACCGCGAACGACGTGTTGATCAGCGGTCGTGCGGCGAGAGGGGAGCCGATCGGCGGGCGGAGCGGACCGGGTCGCTCCGCGGTGCCGCGGAGCGGGTGCAACTGCCGAATCGATTCGTTTTCGAGGATCGCGGCCGCGTCGTCAAAGATGAACGGGGCCCCGATCGACGGAAGATAGACTGCGACGACGCCGGCAACGAGCAGCACGGTCGCGGCGGCGGACGCGAGGATTTGCGAACGACGCCGGGGCGTCACCGCGAGTTCATCGGGATCGGGCGTCGGAAGATTCATCGGCGACACGAACTTCGAAGGCGAGGGCTTGGAATGCGAAGGCTTTGGGTGCGCCGGGACGTAAGTTGAACTGTACGTCGCGGTGGTGGGGGTACTTCGCCGTGACACTGGCCATCGCGAGCGGAATCGGTCCCGCCGGGCCGACGTTGCCGCGTCGCTTTTGCGGAAAGGGGTGAGGATTTTGTTTCACGACGTCGATCAGAACCGCAACCATTACGACCGGGTCGTCCGCGACAAACCGTCACTGTTCTACGAGCGGTTCGATTCAGGAATTTTGGCGGACCGTCCGATCGTCCGCGGGCTGTTGGAGGCGACCTTCGCCGCACGGTTCCCGCAGCGGGTGGGACGGATGCTCGATCTGGGATGCGGAACCGGGTTTTACTTTCCGCTGCTGCGTCGCCACGCCCGGGAACTGGTCGGGGTCGACGTTTCGGGATCGATGGTCCGTATGGCTCGGGACGTGATCACGCGAGAGGGTTTGCAGGGGTGTCATGTGGTGCGATCGTTGGCAAACCGTTTGCCGTTCGCAGACCAGAGCATGGACGTCGTGCACTCGTGGGATTTCTTGCATCACGTTGCGGACGTCGCCGGGACGGTCTCGGAGATCGATCGGGTGCTCACACCGGGCGGGCGGTACGTCGCGTTCGAGCCGAACCTGATCAATCCGTCGATCTTGTGGTACCACGTTCGTCGCCGCTCCGAGTGGCGACTGTTCACGCAGAACCAGTTCTCGATCCCCCGTGCCTTACGCGGCCGGTTCGACGTGGAGGTCGGCTATGACAACACGATCATCAGCTTTTTGAGTGCGCGGACGCACGGGTTGTGGCGGGCGGTGAACCGTTTGACCGCGACGCCGGGCTTGAGCCGGCTTTCCTTTCGCTACACGCTCGACGCCACCAAGTGGGGGTGACGGTCGCGACACCGCGAGCGTGGAAGCGTCGTCTCGTGGCGGGCGGGGACCGGCTGACGGCGGTTGAACCGTGGCGACCGGCATGACCGGCAACCTTCCCTGGTCCGCAAGGTTTTCCTGACCGGGAGAGTCACCGTTTTTGCCAGCCGGGACCTGATCGGTGTGTTACTTGTTTCACGACCCACCGTTCTCGACATCCCGAATCGCTTTCGGGAGTCGTCTCTATCGCACGAGGAGCCATCGCGTGACTGCAACGAATTCCGCCGAGAAAGCTTTGCAAACCGAAAACGACATCGTCACCCTCGACCGCCGCCGATCGGACCGGCGTCAAGACAACGGCAAGGCTGCCTCGACGAATTCCCCCGCCCCGGCACGCCGCAAGAAGCCGCGTCGTCGTCACATCGACCCGACGACGTGCGAGCGGGATTACAGCCAGGACGAGATCGATTTCATGCGGGCGATGGACGACTACAAGGGCCGATCGGGGCGGATGTTCCCGACGTGCAGCGAAGTCTTGGAGGTCGTCCGCGAGCTCGGCTATGTGAAACTCAGCGAGGAACAGCGAGCGAGCTTGCCGGTGGGCATCGTCGACGGGCCATCGAACGATTGGGAGAAATCGCTCGCCGCGGACGACGCGGATGAAGAGTCTTTCGCCGACGACGCGTGAGCCGTTTCCGGCCCCGTCCCCGCGACCGTTCGGTCCCCGCGACCGTTCGGTCCCCGCGACCGTTCGCGGTTGGGGGCGTCGCGAGCCGAGACGGGAAGTCGGATCCCGACGGTCGGTTGCGGTTGCCGCGACCGACCGTTTTTTGATACGCCATCGCTTCGAAACCCGCCCGCCGATCGAACGCATGGGAGCGAGGCACGGATGCACCGCCGTCGTCACCACACCGTCTATCCCGTCTTGGCCGCCGCCACGCTCTCCGTTGTGGGCTGTCACGCGACCGGACCGCTTCAAAGGTCGGTTCAAGTCAGTAACCGACCGACCGACGATCTTGCCGAGGTCGACGCCCCCCCACAGCGTTTGGCGACCAGTCAGCCTCGCGGGGTCGACCCGGCGGCGTTGCCCGAGCGATCCGGAGACTCGGCGACGCGGGCGACGGACGATCGGATCGCGGCGAGTTTGGCGACGCTGGAGGTGCCGCCTTCACGTCGGGGGGAACCGCAGCTAGACGTGTCGCCCCAGGAGCAGGACGTGTCGACAAAGCGGGACGTTTCCGCCGCCGCTTCGCGTCCCGAATTGACCTCCGCGATGTTGCCGGCGGTGGAACAGAAGGAGCTGATCGACGCGTTCAGCTCGAGCCCGCCGGAGGTTCAGGAATTGGCGCTTCGGCAGCTGATCGCGATGGCATCGCGGACGGCCGAGCGGACGTCGCAACCGGGGAATATCGAGGACTCGCTCGCACGGGCGGTCGGCGGCGGTGGAGTCGATCCGCCGCCCGAATCGTCGGACGTTGCCCGAGCGGTCGGGTCGCACGACACGGGAAACGGTCCGGAGGCGGTCGCCGTCACCCCGGTGTCGGCCGCACGTGACCTGTCCGACGCCGACACTCGGGTCGTCGCGGCCGGCGGCGGGTCGTCGTCCGACGAACGGTCGGGGGCTGCGAATCCGAAGACGGTCATGAAGGAGACGGGGAAGGTCGGAAGTCTTCACGACTTCCGCTCCGGGGA
>JAWLFY010000015.1:12449-42288 GCA_041685355.1 Pirellulaceae bacterium | reverse complement strand
GCGACGAGGATGACTCCGACGACGGGAAGACAGCTTCGGCAGAACCGAAGACGCTCAGCGACCGCGAGTTGTTCGAGATGTTGACGTCACGGCTGCTTCAACCCGGGGAGGAGGCCGGGAAAGCGGAGCGGAGTCGCCGCGAGATCATGGCCCGACACTTGATGGTGTTGGCCGGGAAGCCGGACGCGGCGGTCTCGGAGATCGACGGGTTGAGCGAGGAGGAACAGGAGTACGTCCGCCATCAACTGCTGGCGCTTTGGACGATCGTCGACCCGGGCGGCCATCCGGTGACCGGACGGCGATTCAGCACCGCGTTGCCACAATTGCGGGAGGCGACCAAGTATCTGGCCGCGTCGACCGACACGTTGGAAGTCCGGTCGTTGGCGTTTTGCACCGAGATCGAGGCGTACGGTCAGATCAAGGAGTTTCCGCGGAGCCGGTTCAAGCCGGGCCAGCAGGTGATCCTGTACTGCGAGATCGAGAACTTCACCTCGCAGCGATCAGGAGACGGCTTCGAGACCCACTTGGAGGGGAGCTATAGCGTTTACAACGAAGACGACCAGAAGGTCTTCAGCCAGGTGTTGCCGGCCGACAAGCAAGTCTCGCGGAACTACTTGCGGGACTATTTCATCGCGTACCAGATGTACCTTCCGAAGCAACTCACCGACGGCCGCTATCGGTTGGAGTTAACGATGGAGGACGTCGAGGGGAAGAAGTACGGCCAAGCGAGTCTCCCGTTCGAGATCCGCGAGTCGTGACGTCTCGGTCGTCCTCGGGGAGCTATTCGCCGAGTTCGATCGTGTCCATCACTTGGTAGCTGGGACCCCGCTTTTCGAGAAAGCTGGCCATCAGTTCGACGGTATCGGCTTGCATTTCGCCGAGCCGGATCGACTGCTGGGCGACGAGCCTTTCGACGACTTCGGGATTCACCTTGCGGCTCCCCGAACGCGTCCTTCCCAGCGTCAGGTGGGGTCGATAATCTCGAGGCTCCGGCTTGAAGCCGAGGTCGGCGAGTTCGGTTTCGAGTCGGTTGACGAGGGTACGGAGGCTTTCGGTCGGGTCGTCGATTCCGATCCACAGGGTTCGGGGGCGGTCGAGGTTCGGGAAGGCTCCGGTGCCGGCGAAGCGGAGTTCGAACGGGGGGACGGTCGTACAGACGTCGCGGACCGTGTCACAGATCTCGGGGAGTTGGGTGTTGTCGACGTCCCCGAGGAACTTCAACGTGAGGTGGAAGTTATCGGTGGGGACCCATTTGACGCCGTCTTCCGGGGATCGGATCCGGTCGATCAGCCGGACCGCGCCGGAGCGGATGTTCGCCGCGAGGGGGACGGAAATGAATGTTCGTATTGACCGCATATGGGGATCGTACACCGAATGATGACTGATTTTGACCCACCCCCGTTTCGCCCCCATCCGTTTTTGCGGGCGGGTCATTTGCAAACGATCGCGTCGGTACGGGTGAAGTATCGCGCCGAGTTGCCGACGACGGCTCACCCGATCGGGCTTCCCGACGGCGATACGGTGATGCTTCACGAGGACCGACCGCCGGGGTGGACGGCCGGGGACCCGTCGGTGTTGTTGATCCACGGGTTGTGTGGTTGCCATTCGGCGACGTACATGGTGCGATTGGCAGACCGATTTTATCGCGGAGGGACGCGAGCGTTCCGGATGGACCTGCGTGGATGCGGCGCCGGTGCCGAGATGGCGGTGGGGTTGAACCATGCGGGGCGTAGCGACGACGTGATCGCGGCGTTAGCGTGGATCGCCCAGCGGACCGTGGCGGGGCCGATCGGGGTGTTGGGCGTGTCGCTGGGGGGGAACCAATTGTTGCGGGGGCTGGGGCGGATCGGCGGCGGGGAGGACTCGACACCGACATGGTTTGGACGGATCCGGCGGGCGATGGCGGTCGCCCCGCCGATCGACTTGGCTCGCTGCGCGGCGAACCTGCAGCGATGGTCGATGTGGCCCTACAACCGCTATTTCGTTCGGATGCTGCTCGCCCGCGTCCCGGCCCGGGTCCGCCGCCTGGCCGAGTTTCGGGCGGCGATCGGTGACGCCCCGCCCCGGACGATCCGCGAGCTCGACGACCGCGTCACGGCGCCGCTGAGCGGATTCGTCGACTCGGCCGATTACTATTCCCGGACGTCGTCGGGGACGGTGATGCGTGACAACCCGGTACCGACGTTGATCGTCGCCGCGGGGGACGACCCGATCGTCCCGGTCGACTGCTTCACCGATTTCGGCGACGGCCTCCCGTCGACGACGCGGATGGTGATCACGCCCCGCGGCGGCCACGTCGGGTTCATCGAAAAGGCGAGCCAGAATTGGCTCGACGACGTGGCGGTGAACTGGCTCGGACTGTGAACCTCATTCATCTAGAACCTCATTCATCTAGAACTTCGGAACACGCGATTCATGAACCTTGACGCGGACCAGACCCGATCGTTGACCGAGCTCGCGTGGCGGGCCGGGGATGCGATCTTATCGGTGTATCGATCGGACGATTTCGACGTCGAGGCGAAGGGGGACGGGTCGCCGCTAACCCGCGCCGACCGGCTCGCCCACGAAACGATCGTGGCGGGGCTCGCGAGCTTATTCCCGGGAACCCGGGTGTTGTCCGAGGAATCCGATCCCGAGGCGGGGCCCGTCGACGGCGGGGCCGAACCGCCATCGGGTCCGGGGCCGCGGTCGGGGTGGGGAACGTTTTGGCTGGTCGATCCGCTCGACGGGACCAAGGAGTTCATCAAGCGGAACGACGAGTTCACGGTCAACATCGCGTTGATCCGAGATCGCGAACCGGCGTGGGGAGTCGTGCTCGCACCGGCGTTGGGGCGGGGGTACGCCGGCGGTCCCGGCTACCCGACGCGTCGTTTCGATCGGGACGGGGAAACGACACCGATCCGGGTTCGCGAGTACGGCGGCGGGGTGGCGACGGTGGTTGCGAGCCGGTCGCATCGTGGGGAAGCGGTCGACACGTTCCTGCACAACTTGGAGAGCCGTGAGGCGGCAGCGGAAGTCCGCAGCATGGGAAGCTCGCTGAAGTTGTGCCTGGTCGCCGAAGGGGCGGCGGACGTCTATCCGCGGTTAGGCCCGACGTGCGAGTGGGACACCGCGGCGGCACACGCGGTGGTCACCGGGGCGGGGGGCCGAGTCACCGATTTCGACGGTCGGCCGCTGGCGTACAACAAGTCGTCGGTGTTGAACCCGTGGTTCGTCGCGAGCGGCGGGGGGGACTACCCGTGGACGGAGCTGATGCCGAACCGTTTGAAGAACCGGAGCGAACGGTAGTGGGCGTACCACTCCGATCATTTTGCCATCCAGACCGGATCGGGATCGATCTGGTCGCTGACGGGAGAGCCTTGGTCTTTGCGGCCGCTCCCTTCGAGCCGGCTGATCAGTTCGACGGTCATGTCATCGTCGACGGCGACTTGGCAGCTGAGACGGACCCCCGGTTCGCTGATTTCACGAACCTTTAACAGGTCGCGTTCGGCCTCGGTGATCTTCGGCGGCTCGCCGTCAACGAACTTGACGCGGCAGGTCGTGCATTTGGCGTTGCCTCCACAGGCGTGCAGTTGGTCGGTGCCGGCGTCTTCGACGAGGGCCTTGACCAGCCTTTTTCCGGGGGTGACTTCGAACTCTCCGAATCCGACGACAGTGAGTTTTGGCATGAGATCTCCGCTCGCGGTCGAGTGCCAGGGTGTGAGTTGATCCGAACTTTAACGAAATCGCGCCGACATCAAAGTGCCATCGCGTGAATTCGCCATCCGGGTAAACTACAGGGCTTGCGCGTGATCCCGCGAGCCCCGACTTGGGGTTCGCGGGGGTCATGGCGTGCAGGACGGGGGGCCAAACGAAGGGCCCGCGTGTCGCCGCATCGGGGAAATCGGGCTGGCGGCGCGTCGCCGGTTCGGGACGCGATACCGAGAACGGATACAAAGAGCATGGATCTGATTTCCGAAGACGCGGTCGGGACGTTCGGACTACTGGCCGCCGAAGCGGTCGAGCGGCTCGTCGATTGTCACGACACGTCTCTGGACAAGCGTGCGGCGATGTTGAACGTCGGCGTTCCGTCCCTGGCCCAGGAAGGGGGGACGTTGTTGTTCACCTTCAACGTCTCCGGCACCCGCCAGAAGACGGTCAAGACGACGATCGGGATCGAGGGCTCGTTCGAGGAGGGCCGTTCGGGGCTGCTCGGACTCGATTTGGCGTGCGAGCCGGGGTGTACGTGTCCCGCGTTTTCACGGGACGGGCACTGCGTTCACACGCTCGCCGCGTCGTGGTGGCTGCAGGAGCAGCTCGGCCGGCGGAGCATCTCGGAGATGGTCGACTTTTTCAGCGAGTTGCAAGTCGACGAGGTTTCCGAAGGCCACCAACTCGTCGACGACCTGTTGCAGTTGGCGGAACAGGCCGATCGCTCGGCGCCGCGGCAAGAGACGCGGTTGCAGTGGCGGGTGAATTTGGCGAACTCGCGGTATTACAGCCCGATCGCGATCCGGCCGTACGAGCAGCGTCCGCGGAAGAACGGCAAGGGTTGGACGAAGGGGCGTGAGATCCGCGGGTTCGACCTGCTCCGCCGCGATTTCGGCGATCACCCGATCGACGGCCGCATCGCGCCGTTGGTCGCGTCACCGAGTTACAGCTTCGAAGGGGAACATTACCCGGAGTTCAACGCGGTGCGGATGCTGGTCGGACATCCGAACGTGGCTTGGGACGACGGGGACGCGACGCCAGTGGAGGTGCACGCCGCGGAACTCACGTTGCGGCTCGTCGCGGTGGACCGCGGCGCGGAGGCCGACGCCAACTCGAGCGACGAATCGTATTCAGCGGACGACGCCAGTTCGGCGAGCGACGGGGGGCCGGAGGACGGGCCTGACGGGACGGGGGCCGACGAGACGGGGGCCGACCTCCGGTACCGACCGCAATTGGCGGTGTCGGGGATCGACATCGCGCCGCGTGACTGCACGGTGTTGCTCGGATATGCCAACCCGATCGAGCCGTTGGTGGTATTGGCGGACCGCAAACGGGGCCGGTTGGTCGTCTGTTCTCTGCGGGACCCGAGGGCGACGCAGATCGTGCAGCATTTATTGCGGCAGGACTTCAGCGACGTGTTGCTCGACCGAGAAGCGGCGGGCCGTTTGGCGGTCCAGGCCTCGGCGGTCGACGGTTTGGTCCGGGTCGATTTGCCCGACAGCTTGGCGGGTCCGATCGAGCCGGTCGACGCGGAGCTGGTGATCGAGCTCCGTCCGCGGACGGGCGAGGGGCTGTCGGTCCGATTGGCGATGTTCGACGAACGGTTCCGCGAGCTTCCGAGTCCCGGCCGCGAACCGGAGACCTTGCGGTGTTTGACCGAGTCGGGTCCGGTCCGCCTGCGCCGCGACTTGGCGGGCGAACGGGAGCGGGCGGACGGGGTGATCGCACGATTCGGGCTGTCGGGGTTAACGCCCGAAGGAAACGACGGCTGGGTCGCCGACTCCGACGCGGTGGCGCTCGACCTGTTGTCGCGGCTTTATGACGGCGGCGACGAGACGCCGCGGATGGTGTGGCCGGAGGGGGAAACGCTGCGGGTGCGTGGCGAGATCACCCCGGCGTCGTTGCGGGTCCAGATCGACGATCGCCGCGACTGGTTCGGGCTTCAGGGGGCGGTGTCGATCGACGGCCGCGAGGTGAAGTTAGCAGAACTTTTGGAGGCGGTGCGGGAGAACCGCACGCTGGTCCGGATCGGGGACCGCGAATTCGCCAAGATCAGCGACGAGTTTCGCCGTCGATTGGAGCGGCTCGGCGACACCGCGCTCAACGACCGTGGCTCGCTGAAGGTCGCCGACGCGGCGGTCCCGGCGGTCCAGGAGTTGCTCGGCGAAGACATCCCGCTGGAGGCGACACGGCGTTGGCATACCGCGATCGAGCGTCTGGAGTCGCTCGCCGAGTGGACCCCCGAACAACCGTCGGGGTTGGACGCGGAGCTTCGCGATTACCAGCTCGACGGGTATCGTTGGTTGGCAAGGCTCAGCCGTTGGGGGGTCGGCGGGGTGCTTGCCGACGACATGGGGCTCGGCAAGACGGTCCAGGCGCTCGGCGTGCTCGTCGACCGAGCGGGTGACGGACCGGCGTTGGTCGTCGCCCCGACGAGCGTCGGCGACAACTGGGTTCGGGAATCACAGCGGTTCGCGCCGCAGCTTCGTCCGCACTCGTATCGCGATTCCGACCGGGACGCGTTGATCGACTCGGCCGGCCCGGGAGACCTGGTGATCGTCAGCTACCAACTGTTGCAGCGGGACGCCGAGGCGTTCGCGCGGCGGCGCTGGAACACGCTGCTGCTCGACGAGGCACAGTTCGTCAAGAACTCGCAAACGAAGACGTCCCAGGCGATCCGGGGTCTCGACGCCGAGTGGCGACTCGGCCTTTCGGGAACCCCGCTCGAGAATCACCTCGGGGAGCTATGGAGTCTGTTCCGAACACTCAGCCCCGGCTTGCTCGGGTCGTGGGACCGATTCCGGAAACGGTTCGCCGAGCCGATCGAGCGGCATCACGACCAGGACCGCCGCAAGTCGCTGGCGCAGCTCGTCCAGCCGTTCATTTTGCGACGGACGAAAGATAAGGTCTTGCGGGAATTGCCGTCGCGGACGGAAGTCACGTTGCGGGCCGAGTTCAGCCCGGAAGAACGTCGCCGGTACGAAGAGGCCCGGTTCGCCGCGGTGGCCGACCTGAGCGGGCTCGGCGGCGACGGCGGCAACGGCGGCAACGAGGGCGACCGTCGCATCCGGACGCTCGCGTGGCTCACCCGGCTCCGCCAACTGGCGTGCCACCCGGCGCTCGTCGATAAGGGATGGAAGAAGAGCTCCGCGAAGCTCGACCTGTTGATGTCGTTAATCGAAGAGCTCCGCGAGGGAGACCACCGGGCGCTCGTATTCAGCCAATTCGTCAAGCACCTTACCGTCGTCCGTCAACGGCTCGACAAGCTCGGGATCCCGTTCCAATACCTCGACGGGGCGACCCCATCGAAGGAACGGCAGCGGCGGGTCGACGCGTTCCAAAACGGCGAGGGCGACCTGTTCTTGATCTCGCTCAAGGCGGGCGGCACGGGATTGAACCTGACCGCCGCCGACTACGTGATCCACCTCGACCCGTGGTGGAACCCGGCCGTCGAGGACCAAGCGACCGACCGGGCGCATCGTATCGGCCAAGACCGACCGGTGACCGTTTATCGGTTGGTGGCCGAAGGGACGATCGAAGAACAGATCTTAGAAATGCACGCCAACAAACGGGAGCTCGTCGCCGGTGTGCTCGACGGCACCGACCGTGCCGGGCGGATGAAGACCGACGAGCTGATTCAAATGATCAAGGATGGCGTGTCGGGATGACCGATTCGGCCGGGTCAAGGTTGTCGGACAGCGTTGACCCGCCGACACGATGTTTTCGATGGCCCGAAGCTGATTCTGCACGACCCGAAGTACCGAGGAGATGCCATGAGCGACCACGTTTACAAGCAAGTCGAACTGACCGGATCGTCGACGACGTCGATCGAAGACGCGATCCGCCGCGCGGTGGAGCGGGCCTCGCAAACGATCCGCCACATGCGATGGCTCGAGGTTCTCGAAACCCGCGGACACATCGAAGACGGCAAGGTCGCCCATTGGCAGGTGACCGTGAAGATCGGCTTCACCCTCGAGGATTGACGCTACCGAATTGACCCCGCGGCGGCCGCCGGGTGGGCTCAGGTTTCGTCAGCCCGGTCGCCTCGCGCGTCCCCGCGTTCAGATGCCTCCCCGCGTTCAGATGCCTCCCCTGCCGACGGGTCCTCTCCGGCGGATGCCGGACGGTCGCTTGTCGGGTCGCCACCCGATAAGGAACGGCCGCCTTCCGTCTCCAAGTCGGGGGTGGCCGGTTTCGGGCTGGGGCGAAACAGACGATCCATCCGCGTCAACGCGAGGACTTCGCCGATCGGCGGCCGGACGTTGACCAGCGTGACCTCCAATCCGTGCTGCCGGGCGACCCGATTGAGTTGAATCAGCCGGTTCAAACCGAGGCTGCCCAGGCGGACGACGTCCCCAAGGTCGAGCGTGAGGAACTGACCGGAAGCGCGGCCGGCCGCCTTGCGGATCCGGTCGGACCAATCGTCGTCGCTCCCCGGTTCGTTGATCTGATCACCGGGGATCGACACCGTTTCGACGGGGCCGGGGCCACCGCTTCGGATCACGTCAGGTTCGTTCATGGGACGCCCGAAGGGCTTCGGATCCGACTCGGGGTGACACAGGCCAACGGCGCACGGTAGTCCGCGCCGGAGGGTACGGCAAGTTTCTGTCCCCATCCGTGGGATCGGCCCTGACTTCCCTCGGATCGGCACTGACTTCCCTCGGATCGGCACTGACTTCCCTCGGATCGGCACTGACTCGGTTGCGATCAACGCGCGTCGGCGCGTTCGGCCGTCGTCACGATGAGTCGGTTCTCGTTTTGGTATTCGGTCACGACCCCGGTGACGTTCCAGCGGTTGGCGGCCGGGTCGTCCCGGACCGCCTCTTCGATTCGCTGCAACATCAAGTTTTCGACGACCAGCATCCGCGGGACCTCGGGGCGGGTTTCGGAAGCGGACGCGGCGTCGGCCGAAACGCCTCCGGTGGCGGTCGGGGTCGTCGCGTCGGCGTCGCGATTCGGAGCCTTCCGATCGTCGAACAATCGGGCGTCTTCGAATCGGGCGTCTTCGGCCTCGGTCTTCGCGTCGGCGAGTTCTTCGGCGGCATCGGAGACGAACTCCCAACGTCGCCCGACGCGTCGGAAGCGACCGGCAGTCGGCGGGATTCGCGTCCCTTCGCGGAGCAGCGGTCGGTTCGGACCACCCCGATCGCCGTCCTCGAGCGGGCGCGCCCTTCCCGAGTCGTCCGCCGCCGCGAAGACGACGGCGACCACCAGGATCACCGCGGTACCGATCACGACCGGGGGATCGCGATCGCGTGTAAGCTGACGACCGAACCGACGGCGATCAACGCAAGCCCGAGCCAACGCGGGGGCGACACCCGCTTGGTCGGCCGTGGGTGGACTTGCATCAGGAAGTCGCCGAACGAATCGTTCGAAGCGACCGAACTCTGTTTCGACATCCGGGCCAACGCACGGGTCGTCGATTCGTTCAACACGAACGAGTCGATCATGCGGAACTGGATCCCGAGCAGGATCATCAGTACGCCGAGCATGAAGTAACGGTTGCGGGTCATTTGCATCGGTCCAGGTCCTCGAAACGGGTCGTGCGGTCACCCTCGTTTTCTTCATCGTCCGTCCCGCCGCGACGAATCGAGTCATCCGCTCGGCCGACCGCTGACGAGCGATAAAGCGGTCTTGCCCCCAACAGCGGTGATAGCACGATTGACGGTCACGCGGCCTCCGATCCCACCTCGCGTCGAGCGAAACCGGCGAAACTTAACCGCCAGTTTCGTGTTCAATGACCCGTAACGCCGGCCGCGAAGATTTCGAAACGCCTTCGGACGCGGATGGCCCCTTTTCCGAATCGGAGCGAACTCTCATGACGACTCGATACGAATCTCTGGCGCGACGGTGGGCCGCAACCGGTCTCCTGATCGCCTTCGCAATGCTCGCCGGTGACGCGATCGCCCAACCGCCCGGTGGCGGCCGCGGAGGTCCCCCCGGAGACCGCGGCGCCGGAGACCGCGGCCCTCGCGGCGGCGGACCTGGCGGACCGGAACGTGGCGGGCCGGAACGTGGCGGGCCGGGAACCGGGATGATGCGGATGCTCCCCGTGATGGCGGCGCTCGACGCGGACTCCGATGGCGAAATCTCGGCCGAGGAGCTCGCGAACGCGACCGCGGCGCTTCGGAAACTCGACAAGGACGGCGACGGCAAACTGACCCCGGAAGAACTCCGCCCCGAGTTCGCACGCCGCGAATTCGCACGCCGCGGACCGCGGGACGGTGAGTCGGGCCCGCGGGGGCCGCGGGGACGTGGCGAAGGGCGTCGGGGACCCGAAGGCCGCCCCGAACGGGATAGACGCCCCGAACGGGAAGGACGGGCCGAACGGGAAGGACGGGCCGAACGGGACGATCAGGAGACGAAGGGCGACGACGATTCGGTCCGGCGACGGGGCGTCCCCGACGTGAACGCGATGGTCGACCGCTGGATGAACTTTGACAAAGACGACGACGAGAAGCTCAGCCGCGAGGAGTTGGCCGCGATGCTGAAGGCACAAATGGAGCGGCGTCGTGAAGGTGGCCCGGGACGTGGGGCCTTCGGCCGTGGTGACCTCCGCGGCCGCCCGGATCGCGGCGGCGATCGGCCCCGCCAGCCGCGTGGTGCCGATCGGGAATGATCGCACCCAGTCGCATCGGTTGAACGGCCAACCGGCGGCGGCGAGCCGCTACGATGAGAGTTTGTCGCTCTCTTTCCCCAAGGCCGATCTCGATGCGAAAACATCTTTCCAACCGCCGGGAATTCTCCCGTGCGGCGACGATCGCGGGGGCGGGAATCTTGGCCGCCCCGACGTTCATCCCCGCTCGCGCTTTGGGGCGTGACGGCGGGGTGGCGCCGAGCGAACGGATCCGGTTGGGCGGGATCGGGATTCGCAACCGCGGCTCCAAGGTACTCGGCGCGATGCTCGAACAACCCGACGTCGAGTTCGTCGCGATCGCCGACGTCCGCGCCGACCGCCGCGAGGCGGTCAAGGCGATGGCGGACGAACGAAACGGCAACGACCGCTGCGAGAGCTATCTCGATTTTCACGAATTGCTCGCACGCGACGACATCGATGCGGTATTGATCGCCACCGGTGACCGTTGGCACGCCCCGGCGGCGATCCACGCCGCCGAAGCGGGGAAAGACGTGTACTGCGAAAAGCCGTGTGGGATCACGGTCGAACTTTGTCAACAGCTCGCCGACACGGTCGCCCGCACCGGCCGCGTGTTTCAAGCGGGGACCCAACGCCGCAGCCAGGACCACTTCGCCCACGCGGTCGACTTGGCTCGCTCGGGTCGGCTCGGGGAACTGCAAACCGTGCACGCGTCGATTTACGAGCTGATCGATCGCCACGACTGGCTCCCGGAGCAGCCCGAACCGGACCCGCAAGTGGTGGATTGGGACCGTTGGCTCGGCCCTGCCCCGTGGCGTCCGTACAACGAGCAATACGTCAACGGTCGGTGGCGTGGTCATCATGACTTCGACTCCGGCGCGCGGCTCCTCGATTGGGGCGCCCACACGTTGGACTTGTGCCAATGGGCGTGCGACGCCGACGGCTCGGCCCCGGTCGAATGGGAACCTCAGGACGTCCCCGGCGACAACGTGATCGAGGGCCGGTACGAAAACGGCGTCCGCGTCGTGCTGCGGAAAAACGGTTGGCTCGGGCTCGGAACCTGTCCGGTCCGATTCGAGGGGACCGAGGGGTGGGTCGAGACCGGGGACTCGGGCCGAATGGCGGTGTCGAGCGATTCGCTCCGCACCGACCTTCCCCCGCCGTTCGACGCCGGAACGATCCCCTGGAAGCACGTCCGCGACTTCTTCGACTGCGTCAAGACGCGGGCCGCGCCGAAAGCGAACGCGAAGGTGATGCGGTCGAGCCACATCGCGTGCCATGCGGCCGCGATCAGTTGGTTGCTCGAGCGAAAACTCCGTTTCGACCCGGAATCGGAATCGTTCGTCGGGGATGACCCAGCGAACCGGATGCGCGGCCGCGCGATGCGCGCCCCCTACGGCGTCTAACGAACCGTACGGCGTCTGACGGATTTGCTGCCCCGCGCTCCCGTCCCCTGCTACGCGTTCCCACTCCCCTTTCTCGCTGAGATCCGAATCCGATGAACGGAACGACCAACCCGAGACTCCCCGGGGTCACCAAACTCACCTCGACGGCGGCCTGCCATCTGGCGACGAGATTCGCTTGGCCCGGTCGAACGATCGCTCTCGCCACCCCCTGGTTCGCCCTCTTCTCGTTCGTGACCGGCCTCGGAATCTCCGCGACCGGCATCGCCGACGACCGGTTGCCAGGCGACCCCGATCCGCAAGCGGCGATTCGCGTTTTGACGTCCGACGCCGGGGTGTTCGAAAAGGCAAAGGCGTGTCAGCGGCTGGCGATCGTCGGCGACGCGTCGGCTGTCCCCCCACTCGCGGAACAACTGGCCGACGAACAACTGGCCACTTACGCGCGGACCGCGCTCGAACGAATCCCGGGCCCCGAAGCGGACAACGCTCTCGTCGCCGCACTCGACGAACTCGGTAACCTCGACGGGCCCGACGGACAACGGTTGGCCGGAGTGATCGCGTCGATCGGCAAACGGCGAATCGACGGCGCGATCGAGCGGCTCGAACGTTTTCAAGACTCCGGGAACGCCACGGTCCGCGCGGCCGCGACTCGGGCGCTCCGAAAGATCCGCACGACGCCGGCGAAAACCGAACCCGAGACCGACGTCGCGTTTCGAGACTCACCCGGATCGGAAGCTTGGAACGCCGCCGCGACGGCGGAATCGTTCGCACGCTTCCGCGAGGCGGTCTCGACGGCCCGCGACGCCGGCCCCCAAGCGGTGACCGCGATCACCGACGTGGCCCCAGAACTCACCCCGCCACGCCAAGTGATCGCGTTGCGAGTGCTGGCCGAAGTCGGCAACCGCGAGGGAACGGACCGGAAGCGAATCGCCGCCGCGATCGAGCCGTTGTTGAACGCCGACGATTCGGGAGTTGCCGCGGAAGCGTTCCGGACCCTCGTCGCACTCGGACACTTCGCCGACGCCTCGTCGGTTCCCGACGTGATCGATCGGCGAGCCGAGATCGCGGAGTCGGCTTGGGAGTCGCTCGCGTCAGCAGGGACCACGGCGCTCGACGCGGCCGTCGTCAAACGACTCGTCCGTTGGGCCGAACGATACGATTCGAAGAACGCCGACCGGCCGGACGACGGGGAATCGCTCGCACCGGTCAGCGGCCTCGCCGCGTATGCCGCCGCGCGGCGGTTGGAGCCGGCGACCGAACCGCTGCTGACACTCGTCGCCGCGGGTCCCGATTCGCTGCGGCGAAGATGCCTCCACGCCGCCGCCCGGACGACAACGGCCGAACAACTCCAAGAACTGATCGAACACGGGATCGAACTCGATGCGAACGGCGAAACCGAGGGAA
Organism: Pirellulaceae bacterium; assembly: GCA_041685355.1. Classification (GTDB taxonomy): domain Bacteria; phylum Planctomycetota; class Planctomycetia; order Pirellulales; family Pirellulaceae; genus JAWLFY01. The sequence goes on along the minus strand of JAWLFY010000015.1, from coordinate 29,196 downwards.
CCGAAACCGCCAGGGAAAAGGCAGACCGAGACGCGTCCGATCGGGATTCCGCGATCGAATCGGCACTCGTGAGGATGCCGCCGGATGCCGCCGCCGAAGTGCTCGCGGCGGAACTCGGCCAAGCCGAAACGGCTCCACTGCGGCGGAAGCTGATGGGTTGGCTCGCGTTCGTCGGTGGCCAGCGGGCGTTGAACGTGGTCGCCTTCGCGGCGCGGGCCGACGACGAAGCGATGGTCGACGCGGCGACCGAGGCACTTGGTCGGTGGCCGTCGGCGGACGTCGCCGACACCCTCGACACGCTGATCGACGAGATGGAACCGTCGAAGTACCGCGTGCGAGTGATTCGAGGCTACGTGCGGGCGATCCGACAATTCGACATGCCCGCCGAAGAACGGGTGCGGCGGGCCAAGGCGTTGCTCCCGCGCTGCGATCGGGAAAGCGAGCGACGACTCGTGCAGGCACTCATCGAGAATTGATCAGCCGTCGACGTTCGCCGAACCGGTGATCTTGTCGCTGTACATCGCCAAGCGACCCAAGACCTGATCGATCGTTCGGGCGTCGACGCCACGGGCCTCCAAGGCGTCGGCCATGTGGCCGCAAAACTTCGAGAAGTGATGGCGTTTGATGCCACGGCCCCGATGCACCGCGTTCAGCTCAGCACCCGAGTAGCGGACCGGCCCGTCGGTCATCGACGAAACGAACTCTATCTGCATCCGCTTGATCCGCTCGATCGACACGTTTTCAAAAAACGGGGCAAGCTCTTCGTCGTCGAGGACGCGACGGTACATTTCGTGCACCGCCTCCTGAACCCCCCGGGCACCCCCGAGCGATTCGAAAAGCGTCGGCTGATCATCTCCCATCGTATTTCCCGCTCCTATCGTCCCGTGCTGGCGTCCTCGGATGCTTGATGATACCGAATCGCGAGCGGAGGCGAATCGGGTCGATCCCGACAAGACTCGACGCGTCGCCGCCACAGCGGACGAGAATTCGCCCGATTCAAAAGCTGACCGGCGCGACGTTCGCGGCGGCGTCGCCGTCGGGTTGTTCGAGCTCGAATGTGTGCACGACCCAGTGCCCCCGGAACTCCTCGTGGTCGCGGAGATACTCCAGGACCACTCGGACCCGCGACGCGCCGGGCCGTTCGGGGTCAACCCATCGCGTCTCCACCATGTCGACCCCACGATATCGATACGCCTTCGGACTCCCCGTCAATTCCCACCCGGCATCGGGCCCGGCCTCTTCGACGAACCGGGTCGCCAGATCGTCGCGAAACATCACGAGTGATTCCGATGCCGCTTTCTCTCGTTGGTAAAGCTCCTTCAGCGGCGTCGTCGGGAGACTCCGGTCCGGCTCGCGTTTCTTCAGTTCGAGCGCGTACTCGTGGTGCCCCGCGGCGACGATTTCAAGGAACTGGTGGCCGAAGTACGTCGCCTGCTCCTTCAACGTTTGGCCTCGCAGCAGGAACAAACCGAACCCGCAAACCCCGAGCCCGACCGCGAGCACGATCGCGAGGCGGGCGGGAGTCACCCCGATCGGCTTCGGACCGCGTGAGGGGCGGAGCGCGAAAACGCCAAGCACGATCGCCGCCAACGGAAACGCGATCAAACCGGGCGTCAACAGGCAAAAAACGCTCAGGAACGCGAACAGAAGCGCGAGAAATCCCGAAAACCGGATCGGAGCCGGGGTTTCGAGCTCGACCGAGCCCTCGCCCCCCATCCTCCGCACGGCCCCACGGTTCGCGGCAGATTCACCGTCGTGTTGATGATCGATCGTCATGCGGAGTCAGGGTCGGCGGAACGGGTCGAGAAAACATCAGCAACGTCGCACTGTAACCGCCAGGAACATCCCGCGGCGGTCCACCGGTCGATACGTCGCGACCCGGAAAACGGTTTGACTTGTCAGGCCGGGCGAGCTCGTTCCGCCGGACGAGTCCGTCAGGCCGCGTGGGGCCACCCCTCGGCTTCCCCGTGACGAGAAGCGAGGCCGGGAGGGTGGCCCACCGGAAAGCCCGTGTCTCGCTCTGCCGGAAAGCCCGTGTCTTGCTCTGCCGGAAAGCCCGTGTCTTGCTCTGCCGGAAAGCCCGTGTCTTGCTCTGCCGGAAAGCCCGTGTCTTGCTCTGCCGGAAAGCCCGTGGACGCCCCGAAAGACGGCACGAAACCGGAGCGTCCGGCGAGCCGATCGGCCAGACACCGGGCGGCGTTGGCCGAAGCGCCAGGCTGAGCATACTTCGCCTCGAGCGCCCCGAGTCGCCGGACGCTATCGCGGTAATAGTACCGGTCACCAAGGAACGCGTCGATCGACGCCGTGAGAAACTCGACGGCCGGGGCGGGGTCACCGGTCGACACGAATTCGGGAAAGACCTTCCGACCCGCCATCAAATTCGGGAGCGTCATCGTGTCGACGCGGACCGCGAGCCGGGCGAACGTGCGAAGTACCCGCCCGACCCGATAGATCACGGCCGCCGGGGTGCGCCGGGCCATCAGTTCCAAACTGACCGAGCCGCTCACCATCATCGCGCAGTCGGCCGCCTCGATCAGCTCGCTCGTACGGCCGACGAAGAATTCGATCGGGAGCGATCGGTCCGCCGCCGCGAGCCGGTCCCGCGCCCACACGGCATGCCGGTCGCGGTACCCGGCGACCAAGAACCGGGCGCGGGGATGTTTCCGATGAAGCTCGCGGATCGAGGCGAGCATGATCGGCCAATTTCGGTGAACTTCGTGGTCCCGGGAACCGGGCAACACGGCGACGAGCGACTCGCCCGACTCGCGTACGCTGTCGAGACGCGACATCAATTTGGCGTCGAGCGGGTTCTGGCGGACGGCGTCGAAAAACGGGTGTCCGACGAAACGGGTCGGGATCCCATGCCCGGAATAAAACGCCTCTTCGATCGGCAGCACCGCGAGCACCTCGTCGACGGTCCGTTTCATCTTCCGGATGCGCCAAGCGGCCCACGCCCAAAGTTGGGGGGGACAGTAGTAAATCACCGGGACGCCGTGTCGCTTCGCCCGCTTGGCGATGTGCCAGTTGAACCCCGGGAAGTCGACCAGCACGACGGCGTCCACCTCCCCCGCCTCGAAGGCCTGTTCCGCCTCGGCGGCGTAAGAGAAAAATCGTCGGACCTTCGGAACCGCTTCGAGCAAACCGACGACCGATTCCCCCGTCAAATCGCGGTCGAGTCGGCAACCGGCGGCCCGCATCGCGGGACCCCCGAACCCTCGCGTCTGGACGTCGCGATCGATCCCCAAAAGCTCACGGATCAGCCGCGCGGCGTGTTGGTCGCCGCTCGGTTCACCCACCGAAAAAAAGATCGTCTTGGTCATACCGTGTGAGTAGGCGACCGGACGCGTGGGGGTCAAGAGAAGCCAAAACAAAAAAAACGGCCCGGCGGGGTTTCCCCCATCGGGCCGTTTTGTCGTCACGTCTGAAAGGTTTCAGCGGATCGACGATCGCATATTTCAGCGAACGTAGACGGCGCTGGCCTGAATGACGCGACGCTTGCTCGAGACGCTCGCACTCGGGTCGACGATCGGCCGAGGCGGGTTTCGGTAGGAAGCTTCTTCTTCCGGAGCCGGTGCCGGGGGCATCGGTGCCTCCGACGGGGCGTCCCCGTGCATCGGGGCAACGCCGCAGCCGCAGCCGTCGCAGCCCGCGTCGCAGCCGCTGTCGCAGCTCGACTTGCCGTGCAGGTTGCCGAACAACTTGCTCAGCAATCCGCCCCGCTTGCCGCAGCCGCTGTCGCAACCGCAAGGGTCACAGGCGACGACTTCGCAGCCGCACGCCGGATCCGCCGCACACGGGTCGCAGGCCGCTTCGAGTCCGCAACCCGGATCGCAACCCGAATCGCAGCTGCTGCTCTTGCCGTGCGAGAACAACTTGCTCAGCAACCCGCCCCGCTTGCTCCCGCAGCCGCTGTCGCAACCGCAAGGGTCACAGGCGACTTCGAGACCGCAAGCCGGGTCCGCGCCACAAGGGTCGCAGGGGGCTTCACAGCCGCAAGCCGGTTCCGCACAACCGCAGGCGGCGTCGAGGCCGCAACCCGGTTCCGCGGCACAACCACACGGGTCACACCCGCAAGGGTCGCCGGCGACTTCACAGCCGCAAGCCGGTTCGCCCATGGGCGTGTCACAGCCCGTATCGCAACAGCTCGCCGAGCTTCCACAGCCCCGCATGCCGAGCATCCGATCCAAAAGGTCAAAACCAAAGCTTTGGCTGCACACGGAGCTAGCCAAAACGATGGTCAAAGTAAGTAGTGTCCGCTTCATTGGAGCCACGTCTCCCTCTCACGCGAATTCGCGGGTGTCTTCGTTGGTGAGCTGATTCCGGTCATGAACACCCGTCCGATCCCGGCGGGACGGCGCCAGATGCAGTCGCCGGACGAAGTCGCCGGCGAGCACACCTGAACCTACCCACAAGCACTTGCGGCCCGACGCGAACGCCAAGACCGCGGACTTCGTTCAGCTTGCTGATCCTCGCCGCCCCGGCGCCCCGAAGGACGCCGAAATGTTTCGAACGGCATCAGTAACCCGATTCAGACCACCAACGAGACCCTGACATCCGATGTCAGAGCCTCTGGGTCTCTTTCGCCGCAGGAAACCGTCGGCCACGAGCCGTCAGCCTCCAAGGGGCGAAACAGTAACGGTATCGGCGCCGAACCCGAGGTCGATCAATCTTCCACCCCATTTTCCCCCGCTTGCTAAGCTTTAACGGCTGGGTCCTCGACACCTCGATTCCCGGTCCTCCGGGTTGATTCGGTCCGGTCCGTGGAAAATCTTGACAGATCGGTATAGACTGCCCGTATCCCTCCTACCCGATGCCCATGACGCCCGCCGCCGTTGAACGCCAAGCCCTCCCCTGTCGCGGCCCTTGGATTTCGCCCCTTGCAACGCAACGCCGAAACCGCCGGTACTGAGCCCCCAAACCCTGCCTCGGCAGAGGTGATCGACTTACCCGGCTTGCCAGCCGTCGAGTGTCCCTGCGGGTCGGCCCGGCGGGCGTTCGCCGAGCGAAGCGAATTTCCCGGCACCGTGCACCTGACGGAGATCTCTCGAGACGCCGTCCGCCACTATCACCGTGAACATACCGAGGTTTACGTCGTATTAGATTGCGACCCCGAAGCCGCGATCGAACTCGACGGCGAACTCCACCCGGTCCGCCCCCACACGTCGATCCTGATCCCCCCCGGAATCCGACACCGGGCATGCGGTCGGATGACCGTCTTGATCATCTGCACGCCGAATTTCGATCCCGACGACGAACACTTCGATTGACACCCGATCGGCCCAAACTCGTTTAGCCCATGGTGCCCCCCAGCATGGTGACCCCCAACATGAAAATCTTGAAACGGTTCTCCGAGCGACTTCTCACGACATCGCGGGTCTCCACGACATCGCGGGCTTCCACGACATCGCGGGCTTCCACGACATCGCGGGCCCTCCTCGCCTCCCTGGCGATCGGCTTGTCCGCCTCCGTGGCGGCGGCGCAATCCGCGGATTGGCCCTATTGGCGAGGCCCTCAGTTCGACGGCACCGCCGACGCCTCGGGGCTCCCCGCCGACTGGGATCCTTCCGGTGGCGACGACAGCAACCTGATCTGGAAACGTGACGATATCGGCGGGCCTTCGACCCCGGTCGTGATGGACGGACGGCTCTACACGATCCAGCGGGCCGAACCGGGCACGCCCCGCGAAGGCGAACGGGTCGTCTGCCTCGACGCCGCCAGCGGGGAAACGCTGTGGGAGAACCGCTACAACGTCTGGACGTCGGACGTCCCCGCCGAGCGGGTCGGGTGGAGCAGCGTCGTCGCCGACCAAGAAACCGGCTACGTCTACTCGCTCGGTTCGTGCGGAATTTTTCACTGCATCGACGGTGAGACCGGCGAGACCGTCTGGCGACGTCCCCTGCACGAAGAATTCGGGCTGCTTTCGACCTACGGCGGTCGAACGAACTTCCCGATCATCCACGAAGACCTGGTGGTCATCAGCGGGATCATCATCAACTGGGGTGACCGCGCCCGCCCCAACCACCGGCTCCTCGGCTTCGACAAGCGGACCGGCGAACTCGTCTGGTTCAACGGCACCCGGGACCTGCCAAAAGACACGACCTACTCCGCCCCGAGCTTGGTCACCATCGAGGGCCAACGCCAGCTGATCATGGGCGCCGGCGACGGGGCGATCTGGGGGTTCCAGCCGCGAACCGGAAAGCCCCTCTGGCACTTCGACCTCTCACGTCGCGGGATCTTTTTGACCCCGCTCGTCGTCGGCAACCGCGTGTTCGCCGGACACAGCGAAGAAAATGTGGGGAACAGCTCGATGGGAGCCGTCGTGTGCCTCGAGATCACCGGCACCGGCGACGAAACGAAAGTCGAGGAGCTTTGGCGGCGGGAGGAGATTGTCAACGGTTACAGCGAGCCGGTGCTGATCGATAACCGGCTCTATGTTCTCGATGACCGATGCAAAATGTGGGTGATCGACGCCGACACCGGCGAGTTCATCGCCGAACGGCTCCGCGTCGCCGGGAACCGCCAACGGGCGTCGCTGACCTATGCCGATGGCAAACTCTACGTGCTCACCGAAAACGGCCCCTGGGCGATCCTCGAACCGACCGAAGACGGTTTCGAAACGCTCGTCCGAGGCCGTATGCGAGACGCCGGCTTCTCCGGTTCCCCGATCGTCGCCGATGGCCGGCTCTACTTCCCAAGCACCTCGACGCTGTACTGCGTGGGGACCGGCGAAGGGAAACAGGAACCGGTCTCGATCGCCGAGGCGATGGGGGACGAAACGCCGGTCCCAGAAAATCCCGACGTCGCCCAAGTCCAGATCGTGCCGTTCGAACGGGTGCTCCAGCCGGGCGAATCGGTCGACCTCGACGTGCGCGTCTTCAACCGACTCGGGCAACGATTGGACGATCCCGGCGACGTCACCTGGGAAGTCCGAGGGCCGGGATCGATCGACGGGAATACGTTCACCGCGTCCCCCGACGTGAGCCACACCGCGGCGTATGTCACCGCACGGGTCGGCGACGTGTCGGGCGACTCGCGGTTCCGGATCATCCCGCCGCTGCCTTGGAAATTCACCTTCGACGGCGCCGACGACGCGCCCCTTTCGTGGGTCGGCGCGCGGTACCGTCACGTGATCCGCGAAGTCGACGGGTCGGACGCCTTGGTCAAGATCACCACGATTCCCAAGGGGGCGCGGAGCCGGGCATGGATCGGCCCCAACGAAATGTCCGGGTACACGATCAGCGCCGACGTGAAGGGGGCTCGGATGAGCCAACAACTCCCCGACATCGGGCTGCTCAACCAGGGCTACACGATCGACCTGATGGGCGAGAGCCAAGAGCTGCAAATCCGCAGCTGGGACGCCCAACTTCGGATGGCGGAAACCGTCCCCTTCACGTGGAAAGAAGATACCTGGTACCGCATCAAATTCCGCGCCGACGTCGAGAGCCAAGGGAACGCCCCGGTCGCGATTCTCCGAGGCAAAGTGTGGCCCCGCGGGACCCCCGAACCGGACGAGTGGTCGATCACCGCCGTCGACGAAGCCCCGGTTTTGAAAGCCAGCCCGGGCTTGTACGGCAACGCCAAGGTCGCGGAAATCTACATCGATAATGTCGAAGTCACCTCCAACACCGACGAACCGTAGACGGCCGCGATCGGCCCTGACGCGTCGCTAGAAGACCGACCTGGCCCCGTCCCGATCCCGGAATCGTCTCCCTCCCTCCCGAAACGAATCAACCGACCCATGCCAACGAAACGAAAACAAGAACTCTCCGCGTGGTCCCTGCTCACCGTCGCCCTGTTGCTCGGTAGCCTCACCACCGTGACCCTCAGCGGATGTAACCCGCCCGAACCTGACGGCTCCGAAGACGCACCCTCCCCGAGTCTCGAACGAGACGACGCCGAAGGGGAATCCCCCGACGCCGAGTCAACCGACGCAGAATCTCCCGAGGCGGCGTCCCCGGAAACCGCATCCGCCGAGTCGGAATCCCCGGAGGCTGAGTCTCCCGAGGCCGGATCCGCCGAGACGGAATCTCCCGAGACGGAATCTGCCGAGGCGGAATCTCCCGAGACGGAATCTGCTGAGACGGAATCTGCCGAGGCGAAGGCAGCCGAAGCCGAGATGACCGAATTGAATGCGGCCCAATCGGATGCGGACGATGCCGACGCGGACGATGCCGACGGAGGCGATTCAGACGGGGACGATCCCGGCGAAGACGCGAAACAGACGGCCGAGGCCGACGAGGACACGGAAGCCAAAGAAGCTGCCGACAAGGAATCGGAAGACGCGAGCACCGCCGACAAGGAATCGGAAGACGCGAGCACCGCCGACAAGGAATCGGAAGACAAGGACACCGCCGACAAGGATTCTGGAGACGAAAGCGCCGCGAAGTCGGAGTCCGCGGACCAGAATGCTGCTGACCAGAACGCCGTGGGCGGCTCGGCCGAGCGGCTCGTCGCGACGAGCACCTCCGAACCACGCGACCCCGAAAAGGTGCTCGCCGCCGGCGGGGATTGGCCTCAGTGGGGCGGCACCCGGCTTCGGAACAACGTCCCGAACGTTTCGGGGCTCCCCGAAGAATGGAACATCGGCAGGTTTGACCGACGCACCGGCGAATGGGACCCCACCAGCGCCGAGAATATCTCGTGGTTCGCCGAACTCGGGAGCCAAACCTATGGAAACCCCGTGATCGCCGGCGGCAAGGTGTTCGTCGGGACCAACAACGGGGCCGGCTACCTGGACCGTTATCCGGCCGAAGTCGATCTCGGGTGCCTGATCGCGTTCGACGAGGAAACCGGAGAATTCCTCTGGCAACACAGCAGCGAGAAACTGATCACCGGCCGCGTCCACGACTGGCCGCTCCAAGGGATCTGCGGCGCGCCGCTGGTGGAAGGGGACCGGTTGTGGTTCGTCACCAGCCGGGGCGAAGTCCGATGTCTCGACGTCAACGGGTTCTACGACGACGAAGACAACGGCCCGGTCCAAAACGAACAGGCACGGGTGCTCGACATGATGAACGCCCCCGACGCCGACGTATACAACGCGGCGATGGAAGCCCTCGCCGACGGCAAACTGAGCGACGCGACACGCGAGCAATTGGCCGAAGCGGGCGAACCGGTCGAGGGAGACCCCACGATCGAAGTCGTCAGCGAAGGGAAAGCCTGGAAGGCGACCGGAAACTTCGGCGGCGTCGACCGGACGCTTACCATCAAGCAGGCCGGCCCCAGGCTTAGCTTCTTCAAGACCCTCGGCGTTCATGACAAGCAAGACGCCGACGTGATCTGGGTGTACGACATGATGGGGCCCGAAATGGGCGTCAGCCAACACAACATGGCGTCGTGCAGCGTCACCAGCTACGGCGATCTGTTGTTCGTCAACACCAGCAACGGGCTCGACGAATCCCACATCAACCTGCCGGCCCCCAACGCCCCGAGCTTCATCTGCATGAACAAGAACACCGGCGAGGTGCTTTGGACCGATTCCTCGCCCGGCGATAACATCCTGCACGGACAATGGTCGAGCCCCACCGTGGGTGTGATCGACGGCGTGCCTCAAGCGATCTTCGCCGGCGGCGACGGCTGGATCTACAGCTTCCGCGCCGACGAAGGGACCGACGGCGAGCCGGAACTGCTTTGGAAGTTCGACGCCAACCCGAAGGAAACGAAATGGATCCTCGGGGGCGAAGGGACGCGGAACAACATCATCGCGACCCCGGTGATCTACAAAGAACGGGTCTACGTCGGCGTCGGACAAGACCCCGAACACGGCGAAGGGGAGGGACACCTGTGGTGCATCGATCCGACCAAACGGGGGAACGTCTCCCCGCAACTGGCCGTCAAGATCGAAGGGGACGAGCGGATCGAGATCCCCCCCAAGCGGATCAAAGCCGTCGAGGAAGAACTCGGCGAAACCGCCATCGACAACCCGAACTCCGCGGTCATCTGGCACTACAGCCGCTTCGACCAAAACGAGGACGAGGAAATCGACTTCGAAGAAGAGATGCACCGCACGATCGGGACGGTGGCGATCAAGGACGACCTCGTCTACGTCTCCGACTTCTCGGGGCTGGTCCATTGCCTCGACGCCGACGGGGCGGAAAACGGCGAACCGATCGTTCACTTCACCTACGACATGTTCGCGCAAAGCTGGGGAAGCCCGCTGATCGCCGACGGAAAGGTGTACATCGGTGACGAAGACGGCGACGTCGCGATTTTCGAATTCGGCAAGGAGAACGCCGAGCCGATCGCCGAAGTGAACATGGGGACGAGCGTCTACAGTACTCCCGTGGCCGCCAACGGCGCGATCTTCATCAGTACCAAGGACAAGCTGTTCAAGATCAGCCTCGAAGACTGATCGTCGCAGCAGGAAATGATGCCAAAGACACTTGTCGATTGCGGCAACTGTGGCCCCGATTTCAACGCGATTCGCAACATGGCGAAATCGTTTTTCGGGGCCACCGTGATCCAAACGCACGGACCGGAGGACACCCTGGAGGTGCTCCGCAAACGGTCGATCGATCTGGTCACGGTCAACCGGAAGCTCGACCGGGACTATTCCGACGGGCTCGAGGTGATCCGCCAAATCAAGGACGACCCGGAAGTCGGGGCCGTCCCCGTGATGCTGGTGACCAACTATGACGAACACCAACAGGTCGCGGTCGATCTCGGCGCGGTCCCCGGGTTCGGCAAATTGGCGCTCCGCGACCCGACGACCCGCCAGCGGCTGGAGCCCTACCTGGGCGATTGACGTTGCCGGGGTGATAATCAGGTCATGAATGCCGCGTTCCGAAAAATGTTGTCCGCCAAGATCCACCGCGCGACGGTGACCGCGGCGGACGTCGATTACGAGGGGAGTTTCACGGTCCCCCCGCACCTGCTCCGAGCCGCCGGGATCCAGCCGTACGAGGCGATCGACGTCTGGAACGTGACCCGCGGGACCCGGCTGCAAACGTACGCGATCCGCGGAGAACCCGGATCGAGCGACGTGTGTGCCAACGGCGCCGCCGCACACCTGATTCACCCCGGCGACCGGGTGATCTTGGCGACCTTCACCTACGTCCCCGAAGACGCGATCGCCTCGCATCGGCCACGCTTGGTGTTCGTCGACGACCGGAACCAGATCGTCCACCACGGCCCGGAAATCGCCGGCCCGCAAAGACGAGTCGCGTCGACGTCCACACGTCCGCCGACCGACAGTTCGGCCCCGCCCGAAAGCGAACGCGACGAAGCCCGACTCATGACGAAAGACGAATAACCCCATGCAGTCTTGGGGGATCGTTTTCGTCGCGGTCGCCGTCGGGCTGGCGACCGGGTGCTTGCTGGGAACTCAACCCAGCGCCAACGGCCAGCTCGGCCGGAATCTCGAACACCCGTTGCAAGCTTCGATGATCTCGTTCGCCAGCGGCGCCGTGATCGTGCTGGTGCTGTCGCTCGTCGCCGGAGTCTTTCCGCCGCGGCTCGTCACGCCCGCCGGCCAGCTCCCGTGGTGGATTTGGACCGGCGGGGCGATCGGCGTCGTGATGGTCACCACTTCGCTGATCTTTGTCCCCCGCGTCGGGTCGCTGATCTGGTTCGCCGCCGTGATGACCGGCCAAACCGGCGCGGCGATCCTTTTGGATCACTACGGGTGGATGGGAAACCCGCGTTCCCCCGCCTCCCCGCTCCGGCTCCTCGGGGCGGTGCTGCTGATCGGCGGGGTGCTGGCGATCGTGGAGGCGAAACGGACCGAACGGCCTCGGCAACCCGCGGCACTCGACCGGACCGGAAAGTCCGACGAGCGGACCGGAAAGACGCCCGACGGCTCCACACCGGAAATCCCCGAAGACCGAAGCCCCGAAGACCGAAGCCCCGAAGACCGAAGCCGCGCGGGTCACGGGACGGCGGGGGAACCGGCCGAGGATGCCGAGAAGGGAAACAACTCCGGTTGAGGCAAAATTGCGGCGCAACTATGGTATGGCGGCTTGGCCGGCCGCTGAAACGCGTGCTCCGCCACCGCCCGCCTCGCGACACTCGGTCGTGACGGGGCGATCGGAGACGCCAACGTCTGTCACGGTCGGGACCGGAAATGAAGTATTGCCAAATCGATCGCATCCTCTCGCTCGATCCCGGACAACGAATTGTCGCGGAACGGACCCTTCGTGCCGATGAAGAGTATCTGAAGGATCACTTCCCCCGGTTTCCCGTGATGCCGGGGGTGATGATGCTCGAAGCGCTCCACCAAGCGGCGGTTTGGATGATCCGCACCGGCGACGATTTCACGGCCCCGTTGGTCTTGCTCCGCGAAGCCCGGGGTGTCAAGTTTGGCGCCTTCCTGGCCCCCGGGGAGACGCTGCGGGTCACGGTCACGACCGTCAAGCGGGAAGGGGCCTTCGTCACCGTCAAGGCGACCGCGGAAAAAGGGGATCGGGTGACCGTTTCGGCACGACTGAAATTGGAATGCTGCGGCAGCGGAGACCCCGAACACCTCGGCACCGACGGGGCGGTCCGGGACGGAACGAGACAACAGTTTCAGGAACTGTTCGGCGAACGGTTCCTTTCGATGCAACCTTCCGAGTAGGCGAACTTACCAAGGATTACCCATGGGCCTTTCCCAAGACGAGATTTACGAGAAAGTCCAAGAAGCGTTGGTCGACGCCCTGGGGGTCGACGAGGACGAAGTGACTCGCGACGCCACCCTGGTCGGTGACCTGGGGGCCGAATCGATCGATTTCCTCGACATCGTGTTCAAGCTCGAGAAATCGTTCGACATCACGATCCCCCGCGAAGAACTCTCGCCCGAAGACATCCTCACCAACAGCCAGTACGTCCAGGACGGAATGGTCACGTCCGAGGGGATGACGGAACTCAAGCGGCGAATGCCGTGGGCCGACTTGGAAACGTTCGAGCAAAACCCCCGCGTCCAAGACTTCGGGAACCTGCTCACCGTCGGCGACCTCTGCAACTACGTCGGCAGCAAGGTCGGTGACTGAATCCGATGCGATGGTTCTGGGTCGATCGATTCACGGAGTTCGTTAGCGGCAGCCACGCGGCCGGGTGGAAGAACGTTGCCCTCGACGCCGAGGTCATCGACCGTTATGTCCCCGGTTACCCGACGTTCCCGCCGACCCTGATCATCGAAGGGCTCGCCCAACTCGGCGGGATCCTGGTATCGGAGAAATTCGGCTTCCGCAAACGTGTCGTCTTGGCAAAGGTCGGCAAGGCGATCTATCACCGCCCTGCCGTCGGCGGAGACCGACTCGAATACCGGGTCGAACTCGACGCGATCCAAGAAAACGGCGCGACGGTGACCTGCAGCAGCCGTTGTGACGGACAGCCGCAAGCCGAGATCGATTTGATGTTCGCGTTCCTCGAAGAGGGGCACCTCGTCGACGGACCGCTGTTCGAACCGGGCGACCTCAAATCGATGCTCCGGCAAATGAAGTTCTTCCAAATCGCCGTCGACGCCGACGGCAACCCGCTCCCGGAACCGGCAAACCTGTGACGGTTCCCGTTCGATCTCCCTCCTTCCCGAAGGGCACCCTTTGATGCGCCGCCGCGTCGTCGTCACCGGAATCGGCATGGTCAACCCGATGGGACATGACCCCCAAACGGTCTGGTCCGGGCTCCGCGAAGGACACAGCGGCGTCGCCCCGACCACGCTCTTCGACGCGAGCGGATTCCCGACCAAGATCAGCGCCGAGGTGAAGGGCTGGGGCCTCGCCGCCGCCGGGGAACGCCCCGAAGATTGGAAGAACGTCGGCCGGCACACCCAGTTCGCGGTCGGGGCCGCGAAACAGGCGATCGCCGACAGCGGCGTCACCGAAACGCTCTCCGACCCGCGACGGTTCGGCGTCTACCTCGGCAGCGGCGAAGGGAATCAGGATTTCGACACCTTCAGCCGGATGATGATGGCCGCCCTCGCCGACGGCACCTACGACGCCGCCAAGTTCGTCGCCGCCGGCCTCGAAATGCTCGACCCGTCCAAAGAACTCGAGCAGGAACCGAACATGCCCGCCGCCCACCTGGCCAGCCTGTTCGACGCCCAAGGCCCGAACTTCAACTGCCTCACCGCGTGCGCCGCAAGCAGCCAAGCGGTCGGCGAGGCGACCGAGATCATCCGTCGCGGCGAAGCCGACGTGATGCTCGCCGGCGGCACCCACAGCATGATCCACCCGTTCGGCGTCACCGGCTTCAACCTGCTGACGGCCCTCAGCGAGAGCAACGACGAACCGACCCGGGCCAGCCGACCGTTCGACCTGAAACGGAACGGCTTCGTCCTCGGCGAAGGCTCCGCGATGGTGATCCTGGAAGAATTCGACGCGGCCCGGCGACGCGGCGCCACGATCTACGGCGAAGTCGTCGGGTACGGGACCACCGCCGATGCCTACCGAATCACCGACATCCCCCCCGACGGACACGGCGGCATCGCCGCGATGCGGATGGCGATCGCCGACGCCGCACTCGAACCGGGCCAAATCGGGTACGTCAACGCCCACGGAACCAGCACCCGAGTCAACGACAAGGTCGAAACGAAAGCCTGTCACGACGTTTTCGGCGAACTCGCCCCCAAGGTCCCCGTCAGCAGCACGAAAAGCATGATGGGACACCTGATCGCCGCCGCCGGTGTGACCGAAATGATCGTCTGCCTGCTGGCGATGCGCGATTCCGTCCTCCCGCCGACGATCAATTACGAAAACCCCGACCCCGAATGTGACCTCGATTACGTCCCGAACGAGGCCCGCGAGGCCGAAATCCGGTACGCGCTCAATAACAGCTTCGGGTTCGGCGGTCAAAACGTCACCCTCTGCCTGAGCCGATTCGACGGCTGAACCGATCCGATGAACGACTTCACCGACGGCGAGCTCTCGGCCTTCCTCGAAGAAGCTCTCACGCCGTCGCGGTCGGCGGAACTCGAACACCGCCTGCGTTCGGACGCGACGCTCCGAAAACGCCTCCAAGTAGTTCGCGGACGCGAAAACGCCGGCCTCCACACCATCGGGGCGATCTGGCGGCGATGGCGAGTCTCCTGCCCCTCCCGCTCCGAACTCGGCCAGTTTCTCCTCGGTACCCTCGATCCCGAACCGGTCGAGTACGTCCGCTTCCACCTCGAGGAAATCGGCTGCCGCTATTGCCAAGCGAACCTCGACGACCTGAAGGCGTCGAGCGACCCCGACCACGCACCTCCCGAACGCCGAAAACGATTCTTCCAAACCAGCGCCGGCTACCTCCGCGACCGCGACCCACGCTGAAAGCCGATCCGAAACGGGATCTGTCCGCCAACGGGATCTGTCCGCCAGTGACGATTCCTTTGTAGCAGAGAGGCTCTGAGTGGGGGCGGGAGTGGCCAACCGGGTAGATTGTTAGCGGACGACGTCCGTTCTCCTATCCACCCCCCTCGAAACTCCCGACAACGCCATGCGACCAGCCGCCGACCCCTTCTTTGATGCCTACGATCGGGACGACGTCGCCTACGGCGAACACCCCTCGGCACCGCTTGAAGCCTACCTGCACCAGGTCGGCGGGAGCGGGCCCGCGCTCGACTTGGGAGCCGGTGCCGGACGCGATACCGTCGCCCTCGCCCGCGCGGGATTCGACGTCACGGCGGTCGATCTCAGCGCCCGCGGACTGGCACGCATCCGAGAACGGGCCGAGAACGAAAGCCTGGCCGAACGGGTCAAAACCCAAGTCGCCGACGTCCGCGACGTCCAGTTTCCCGACGCAACGCTCGCCGCCGTCGTTGCCACCACCGTTCTCGACCATCTCCCCGAAACGGATGCCCGCCGAGTCTGGCGAGCGATGTGCCAGTCGCTCGCCGTGGGCGGGGTGATGTACGTCGAAGTCCACACGACCGAAGACCCGGGCTGCCCCGATCCGCCCGGCCGCGACCGCCACGCGCCGATCAGCGAAACGGCAAGCGCCGTGATTAATTATTTTCTTCCGAACCAGCTCGCGGCATGGGCCGCCGACCCGGAATCGCGACTGCGAATCCTCCGCTACGAAGAGCGACTCGAGTGGGACTACACCCACGGCCCCGAACACCTGCACGGCAAGGCGATCCTGTTGGCCGCCCGCGCCGACACGCTCCCCGATTGGTACGGCCAACCGGAAGCGTTCCCGAAAATCGGCGACTGAAAGCCGATCTGAAAACCGCGAAAGTTTGTCACCCGATCGGCGACTTTGCTACGCTGGAGCGGTTCTGCCCACGCCCTCCCCTCCCCCGCGATCGGTCGGGCACCGCAGCCACGATCGGTCGCGGCGCCCGCCTCGGACCTTCGCCATTCGCCGCCCGATCACCCTCGCCGTCCGCGTCGCGATCACCCTCCTCGTCCACGTCGCGATCGCCCTCCTCGTCCACGTCGCGATCGCCCTCGCGGCGCTCCGACCTCCCGCGACCGCAGCCGGCCCCACAGAGCCAAAGGGAAAGGGAGACTCCCAAAACCGAGCCGGTTTGGAACTGTTCGAAAAACGGATCCGCCCGGCGACTGGTCGAGTCGGGGGTGCGTCACTTCGAGGTCTGCGACGAGTTCTGGGACCAGCACGGCGCGCTCGTCAAAGGACACGAGGCGCGAGCGGCGGCGACCGACAAACCGACCGCCGGCCTGCTCACCGACCTCCGTCGCCGAGGACTCCTCGACCGCACGCTCGTGTTGTGGGGTGGCGAATTCGGACGCACGCCCGACACGAACAAGAAAGACCTCGACGGCCGCGACCACAACCCCAGCGGGTACACGATGTGGATGGCCGGTGGCGGCGATGTGGATGGCCGGTGGCGGCG
>JAWLFY010000015.1:0-12349 GCA_041685355.1 Pirellulaceae bacterium | reverse complement strand
CGATGTGGATGGCCGGTGGCGGCGATGTGGATGGCCGGTGGCGGCGTGAAACGGGGCTTCCAATACGGCGCGACCGACGAACTCGGGTACAAGGCGGTCGAAGGACGCGTCCACCTACACGACCTGCACGCGACGCTGCTCCACCTGATGGGACTCGATCACAAGCGGCTGACCTACCGCTACGCCGGTCGCGACTTCCGGCTCACCGACGTCTTCGGACGGGTCGTCCGTGAGGTGCTCGCCTAATCCTCCGAAGACTTCTTCGGGGGCTCGAACGCGAACTCCTGCCACTTCACCGCCTTGTCCATCGGCTCGATCCGCAACACCAAATGCCCGTTCTGGTAGAGCCGCACCGTTCCGGTCGACTGGCTCACCACGACCGCGATCGCCTTCGTCTTGCGACTGATCGCGGCCGCCGCCCAGTGCCGCGCCCCGAGCCCTTTCGACATCGTCAGGTCCTCGTGCGAAACCTCCAACATCTGCCGGCTTCGCTCGATCATCCCTTCGCTGGTGACGATGAACGCCCCGTCAAGCTGAGCCACCTCCTTGGCGTCCTCTTGAACCTTCGCGTCGAGCAAGTTCCGGTGCTTGCGGTTGTAGCCCCGAAACGGGTCGACGCCGCTGTCCCCGGCATGGTCCAACACCCGACGGGTATCCCCGACGACGAACAACGTCCCCACCGGGTTCCCCTCCCGCCCCTCGCGACCGATCTGGACCGCCAAGTCGACGACCGCCTTCACCGTCTTCAGCGGCACACTGCTCTCTAACGATTGCAGGTCGCGAGTCGTCAACCGCCGCATCCGCTCGTCGAGCTGCATGTGGCTGATCGAATCGAGACGGCCCTGCTTGAAACCGCTGTAAACCGTCACCACCTCGCCGTTGGTCCGGATCATCTCGTCCGCCGCAGCCTCCAACAACGCGTGCTGTAACCGCTCCAACATCGGCGCCTTCTCCTTGTTCAACGCCAACGGCAACAGCCCCGCCTCGGCGGCACCCTCCAAGTCGCTCGGCGAATCGACCGCGACGATCGTCGGCTTCCCCAACCCCGAAACGAGATCCGCCACCCGTTTCCAATCGGTCGACCCGTCAAGCAAAATCAAAAGCGCGTCAGCCCCACGCTCGCCGATCAGCGTCACCGCGGCACGGATCATCGCCGCGTTCTGTTTGGTCAGACGTTGCGTCGCCATGAAATCCTGTGTCGCCGAGAGGGCCTGAATCGCCGGGGGAACACCGGTCACGGCCGGAACGAACCCTCCACGTTTTAACGAAAACCCACGCGACGTGACAGATCGCACCACCCCATCGAGACGACCCGTGTTCCAGCAGACGGCCCTCTCGTCCGGCGCGTCCTCGCCCGAGTCGCCCAGAAGTACGATCTCGCCGACATCACCTGGTAGCCGCCGCATCGCCTCCGTCGCCGGCCTCGTGAAGCGTCGCCGGGCCCGTGAAGAGCTCGGGGGGCTCTCTACGCCAACGGCGTTACGCCCTCCAGCCCAGGGTTGCTTCAACCCTGGGTACCAGACGCCCCACACGATCGATCAACCCCAACGGGGTTGCGTCCCTCGGCGGCGGCGCCACGAAGGCGGAACCCCGTTGGGGTTCGGCTCGGGAGGCAGCGTGGTTCCTTCGTGGGACGTCGCCGGACTCGGCAAGAGCTCGGGACGCCACCCCTGCACCCCGCCCCGCCGGATGTCTTCACGACATCCGCGACCCCCGAAGTGCCCCGCCGGAAGTCTCACCGTCGCCCCGACGCCGTCGACCGCGCCGTCGTCGGACGTTTCCACGCGGGGCCCGAATCGTAGACCCGGTCGTGGAACATCGCGAGCGATCGAAGCGCGTGCCCCTTCGGACCGATCGCCCAATCACGCGTCCGCTGATTGGTCATCGACGCGAGCAGGAACCGGACGGCGCGGAGAAGTTTCGGATCCTGCAGCTCGTCGTCCGAAACCACCGTCAACAAGAATTCGACCATGTGACCGGTCGTCTGAATTTTCCGGTCCAAATCCCCGTTGTCCTCGCGACCTTCGAACCAGTTGGTGCTGAACGATCCGTCACGGTTTTGCAACGAGTACGTGTAGTCGACGAAATCGCCAAGGAACTTGTCGGCACGCGCCCACTGGCCGTCGATCGGACGCCCCTCGGCACGACGCTTCCGCAACGCATGGGCAAACCCCATCAGCCGGTGCGTCCCCCCACATGCGGCACCGACCACCGACTCGGAAAGCTCTTCCCGAATCATCCGCTCGAAGTCCCAACGCTGGCCGTCCGACGCGACCCACGTTTGCTCGGTGTCCATGTAGTGCGCCAGCCCGATCAGCGAGAATGTCAACTCGTTGCCGCTGCGACACGCCCGCGCCTCCGCGTCGACGAGCGTCTGCACCGTGTGCTTGGTTCTCCCTGCGTATAGCGGGTAATCGGCCGGCACGCCGACCATCCCGAGCACCGCCAGGAATTGCCCCGGGTGCCCCTGAAGCCCGATCCCCTCGGTCGCCCGAATCCCGTCCGGACCCGCCGTCAACAACCGGTGCCCGCGGCAAGCGTTGTTCCCCGCGATCCACGCGATCGCGTTGTGACGGTCTCGACCGGCAACGATCTGCGTGTCGACGCCGTACACCATGATCGAATGCATCAACCCCCAATTGCTCCGCGACCCGGCGTTCTCGGGACGGGCGTAATAATATTCCAAACAACGACGTACCGCCGGCTCCATCCGCCGCACACGCTCGTCCAAATCGATCGGGCCCGAAACGTGCCCCGTGTAATCCCGTCGTGCTCGCGAAGCCGATCGTATCCGTTCCTCCTGCGGACCTCTCGCCCGCGCGGACCCCGTGCTCGCCCGAGAACCCGCGTCTTTCTTGGTCGCGGCGTCCCCCGCGGAACCCTTGGCCCGATCAGACGACGCCGTCGACCCTGTCGAGTCACGACGAACCGCCGAACCCCGCGAACGGGCCGAACCCCGCGAACGGGCCGAATCGCCAGCCCCAGCCGCCTCACCCGCGAGCGACCCGTCTTGCCCGACCCGAAGCGACCGCACCTCGATCGGTTCCTCGGACGCCTCGCCCGTCTTCCCCGCCGGATCTTTCGCCGTCTTCGCTCCCTCGTCGGTTTCCTTCTCTGACAATTCGGGTCCGCCGAGACGCATCGCGGTGCGAGGCGACTCAACCGTCGGACCCTTCAGCGACGGAACCTTGCTATCCGCCGCGTCGGATCCCCCGGAACGCTCCGCGTCCGGACGTTCCGGTGACGACTCGATCACCGCAGGCCGCTTCGACTCTCGCTCGAGATCACCCCCGTCGCGAGATCGCCATCGCTGCCGATCGACCGGGCGGAGCGACGGAGGGGTCGCCGGAGAAAGCGTCTCCCCGCCGCGAAGCCCCGAACCGATCGCGTCCGCGTCGCCCGCGACGTCCGCAGTCCCCCGTGCCGACGCAGCCCCCCGTGCCGGAACCTCCTCCGAAGGCGACTCCGCTTCCGTCTCCGGCTGTGGCTTCGCATGCGTCTTCGGGTCGCGAAGCGGAACCGCGTCACCGATCGCCTCGCGTGCCACCCAACCGTCGTCGGCCCTCGCCGCAGACTCCGGCGTCACAGACCCCCTCGCCGCAGCCCCCCTCGCCGCAGACTCCGGCGTCACAGACCCCGGCGTCACAGGCTTCGCTGCCTCAGACTCCGATGCCCCAAGTTCCCGTGGCGCGGGCTCCGACGTCGCGAGTTCCGGCGTCGCGAGTTCCGGCGTCGCGAGTTCCGGCGTCGCGGGCTCCGGCGTCGCGAGTTCCGGCGTCGCGGGCTCCGGCGCCCGGGCGACCGACAATCCCGAGCGTGGGACTGCTGTCGGCGACGCGAACCGAGGAATCGCCAACCGACGGGTCCCCCCGTCGGACCTCTTCGTCTCACGATTCGCCCACCCCGAACTTGAGGCCGGCGGTGCCGGCGAGCCGATGCCGTTGCGCGTCAACGCAGCCGTCTTCGCCTCCGCCTCCCCAGCGGAAGGCGTCTCGGTTTCCCACGAACGCTCGGGTGGACCGAGCTGGAACGTCGAGTTGAGCGGGGCCTGCAATGTCAACCCTGGCCCGTCGACCCCCGCCCCCGTCTTGTCCGCCGCCTGGTTGTCCGCCCCCGCGGGTTCTCCCGCCGCCAAGGGCGACGCGCCGAGCCCGGCGAGAAGCAAGAGGAGGCGAAGTCGTCGGTGGGTTCGAACAGTTCGACGGAGATGCGGCACAACGATGGCTCCAGAGCTGAGGTACATACTCAGCTATCGGAAACCGAAGACGCCGAATTGACTCCGAACCGGAACCAAATCGGATCGACCCGAACCCGCCAATCGGACGCCCGAATCCGACTCGCCGCTTGAGCAAAAATGGTCGCTACAGGTCGAAATCGTCGAGCGAATCGATCAGCGAATCGAGACGGTCCTTCGGCCGGCTCGCCAAGTCCGTCTGACGACGTCGAAGTTGGTCGTCGATCCCCACCGCGTCGCGTCCGGCCAACAGCAATTGCTCGTCCCGTTCACGAGCCGCCGTCGCGATCGGGTCGTCCTCCTTCGGCGCCCCGAACAGCTGCGACAGGTCGATCTTGAACCCCTCGCCCCCCTCCACCTCCGCCCCGGCGATCGCGGGAGCCTTGTGCTGAGGAAAGATGATCGCGTTTTCCGGGCAAACCCT
Organism: Pirellulaceae bacterium; assembly: GCA_041685355.1. Lineage (GTDB taxonomy): Bacteria > Planctomycetota > Planctomycetia > Pirellulales > Pirellulaceae > JAWLFY01. Next base: position 7,691 of record JAWLFY010000015.1, on the reverse strand, counting down.
GCTGCACGCCGGACACCCCTTGCGGCAATTGTCCGGCTGCTCGACCAAAATGCTCTCCGCCCCGTCGACGCCGTAAACGCCGAACAGACAAAAATCGACGCACTCCATGCAATTCGTGCAGCGGTCGAAATCGATCACCGGATACCACCGACGCGACGTGTCGTCGTCGATCTGCACCAGCTTCCCGCCGATGATCGGCAGACTCTCCACCCCGTCGGCGTCCCCCTCCAACCCGGCGATCCGCCGGATCTCCTCGACAAACGGCTCCGGCTTCGCCGCGAGCTTTAAATCGATGCAGTGGATCCGTCGCTCCGGACGTGGGTCCCAATCGGTGACCCGCTCAGGAGCCTCACCCGACGTGGCCTCCCCCCCGTCGCCGGAAACGTCCGACCTGGAAACTCCCGCTTCCTCGTCGCTCTCGTCGTCATCCTCGTCGCCAAGCAAGACCGCGCCCGTTTGGCCACGGATCCCGTTGCGGTCGAGCACCCAATGGGCGGCGCGGCCGTAGATCCACGACACGACGACCAAGTCCCCCTCGATCGCCGCCAACTGGCGATACGATTCGCTGTCGCGAGGCAAATCGTACAAGTGGGGGACAACGACGACGTTCACCCCCGGCATCTCGGCGCACGCGTCCGTGATCGCCTGCTCAAGCTGTCGCTTCTCCGGGTTCCTCGATTGCCCCTTCGAGACGACGACGGTGCAAGTCGCTAGATGTGCCGCTGAAATCATGCTCTCCTCCTCACCAATCGAGAGGCGATCGCCACGCCCGTTTGGCGTCACCGGTCGCGACGTCGAGGATCACCTCGTCACCCCTCGTCACCACGAGTGACTCGTTCGCCTCGATTGTACCCAAGCGGTACACCGGGATCTCCGCCCCTCGCAACGATTGATCGAATTCGTCCGCCAACTCGCCCGGAACCTCGACCAAAAACCGCGTGTTCGATTCGCTAAACAAAACCTCCGTCGGGGACAAGACCTCCCTCGGGGACACCGCCTCCCCCGGGGACGGCACCTCTTCGCGATCAGACCGCCCGGAATCACCAGACCGCCCGGAATCACCAGACCGCCCGGGCCTACCAGCCTGCCCGCGATCCGCCTGCGTCTGGCCCGCGACGATCGGATCGAGCCCCAGCCGCATCCCGAGGCCACCCGCCATCGCCATCTCGACCGCGGCAACGGCAAGCCCGCCCTCGCTCAAGTCGTGACAAGCCCGCACATGCCCCTCGTGAATCGCCCGATGCATCGCCGCGAACGTCCGTTTCGCCCTCGCCGGATCGACCGTCGGAACCTGGCCGCCACCAAGGCCTTGAACCCCACCTTGGCCTCGAACCCCACCTTGGCCTCGAACCCCACCTTGGCCTCGAACCAACGCGAAGTGTGACCCGCCCAATTCCCGTCGCGTCTCGCCGACCAGGAACACCACGTTCCCCGCCCGCTTGGCGTCCATCGTGACCGCTCGCGTGACGTCGTCGATCTGGCCGATGGCGCTGATCAACAAACTGGGCGGGATCGCGATCGTTTGCCGGTTGCCGTCCGCGTCGTGATAGCTGAACTCGTTGTTCAAACTGTCCTTGCCGCTGATGAACGGCGTCCCCAACGCGACCGCCATGTCCTGGCAAGCGATCGCCGCGCGAACGAGCGACCCCAGCGTCTCGGGGCGATCGGTGTAACCCCAACAAAAATTGTCGAGTATCGCGATCCGGCTCGGGTCTGCCCCGCACGCGACCGCGTTACGGACCGCCTCGTCGATCGCCGAAGCCGCCATGTGATACGTGTCGTGGTCCCCGTAGTGCGGGTTCATCCCGCACGCCAATACCAACCCGCGGCGGCTGTCCAAACGCGGACGAATCACCGCCGCGTCGCTCGGCCCGTCGTTCTGCACCCCGACCAACGGCTTCACGACGCTCCCCGCTTGCACCTCATGGTCGTATTGCCGAATGACCCAATGTTTGCTCGCGACGTTGTAGCTCCCCATGATCTTGAGCAACGTGTCGCGATGCCCCTCGGCCGACATCGCCGGCACCTCGATCGGTTCGCGACGCACCGGCTCATACACCGCCTCGCGGACCACCGGCGGCCGCCCGTCGTGCAAGAACGACATCGGCAAATCGCCGACCGGGTTCCCCTCGTACGTCAGCCGCAACCGCCCGGTGGGGGCAAAGCGACCGATCACCGCCGCCTCCACCCCCTCGCTCTCGCACAACTCCCGAAGCTCGTCCCACGATTCCGGCGGGACCGCAAACACCATCCGCTCCTGAGCCTCCGAAATCCAAATCTCGGTGTAACTCAATCCGGCGTACTTCAGCGGTGCCCGCTCGAGCCAAACCTCGGCGCCGACCTTTTCACCCATTTCCCCGACGGCGCTCGAAAACCCGCCCGCGCCGCAATCGGTCACGGCATGATAAAGCCCCCGGTCCCGCGCCCGGATCAACACGTCGAGCACCATCTTCTCGGTGATCGCGTTGCCGATCTGCACCGCCCCGCCCGATAACGATTCCGATTCGCTCGTCAACTCCGCCGAACTGAACGTCGCCCCGTGGATCCCGTCCCGACCGGTCCGGCCACCGATCGCCACGATCAAGTCGTCCGGCTCGACCTGCTTCGATTCCATCCCCACCGGGATGATCCCGACGTTGCCGCAATAAACGAGCGGGTTCCCCAGGTAGCGCGGGTCGAAGTAAACCGCCCCGTTCACCGTCGGGATCCCCATCCGGTTGCCATAATCACGCACCCCGGCGACGACCCCCTTCATCACACGCCGCGGATGCAACACCCCCGGCGGTAGCGACTCGGCCGGTGTGTCGGGTGGCGCGAAACAGAACACGTCGGTGTTGCAAACCGGCTTCGCCCCCATCCCGGTCCCCATCGGGTCGCGGATCACCCCGCCGATCCCCGTGTTCGCTCCCCCGTAGGGCTCGAGCGCCGAAGGGTGATTATGAGTCTCCACCTTGAAACAAACGTGGAACCGATCGTCGAACGTCACCACCCCGGCGTTGTCTTCAAACACGCTGACGCACCAATCGTCCTCGCCCAAATTCCGGCGGATCGTCTGCGTCGCCTCGAAAATCGTCTCCTTCAACATGTTGTCGTACTGACGCTCGTCCCCCCCCGGCTCCCCGCCGACGCCCGGCCCCCGATATCGGATCCGCCCGGCAAGCGTCTTGTGGCTGCAATGCTCCGACCACGTTTGGGCGATCGTCTCCAACTCGATGTCCGTCGGGTCGCGGCCGATCGACACGAAATGGTCCCGGATCGTCTCCATCTCCACCGGCGTCAAATAAAGTTGCCCCTCACGCGAAAGCTGAGCCAACCCCTCCTCGTCGAGCTCCCGCATCGGCACCGTCACCAACTCGAAACGGTACGCCGAACCGACGTCCAACCGGTCCAATTCCAACGCCCCGACGACCACCTGCTCGACCGAGTCGTTCGACAACGCTCGGCGACAAATCGGCTCGAGCGCCTCCGGGGTGAGCCCGTCGAACCAGTACTTCCGAAGCGTCCGCACCGCGTCGACTTCGAACCCCGCGTCCCGCGCCGCCATGATCGTGCTCGCCGCTACCGGGTCCATCACCCCCGGCTTCGGCAACACGTTCACCAGCGTCACTTCGCGATCCCCCGACGCCGAGACGACCGGCGGCTCCGCCAACACGTCCTGCCCCGCGATCGCCACGACCGTCCGCTCGGTCACGCCGTCGGCAAGCAACGTCGCCGCCAACCGCGTCGCGGTGTCGACCCCGAAATCACCCTGCACCAAATACCCCCGGCCGCAGCCGACCGAAACCGAATCGCCCAGACCGAGCTCTCGGATCTCCTCCGCCGTCCGCGCGGCGTCACGGTCGGCCAAACCCTCAGCCGGATAAATGTCGATTTGCCAAAGCGGCATGACAGCGTCGCCTCTCTCGGGGTAACTCGGGTGCTTCCAGTCAATCAGTACCGATCCGAACGGGGCCGCCCCCCTTTCGGATCGCGACGGATCTTCGAGGGCAGGTCACGATTGGCCGCCCGCCTCGTCGCGGACCCGCTTCGCCTCCCAAAGCCACTCCGCCAACGCGACGTCGTCTTCCGATTCGATCCGCGCCGCCAACTCCCCGACGTCGTCACGAAATCGACGCAACTGGTCCAAGATCGCCGATCGGTTCTCGCGGACGATCGCGGCCCATAACTCCGGGTCCCCCGCGGCGATCCGCGTCGTGTCGAGCCAACCGGTCCCGACCAGCGGCGTCGACTCGGCGGTCACCAACCGGGCGACCGCGGCGGACGCCAAGTGTGGCACGTGACTGGTCGCTGCCAAGTGGGCGTCGTGCGCCGACGCCGACATCACGATCGTCCGCGCCCCGGTCAACTCCCAAAACGCGATCGCACGGGCCACCGGCGAACCGGCCAAGGACGCATCCGCTTCCCCATCGCGAAGACCCGACGGGGTGATCACGACAAGCCGGTCATTAAACAACGTCGCCGACGCGTGCTCGACGCCCCCCTTCTCGCCCCCCGCGATCGGGTGAGCCGCGACAAACTTCGCGTCCGCCGTCTCGTCCCCCGACACCGCCTCGACGATCCCCCGCTTCGTGCTGCCGACGTCGGTCACCAAACACTCCGGCGGACTCGCGCGGGCCGCCGCGATCGCGATCTCGGCGATCCGATCCACCGGCGTCGCTACGACGACGACGTCACACCCCGAACACGCCGAGTCGACCTCGTCGAACGCCCGGTCGATCACCCCCCCCTCGGTCGCCCGGCGAGCCGTCTCGGCGCTCCGCGTCATCCCCACGATCTCCACCCCAGGCCGCGCCCGACGGTGAGCCAACGCGACGCTCCCCCCGAGCAATCCGACTCCCAAAATCGCCACGCGGCGTGGCCAAACCGACGCCCCCACCGCTCCCGGCTCGGGATCCTCAAAAACTCGCATCGGTCGCCAAGGGTCGTCGCTCATCACTCCGGAAGCCGGTGCCCCATTTTCTCCCGCTTGGTCCGCAAATAACGCTCGTTGTACTCGTTCACCGGCGAAACGATCGGGACTTGGTCGACCACCCGCAAATCGAACCCCCGCAGATTAAACGCCTCAGTCTTCTTCGGGTTGTTGGTCAACAACCGCACCTCGCGAAGACCCAAATCCTTCAAGATCTGCAACCCGATCCCGTAATCCCGCATGTCCGCCTTGAACCCCAGCGCGTGGTTCGCCTCCACCGTGTCGAGCCCGTTGTCCTGCAGCGCGTAGGCACGGATCTTCTGTGCCAACCCGATCCCGCGGCCCTCCTGCGGAAGGTACACCAACACGCCGCGACCCTCCCGGCTGATCATCTCCAACGCCATCTGCAACTGGTCCCCGCAATCGCACCGAAGCGACGCGACCAAGTCGCCGGTGAAACAACTGCTGTGCATCCGAATCAGCGGCGGCGGGCCCGGCTTGGAAAGGTCGCCGTACACCAGCGCGATCGGTTCCTGCGCCTCGTAGTCCACCGCATACACGATGATCTCGAATAACCCCAACCGAGTCGGCAACTCGGCCCGCGCGCTGCGGGTCACGAGCTTCTCGTTCACCCGCCGATGGGCGATCAGCTGCTCGATGCTGATGATCTTCAACCCGTTGCGGCCGGCGATCGCGTGCAAATCGTCACGCGTCGCCCGGTCCCCCGATTCGCTCAAAATCTCGCACAACGCCCCCGCCGGCCTGAGCCCCGCCATCCGCGGCAAGTCGACCGCCGCCTCGGTGTGCCCGGCACGCCGTAACACCCCGCCCTGCTTCGCAAGCAACGGATACACGTGCCCCGGACGGACGAACTCCTGAAGCTCGCAGTCGGGCGCGGCGATGCGGCGGATCGTCTCGCTCCGCTCCGACGCCGTAATCCCCGTCCGCGCCGTGCGAATGTCGATCGGTGTCATGAACGCGGTCTTCAGAGGCGCGTCGTTCTGCACCACCACCGGCGACAACTCCAATCGCTTGCACACCTCCGGCAATACCGCGACACAAAGCTGCCCGCGGCCCGACAACATGAAGTTGATCCTCTCCGCCGTCGCCTTCTCCGCGGCACAAATGAAGTCCCCTTCATTCTCCCGGTCTTCCGCGTCAACGACGATGATGATCTCGCCCCGCCGGATCGCCTCGACCGCCTCAGGAACCGTGTTCAATTCGACCTTGGACATGCTGAACGCTTGGGGAAATTTCGTCGAGCAGGCAATTCACCGATGAAATCGAACGCGCCCGTTAGCTCGACTTCCCCTTATTATACGGGCGGTCGAGCTTCCTCCCACCGCCCCCCAAAACCATCCGCAACCCGACGGCCCGCTCCCAAACGATCCGTCTCCGAACCAAACGACGCCGTCTCCAACCCACACGACGCCGTCTCCAACCCACACGACGCCGAACCGATGCCGAGCCAACTCCGCTTCCGCCGAAGCTTCCCGCCAATCCTCCTCACCCTCTGCCTAACCATCGGCCCCGCCGTCGCCGACCCGCCACAGGCCAATCCGCCTGCGGCCACCCCGCCCGAAACGCCTGCATCCGAAGCCCGCCCATCCACCGCCGAGTCGCCCGAAACGGCGAAATCGCGGCTGGAAATCCTATACGACGAGTCCTACCGCGATGAGGGTGACGACGCCGCCCGCCTCGACGTCTACCTCCCCCGCTCGACCCCTTCCCAAAATCCCAGCGCCCAAAATCCCAGCGCCGAAAATCCCAGCGCCGCCATTCCCCGCCCCGCCGTCCTCGTGATCCACGGCGGCGGCTGGACCTCCGGCGACAAGTGGACCACCGCCCGACACTGCCGCTCTCTTGCCGGGCGCGGCTACGTCGCCGTCAGCATCAATTATCGCCTCGCACCCGAACACCAATTCCCCGCCCAAGTCGACGACGTCCGCGAAGCCCTCCTATGGGTCCTCGAAAACGCCGATCGGTTCGCGATCGATCCCTCCCGGATCGGAATCTTCGGCTACTCCGCCGGCGGCCACCTCGCCACGCTCGTCGGAATGCTCGCCGACCGCCCCGCCGAACAACAACGGCTGACGAGCCGCTGGGACCCCGACGACCCCCGCTGGGAGCGGCTCCCGAAAATCCTCGCCGTCTGCGCCGGTGGCCCCCCATGCGATTTCCGCGAACTTCCCCCGCGGAACACGATGCTCGCTTACTTCCTAGGCGGCTCACGCGGCGAACGCCCCGAAATCTACGAAGCCGCCTCCCCCGCCCACCACGCCGCCCCCGACGCCCCGGCGATCCAGATCATCCACGGCGAAAAAGATATGATCGTTCCGACCGCAAGCAGCCGGTCGCTCTACCAAGCCCTCCTCGCCTGTGGCGCCGATTGCCGCTACGAACTGATCCCCGGCCAAGGCCACCTGCTGACCTTCCTCCACCCCGTCACCGAAGCCACCATGCTCGCCTTCTTCGACGAGTTCCTACAAAAACCGACCCCGACCGGCGACCCACGCCCGTCGTCGCCCGACGCTCCCGATTGAATCCCTCCTCCCCTGTTCCCCGGCTGCTCAGACCGGAGGCCGACACAACGCTCTACTCCGCTTGGTAGTTGACAATGGCTTCACACCAACAGCTCCTTTATCACATTGTCTTCAGCACCAAGGAACGTCGCCCCCTTTTACAGGTTGTTCCGCGATTTTAGTGGCAACTGCCCAGAACGTAGGTTTTGGAGGCATTGCTGCGATGTCCGAAGTGAGGATGCGAGCGAACGCGGACAAGC
>JAWLFY010000097.1:0-19338 GCA_041685355.1 Pirellulaceae bacterium | reverse complement strand
CTAGCATCGATCAGCATACTTCATTCAACATTCGGACATCGCAGCGATGCCTGAAAAAACCTCGCCGACGCCAGCCCGCAAGCCACTAAAATCGCGGATGAGCCCTAAAAACAAACCCGTGCTGCCGACGGAAGAGGCTTGCCCCGTTTGCAGGTCAAACGAGTCCAGTTCGCCGCTGGCGGTGAACTAGCCAGTCCCGTCCGTCCCGTTGGTCATCCCGCCGATGCTCACGGCGGTCCTCGGTGGGTCGGCAAGTAACGTGACCGTCGCGGTGTTCGGGAGCCAATGGGACTCGGCGAGAAGATGTGCTGCCCTTTGGACACCGGCGCCATGCCTCAAAAAATCCACCGCTCCCGCCCGCATCCGCTTACCCACGACAAACCCAGATGAACCGAAAACTGGGTCGCCCAGCTTGCCTTGGAACCCGCCATCACTCGAGGTGGGCCCTCAGTTCGGTGACGCCCTGTCCGGTGTGACGCACGAACAGGGAGTTGCCGCCGAGGGAAAAGGCTATGTCGGCACAAGCCCCCACGTCCAAAGGGTACTCTCCGACGAGACGAACCGAGTCTTCGGCCACCTCGAGTCGGGTTGACCAAAAACGGACCGTCGCGTCGGCACCGACGGTCGCGATCGTCCGCAAGGTCGGGTGAAAACAGACGGCGTTGGCACGATTCTGGTGTGCCTGTTGTGACCACATCCGGCTTCCGGATGCCAGGTCCCAGACGATCAATTGGCGGTCGCTCGACACGCTCGCGAGTTGAGTTCCGTCCGGGCTGATCGCCAAGTCTTGGATCGAGTCGGCATGTCCCTTCAGCAGGTGTCGTTTCTCCCCCGTGGCGACATCCAGAATCACGATGTCGTTGTTCCAGACATAGGCCAACAGGTCGCCTGAGGGGGAGAAGACCATGGCATTGGCCATGTTACTGGCGATGGACCAAAGCGGGGTACTTCGCCCGCGCTTGTAGACCTCGATGCGATGACGCCGGGGATCTTGCTGAAGCACGCAAAATGCGAAGTGCGCATTGTCAGGGGAAATCGCGGCCCGCTGGGCCCGGAATCCCGCGGGGGCTTCCCACAGGAGCTGCGGCGCGGCGGAGCGATTCGCGGCGAATCGGACCAGCCGTACCTCGTCGAGTAGGCAGACCGGCGCGCCGCTGTCCCCCCTCCCGAAAACCTGAACGGATTGCGGGACTTCGATTCCCACACGCTCGACTTCGGCGAGCCGGGCCGCGATTCCTGGTGTCTGGAACACGAGCTCGCTCCATAAGGCTTGGCACTTCGCATCGGTCGTCGGGAGCGGTTGGTTGACGGCATCGATCGAACGAAAAGTAACCGAGTCCCGATCGAAGGGGCGCGACACCACCAGACGGCCGTCGCGACCGGCACTGAGTAAATGCAAGCCGCTGTCAGGTGAGGTGGTAAATCTTAATTGTTCGATCTTCCCCTCGTGGGCTTTCCAACTCCGCACACGCCGGGCGCGAGAGGTGGAACTGTCCAAGAAGCCTCGTGCGGAGTCCGTGTGCGTCGGCAGAAGCTGAATGTGACCCGCGGAGTCCCCGACCGCGACCCATTCCCCATTCGGCGAGATCGCAACACTATGCACGTCGTTCGGCATAAGCTGCGAAAATTCGACGGACGGATTCGCACCGTTTTTGACCAGGGTCACCATGCCCAGCAACTGGGCAATCACGATCCATCGTCCGTCATCACTGACTTCGATGTCCCGAATTTCCAGCATGCTCGCATCGGGAGCCAGGAGCCAATCCGCTTCAATCGGTTGGTCTTGTCGAATGGAACCGTCGAGAACGAATCCCAGCAGCGAGTCTCGATACGCCGCCCACAGGGTTCCGTTTGAGTACTCCAGATCACGGATCGCTCCGTTTTCCGGAAACCTCAAGGACCCGAGAGATTCTCCAGACAGCGTGTCAAACCAATGAATTTGACCGTCGTCGGATCCCACCCATGCCGTCGTGCCATCGGGGCGGACCACCGCTGAACCAAGGGCACGATCCCCCAACGAAACCTGATCGTCGAGGATGAGCGTCCGTTTCGAAACGTCCCACCGGAAAAGGTTGACCCTTCCGGAATCGCCGGCAACCACGATTCGTCCATCGGGGCAGGCCTCGAGATCGTGAACGGTGTCCACGCCCGCATCGATCGTCGTCAACACGCGTCCGCCCGAGTAATGGACGCACACGATCCGGTCGGACGAATCGCCCACCACGACGACCGGGCCATCGTTTGCGAGCGGCCGGGCGTTCGTGACCGCCAGGTCGTTGATGCGATCGCTGGCCTCGAAAAGGGTCTCGGTTGCGACTGGCCGCAGTTCGCGAACGAAATACCATTCGTATCCCCTCAGCTCGTTTCGGTTCGGCGATCGGTTGATCGCAAGGATCCGTTTGACCTTTTGATGATTTCCAGCCAGATATTCTCGCGTGGCGGATCGCATGTCTTCCGCGTAGAGAATCTCGGAAAGCCTTTTCATCCGTGTCTCGGCCAATCGGAGGCTTCGATCCGCTTGTGCCGAGGCTCGTGTGGCCCTGATCGCTTGGCTGGTCGAGATGACCGTGGCGAGGCTCAAGGTGGCGAGGACGATGACGGAAACGGCCAAGCCGGTGCGATACCGCTTGGCGAACTTCGCGGCGCGATATCGCCAGTTGGGAGGGCACGCGTTCACCGCCTCGCCAGCCAGATAGCGGGCGATGTCGTCCGAGAATTCCCGAGGAGACTGGTAGCGGCGATGACGGTCCTTGTCGAGCGCACGCATCACGATCCAATCCAATTCGCCGGTTGCCGAGCGGCGAAGTTGGCGGGCGTGGAGACCCCGTCGCCGCGCGACGGTTTCCGGCTCTTTCTGAAGTGAGTTCAGCCGCCTGCTCGGGCGGGGAGGGTCCTTCGTCGCGATCCACTTCCGCAATTGGTCATAGCTCATCTCGCGGGCCGCTTCCCGATCGATCGGTAGCTTGCCCGTGATCAGTTCATACAGGAGAACGCCGAGGGAGTAGACGTCGGTGCGGGTATCGACGTCGAGCGTCGAAAGCGAGGCCTGTTCGGGACTCATGTAAAGTGGCGTGCCGATCATCTGGAACACGCCGGTGTAGAGCGTCTTGTTGGTCAGGTTGCCGGTCAACGCCTTGGCCACGCCAAAGTCGATTACCTTGACGACCGCGGCGCCATCCTGCTCGGTGACCAGCACGTTGGAAGGCTTGATGTCCCGGTGAATAATCCCCTTGTTGTGAGCGTGTTGGATGGCGGCACAGACATTGCGAAACAGTTCGAGACGCTGGCGGATCGTCATCTGAGCTCGATCGCAATACGCCGTCATCGGGCGGCCGAGAACGAGCTCCATCACGAAAAAAGGCGTTCCCGATGCCGTGGTTCCCGCGTCGAGGACGCGAGCGATGTTGGGATGGTCCATCATCGCTAAGGCCTGACGCTCGGCCTCGAAGCGGGCGCTCACCTGTCGCGAATCCATGCCGGGGCGGATCACTTTCACCGCAACTTTGCGGCGGACCGGCTTGACCTGTTGGGCCAAGTACACCACCCCCATCCCCCCTTCGCCGATCGGCTCGAGCAGCCGGTAAGGACCGATCTGGTCGTCGACCTGTGGAGCCCCGAAACGGGGTGCGTTGTCCCGAGCCGAGTCGCCCGCATCGGAATGACTCACCCAAGTATGACGCGTCACGTCCAAGTCAGGTCGGCAGGTGTGCGCCGGTTCAGGCGTCGAACGGGGCTCCATAAACCGCCCCAGCTCACCTTCCGCCGAAAGCATGCGGCGGAGCTCTGTCGCCGCGGTCGGGTCGCGTTGCTCGAGTTTCTCGAGCAACTCCTTCCGCTCTTGCGGCGAGTCGGACCGCTTGAGTTCCCAGAACCGCTGCTCAAGCGGGGTTCGAATTCCGGTTGACGTTTGGTGAGGCATCTTCGGTTGGAAGCGGTACGTGGCTTGAGGTTTCGGCAGTGACGCGAACACGGGGCTGCCGTCCTCGGCGAGAACCACGCTTCGATTGCCTCACGGAAAGGGACCGTCGCTCCGGGTAACGGATGTCAGGGGTGGATCATCGCGTAGAGCCGCAACTTGGCGTACGCCCAGTGACAATCGGCTCACGTTTCCCACCGCCGCGTTTCAGGGCAATGCGGGCGCGTGCATGATCCACCAGGATCCGTCGCATCGCTTCCGATGCGGCGGACAGAAACTGAGATTGCGATTCCCACCCCTCGTGGCGGCGTTCCCGACAAAGTCGGAAATACGCCTCATCGACCACCGCCCTCGCCTGGAGGGTATGACCGCCGCGTTCCACAAACATCCGCCCCGACGCGATCTGCTTGAGTTCCGGGTAGAGCGAGTTGAAAAGCGAGTCGGTGGATCGGCGCGACATGGTCCAACGGCCGTTTGGAAAGTCGTGATTTCCGCAGCCGACCTATGATAGCTCGTCCGAATCGGTGATCCAGCGAGTGACTCACCGACAGAAAATAAACTCGCTCTCGTTCCGCGCTCGTGTCTCCGGCGTTTCGCCAGGGACTGACGGTGTCCGCCTAATCCGCTTTGGATAAGCTTCTTAGCACCGTGGGGAGGATTCCGCCGTTTTGGTAATACTGCAGCTCGACCGGGGTGTCGATCCGGACGACACACGAGAACTGCTTGACGTTCCCGTCGGCGTCGGTCGCCTTCACGGTGATCGACGAACGTGGTTCCAGGTCGTTGGACAGGTCGTCGATATCGATCACCTCTTCACCGGTTAATCCCAGCGATTCCCAGGTCTCGCCGCCCTCGAACTCCAGCGGCAACACGCCCATCCCGACCAAATTGCTGCGGTGGATCCGTTCGTAGCTGGCGGCGATCACGGCCTTCACCCCGAGCAGCATCGTCCCTTTGGCGGCCCAGTCTCGGCTGCTGCCCGTGCCGTACTCGGCCCCCGCCAAAACGACCAACGGGACCCCGTCGGCTTGGTATTTCATCGACGCGTCGTAGATGCTCATCTGCTCGCCGTCGGGAAGATGTCGCGTCACGCCCCCTTCGGTGCCGGGGGCGAGCTGGTTTCGGATCCGGATGTTGGCGAACGTGCCACGGACCATCACGTTGTCGTTTCCCCGGCGAGAACCGAAACTGTTGAAGTCTCGGATTTCGACCCCACGTTCCTTCAAGTATCGACCGGCCGGGCCGTCGGTGGCGATCGCGCCGGCCGGAGAAATGTGGTCGGTGGTCACCGAATCGCCAAGCAACGCCAATACCCGAGCGCCCCGGATCGGGCCGATGTCGGGAACCGTTTGGTCCTTCACGGCATCGAGGAACGGCGGATGATGGATGTACGTGCTCGACTCGTCCCACGGGTAGATCGCCCCGCCCGCGACGTCGATGTCGTTCCAAAGCTCGTTCCCCTTGACCGCGTCGCTGTACTCGCGGGTGAACATTTCCGGTTTCACCGCAGAGGCGATCGTTTCGCGGATCTCGTCGATCGACGGCCACAAGTCATGTAGGAACACGTCGTTCCCCTCCGGGTCTTGGCCGAGCGGTTCACGGACCAGGTCGATGTCGGTGGTTCCGGCGAGCGCGTAGGCGACGACGAGCGGAGGACTCGCCAAGTAATTCGCCTTGGTCAGCGGATTCACCCGGCCTTCGAAGTTGCGGTTGCCGCTGAGCACGGCCGAAGCGACAAGGTCCCCCTCTTCGATCGCGTCGGCGACCGGCTTGGGGAGCGGGCCGCTGTTGCCGATGCACGTCGTGCAGCCGTACCCGACGGTGTTGAACCCGAGTTGGTTGAGCGCCGCGCTAAGCCCCGCCTGGTCGAGATAGTCGGTGACGACGCGCGACCCGGGCGCCAGGCTCGTCTTCACGTGCCGTGGCACCTGGAGCCCCCGTTCGACCGCCCGCTTCGCGAGGATCCCGGCGCCGATCATGACCGACGGGTTGCTCGTGTTCGTGCACGAGGTGATCGCGGCGATCACGACCGAACCGTGTGTGATCTCGGCGGTGTGCCCGTTGTCGATCACCTTTGCGGTCCGCTTGAGCGCATCCGAATCGAGCCCGAACCCGCGATGGGCGACCGATTCGGTGAGCGAATGACGGAACGAGTCCTTCATCCCCGCAAGCGAGACCCGGTCTTGAGGTCGCTTGGGACCGGCGAGACTCGGTTCGACCGTCGACAGATCGAGCGAAAGGACCTTCGTGTAATCGAGCGTCGGATCGCCGTCGCGACGGAACAAACCTTGCTCTTTCGTGTAACGCTCGACCAGTTCCACGTGCTCGGCCGTCCGCCCCGTTTGGCGGAGATACTCCAACGTCAAGTCGTCGACCGGAAAGAACCCGATCGTCGCCCCATACTCGGGCGCCATGTTCGCGATCGTCGCCCGGTCGGCGACCCCCATCTTTGACATCCCGGCGCCAAAGAACTCGACGAACTTCCCCACCACCCCTTCCTGACGGAGGATCTCGGTGACACGCAGCACCATGTCGGTCGCGGTCGCCCCGGCGGGGAGCGCCCCGGTGAGTTCAAAACCGATGACCTCCGGCATTAACATGTAGAGCGGTTGGCCCAGCATGTTCGCTTCCGCTTCGATCCCGCCGACACCCCACCCCAGCACGCCCAACCCGTTGATCATCGTGGTGTGGCTGTCGGTCCCCACCAGCGTGTCCGGGGCGGCGACCGGTCCGTCGGCCGAATCCTTTAACCCGACGACCCGCGCGAGGTATTCCAGGTTGACCTGATGGACGATCCCGACGTTCGGCGGGACGACCTCGAAATTCTTGAACGCCTTTTGACCCCAACGCAGAAACTCGTATCGCTCCCGGTTCCTTTGGAACTCGATCTCGACGTTCTGGGCTAGCGAAGTCGGCGACCCGAAAAAATCGACTTGGACCGAGTGGTCGATGACCAAGTCGACCGGGATCAATGGGTTGATCTTGTTCGGATCACCCCCGATCCGCTCCATCGCCGAACGCATCGCGGCTAAGTCAACGACGGCAGGAACGCCAGTGAAGTCTTGCAATACCACCCGGTACGGCTTGAACGGGACCTCTTGCTTCGCCGGCGCCGACGCATCCCACGACGCCAAATTCTTGACGTCCTGTTCGGCGATCGCGAACCCGTCGCAGTTACGCAGTACCGCCTCGAGCAATAGCCGGATCGAGAACGGGAGCCGGCTGACCGCCCCCAAACCGGCCTCTTCCAAACGGCTCAGCCGATACAGCGTCGCGGTTCCGTTGCCAGTGTCAAAACGGTCTCGGGCTCCGAATGGGTCAAACGTCACGGCGGTTACTCGGTCAATCGTTTGCGAGGATGAAATAGTTACGGGTCGGTCATCAGTTTAACGGCCTCGGGGGAAGCTGTCGTGGCCACCCACACGACGGACGCCCCGTCCGTTTCGGTCGGCCCCCCCGTCGACCTCCAGCCCACTCCAGCCCACTCCAGCCGGTCGATGGCGGCGGAATGGGGATCCCTCCCCAGGTCGCGATACAGACATCGATTGCGGCGAATGGGTAATCTCGGCCGAGTCTGCAGGTCCTCCGTGTTCTCTTGGTCATTCGGAATGTGATAGGTCGATACCCAAGGGCATCCGACGCCATCCGAAAGGACCGAGATGAATCAACCCGCAAAAGCTGAAGCCTCACCGCGAACCTCGCCGTCGCGTGTCGGTCACGATGCCCAACCGACCGGTGCCCAACCGACCGGTGCCCAACCGACCGGTGCCCGACGAACGAGTCCTCGGGCGAACTCGTCGATGGCCAGCCGACGGACGCGGGTCGTCTCGTCCCGTTTCCGAGCCTCGGTCGTGTTGCTAGCCGGCACGATCGCGTCGCTACCACTCGGGGCCTGCGGGGGCGACTGGGAAGGAACCGCATGGGCGGACTATCGACACGGCGGTCCGGCGATCCGGCGGGGCCACGGTCCGATCTACCGGACGCTCGACGCGGTCGCCGGCGGAATCGAGCGGGTATTCGGGCTCCGTTCACGCGGACACGGGTGTGACGAGGCGGGCTGCGACGACGGATGCGACGACGCGACGCTGCATGCCTTGATGCCCGGACACCGACACGCACTCCCGCCGGGAACGGCGTTCTCACATCCCGGTTTGATTCCGGTCCCGTCGCGCGGGGCGGAACTGCCGTCTTCTCGGCCCCCTTCCGACGACTCGCCGTCGACCCGGCCGCCGAGAACCGAGAGCCTGCCAGCCCCCGGTTCCGACGACGATCCTGAGTCCTTCTTCGACACCCTTTCGGACCCTTTCCAAGATGACTCGGCCGGGTTGCCACCGGTCCGACCCGGCGGCAAGACGCGAGAACGCGACGACCTCGGTCCGTATACCGAAACGACGGCGACGTCGGGACTGCGGCCAGTATCCGTGACCACCCCGGTTGGTCGCTAAACGGCGGGTGACCGAGCGGCGGCCGGTGAAGGAGGATCCGTCGAGGAAACCGGTCCTGGCAAGATCAGAGACGGGCGAGTTCGCGATACAAGCCACGGTACGAGGCGACCATCGTTTCGATCGAAAACGAGTTGGCGGCCCGCACACGGTTCTGCCGGCCAAGGCTCGCGGCGAGCTCCGCGTCCTCGTAAAGACGCTCGACCCGCTCGGCCATCGCCACGTCGTCGCCGGCGGCAAAGGTTTGTCGGTCGTCATCGCCGAGCAGTTCCGCGACCCCTTCGACCCGGCTGCAAACCACGGGCAGTCCGGACGCCATCGCCTCGAGAACGACGTTCGGCATCCCTTCGTATCGGCTCGGCAAGACGAGCAATCGGGCGCCGCGAAGGAGGGGTGCGACGTCGGCTTGCCAGCCGGCGACCTGAACCCGGTCGTGACCGATCCGCCGCGCCCACTGTTCCAGCCCGCCGCGCAACGGTCCGTCCCCGACGAACAACAGTTTGCGGCGTGACTCGAGAGGGACGATCCGATCGATCTGTCGTTGCAGGAGGTCGATCCCTTTCTGCGGGTGCAGTCGCCCGACGAATATCGTGACCTCCGCGTCGCGGGGCCAACCGAGCGTCGACCAGCAGGCACGATCCGCCTGATCGAAACGGGCCATGTCGACGCCGTTGGGGATCACGCGGGTGATCGAATCGGGAGCGGCGAGCGTTTCGCGGGCGAACCGAGCCACGGCGCCGCTGACGCACACCGCGGCCGTCATTCGACGAACGGCCCGGCGTTCCGTCAAGCACCGTAGCGGACGTGATTCGGCGACCCGCATCCCGCCGACCCGCACCGCGATCCCCTCCGCGGCCGCCGCCCACGTCCCCAACACGTTCCCGTGATAGAGGAACGTTTGGCAAACGTCGGGTCGCCCTTCACGGAGCCATTGCCGGAGTCGCGAATAACAGCGCGGCAGCGTTCGGAACCCCCGTAGCCCGCCGCTGCTGCATTCGACGCCGCCGTCGCGGAGCCGCCCCAACAACACCGCCCGGTCTCCCTCGGGAAACGGGCCGAGCGAAAATACGCGAGCCGTGTCACCGGCCGAGGTCACACCGAGAGCCAGTTCGGTCAAACAACGCTCCGCCCCGCCCGCAAACAATTCCGTCACGACGAAGTCGATTCGCATCGTGTCCGACGGGCCGTCAGGCATTCATTCCGACCCCGCGTCGGCGGACTCGGCGGGGCTGAGCGGGATGTCGCGATCGAGATATCGCCAATTCTTGAGGTAGGTGATCAAGTCACGCATCTGTTCCACGTTCATCTGCGACTCGAACCCGTTGGGCATCAGCGAAACGCCCGGACTGTGCAGCTCTTCGATCTGGTCCCGCCGAACCGTGACCCGCTCGCCGCCCTGCTGCGCCAACGTGACCGAATCGGCGGTTTCGTCGACCATCAACCCCTCCAAGACGCGACCGTCGTCGGTAAGCAGCGAATACCGGACATACGCGGCATCGATCGCCGCGTTCGGATCGAGGATCGCAACCAACAACGCTTCGGGCGTCTTCGTTCGGCTATCGCTGATGTCGGGCCCCACGTTCGTGCCCTTCGAATCGATCTGGTGGCACGCCGAGCAGTGTTCCGAGAACAATTCCTTTCCCGCCATCGCGTTCCCGTCAACCCGCGCCGCCGATGCGTAAGTCGCGAGGACTTTCTGGCGATCGGCGTCGGGCGCCAGCAAGGACTGGGCTCGCTTGGCGATCGCCTCGTCCCGATGCTTCCGCAAGCGGTTCGCGGTCGCCGGGTCGAGGATCGATTTGGCAACCTCATCGCTTTCGATCCGGCCCAAGAGCCACTCCGTACTCTCGTTCGACGAGAGACTCGCCGCAACCACCGCCCGGCGGAGCGGGTGGGGCATCGACGCGAGTCGGTCCTGTAAATAATCCAGCGTCCAGTCACGGTCCCAGCGAAACAGGACCGGGACTACCGCGACGCGAAGCTCCGGCGGTTGTGTGGGCCCCAAAATCGCTCGGTAGGTCTCGGGAACCCGCCCGCTCAGCCCCGCGACGTCGACCCCCAACCGACGAGCCGGAACGTCAACCCGCGGATCGATTGCCAACGCGACGACCCGGTCGATCGCCGAGACCAGCACGGCCCGCGTTTCGTCGGCCAAACCGTCGAGGGCAGCCGCGACGGACGACTTGCCATCACGAACCCCTTGTGACCAAGCCAACACTAACCGGGCCTCGCCAACCCCCGGCGTCTCCGCCGCTCCCGTGCGCCCGTTCCCGGAGTCTCCGCTCTGGCGCCGGAGTCTCGGTCGTAGCACGTCGGCGGCCTCGGACGCCGACCGCCGCGCCAGGCGACGGACCAGGTGCGACGCCAGTTCGGATCCGCTCGCCGTTGAAGCCGAATCGAAATATTGGTCCAGCAACGGCCGGAGCGATCCTTCGTCAACCGATCCGATCACCCGCCGTGTCCACAGGTCGTCCGCATCTTGTGCGGCAATCGCAGCCAACGCGTCGACCGCGACCGACCCGTCGATCACATCGGACGGAAGCGACGTGAGGTAGGTGGCGACGTGTCGACGCACCAACGGATCCGTGTCGGTGGCGATCTCGGCGATGGCCGTGGCGGATGCCGGTTCCCGATCCGCGATCGTGACGGCGACCGCGCGGACGCGGGGCTCGGGATCGTCGAGCATCCCCCGCCATGTCTCCTCACCCAAGGCGTCGAAGCGGCGCAGCAACCGCGCGGCGCGGCCCCGCGCGGCGACATTCCCGTGAACGCTGCGAACGATCTCACGTAGCGGTTCCTCGATCTCTTCGATCCCCGATTCGAAAAGAAACCGTGACCCGAGTTGTCGTTCGAGGGGCGTCGAGGCTTGCAACGCGGCCATCGCGTCACCCCGCGTCGTGATCGACGTGAACTCGGGCGAATCCCCGGTCCGCCGCACGCGCAGGATTCGGCCGAGCCCGACACCGTCCCAAGTGTCGCCCCGGTTCTTCAGCTCCTCGGGGACCCAGTTCGGGTGCTCGATCACCGCCCGTGACATGTCGACCACATAAAGTTCGCCCCCCGGCCCGATCGTCAAATCGACGGGTCGGAACCAGGAATCGCTCGAGGCGAGAAACTCCGAATCGACCGTGTCCCGTTCCGCCGACCAGACGCTTCCGTCGCGGCGGAGCGTTTGCCGCTGAACGAGCGAGCCGGTCGGTTCACACACGAAAAGCCATTCGTCCGTCCCGTTCAGTTGGCCGGGCGCCACCACGCCGCACGCGGCGCTGAACTGCCCGGCGTGCAAGTTGCTCGTCGTCCAAGCGTCGGCGATCGGGACGACCCGCGACCGATCCGCCGCCGCGGCGACGTCGAAGATCGCGTCTCGAGGTGCCAGCAACGGGTCGCGTTCGATCGCGTCCAGATCGAGAGCCGCGAGCATCGCCGGATTACGGTTGCTACAACCGATCCGCCGCCCAAAGTCGTCGATCGTCAACCCGAACTGGCTGTTGCCGGCCACCGCCCCCCAATCGCCGCCTTCGGGGTCAAAACGAAAGTCACGCGCCCGAAGATCGATCGGATCGGGGCGAGATTCGAAACGCGAATCGACCGCGACGACACTTCCCCCGCGAAGCCCGTTGGCGACATAGATCAACCCGTCCGGGCCGAGCGTCGGATGATTCGCCCGGAGCTGTTCGTTTTCCGTCGCGAAGCCTTCGAACCAAACTTCCCGGCGATCGGCGACGTCATCCCCATCGGTGTCGACGAAATAAACGATCTTGCCCGCCAACGTGACGAACGCGCCGTCGCGATACGGCTGCACCCCCGTCGGGAACATCAACCCGTCGGCAAAGGTCGCCGCCTGATCGTAACGCCCGTCGTCGTCGGTGTCGGTCAAGACCCGGATCCGGCCCGCA
The DNA here is from genome assembly GCA_041685355.1 of Pirellulaceae bacterium. Taxonomy (GTDB): domain Bacteria; phylum Planctomycetota; class Planctomycetia; order Pirellulales; family Pirellulaceae; genus JAWLFY01. The sequence continues at coordinate 7,084 of JAWLFY010000097.1, read as the reverse complement.
GGCCCCGCCCCGTCACGAGGGCCGGTCGGGTAGTCGGGCATTTCGACGACCCACATTCGCCCGCGATGGTCGAATCGGATCGCGACCGGATCCGAAACCGACGGCTCGGACGCCGCCAAACTGACCTCGTATCCGGTCCGTACCTCAAGCGTTTCGATGAGCCGTTCGGCCGAGTGCCCTTCGTGCTCGCGGTCGCCCGACGGTTCATTCGCCCCAACCGGTCCCCAAGCGACAACGACCATCGCCAGTTGGCAGACCAGTACGGAAGACGAAAGTTGATTCTTCAAGTTGAACATCACGACGCACGATGGAGTTGGCGGGAGGTCAGCGTTCTATGCTACAGGAATCGAGACCGTTTCGGAGGTGTCTGTCATCGCAGCCTCCGACGTGACCACCGATGGGTGACCATCGGCAACGCGACAACGCCGATCGCCAGCGACGCCACAACGGCCGGATCGGACGACGCCAAGTACGCCGCGACGACGATTCCCGCAGCCAGCCACACCGCCGGATGGCGAAGCGAAGGCTCGATGAAACGACGCAGTGGCCACGCGAGGATCGCCGCCCCGACCAACATCGCTAGCGAAATCGCACGCACCATCCAAGCGTGCAGGTCCCAACCGGGTGGCCGCTCGGGCACCGCCGGGACGGCCCGGATTTCCGACCCCATACGGATCACGTCGGTCGCCCGAAAACGATCGAACTGGTCCCCGTCGAACAGCGTGGCCCGGATCTGATCCGGTTCGGAGACGAATCGGTCGACCAACACGCCGATCCGCCGGTCGAGTTCATCCCACGACGGGCCGTTTTCCGGCACGTCTTCGTCCGAAGCCGATCGTCCGGTCTTCTCATCGCCATCCCCCTGGCCCTCGCCCTTGCCATCACCATCACCCTCGCCGTCGCTCTGACCCTCACCCTCACCCTCGCTACCGCCATCGCCCGCGCCCGCGCCCTCACCCTCACCCGCGCCATCGCCATCACCCGCGCCATCGCCCTCACCCGCGCCATCGCCCTCACCCGCGCCATCGCCCTCACCCGCGCCATCGCCCTCACCCGCGCCATCACCCTCACCCGCGCCATCGCCCTCACCCGCGCCATCGCCCTCGTCGCCATCGCCCTCGTCGTCGTCATCCGATTCGGCGGAAACCGGTTCCCCGCCGTCGCCCTCCTCGCTCACCGGGACGAGTCGACCCCATTCGACGCGATGGCCGTCCGACCGCGCCAACCAAAGGTAGCGAGCGGCCCACGGTTCGAGCCATGCCGACACCTCGCCGGTCGGATGCTCCGCCAAAAGATCGATCGAGCGTTCCACCGCCGACACGACCGATGCGGCCAACGCGAGACGACGACGATGCCCTTCCGCAGCCTCCCCGGTTTCGCCCCCGGGCAACCAGGCCGTCCCGTCCGTATCGTCACCCCCGCGGCGGACGTCGTGGATCGAAAGCCATCGCTGCTCGACCGGGACGTCAAGCAACTCCGGCAACTCGGGCAACTTTTCCGAGGTGCCCGCAGCGACCGGAACCCGTAGCAGCAACTCAACCGGTTGGCTCAACCGGCTGATCGACAGCGGCACGCTCCATCTCGCTGACGCGACCGCGTCACCCGTGGTTCCGGCCGCCCCGTCGCCCTCCTGGGAGATCGGTTCGCCAAACGACTCGTGCTCCACGGGATCCGAGTCGGCCTCGGCAACCCGCACCAGGTCGACCGCTTGTCCGGCCGTCCAAGCCCCCAGCACCTCCGCACCGGCGGGGAGACTCAGCGTGACCGAATCGAGCCCTCCCGGGACCAAGTCCCAACGACACAGGCAGAGCGCGCCGTCGTGTTGCGGGTAGAGACGGTAATCCGCCGCCGTCGCGATGGCGTCGACGCTGATTCGAGGAAGCGACACCAACTCGATCGACCAATGCGCCCCGGACGTCAGGTAGGTCGAACGGTTTCCCGCGTTGACCCCCGCGTCGGCTGCGGTGTCGGTGTCGACGTCCGAGCCGGGGACCGTGTCCGTGGCGAAAGCGGGAGGCAGCTCGCCCCGCGTGACGCCGCTCGTTCGCCAGCGGACCCGCTCGTTGGTCAATTGGCTCGGGACGGTGACGTAGATCCGTGGGGTGCGAGCCCGCAGCACGCGGACGTTGGGGACGCTGACCCGACCCACCCCTTCGTCTTCCAGGCGTCCCCGTAGTGTCAGCGTGCCGTCCCCCAAAGATGCCTGGTCACAACGGACCCGGACCACTTGGTACCCCGGGTTGGTCGACGGTTGCCGCGCCCACGTCGCCGCAGGCTGCACGTCGAGCGAGTCACACCATCGCGTCGGGATTTCGATGTCCACGAAGTCAGGAATCGATTCCCCAGCGAACCGGATCCGGGTTTCCATTCCCCACCGTCCTTGGTCCCACGTCAACGAGATCCGCTGGTCACACCCGAACCGGATCGGGCTGCGGGACAACTGGAACACGGCCTCGGTCTCTTGATCCTCCCTCTCGGTGCCTTGCTCCCCGTCCTCCGAAGCTTTCGACGAATCACCCGCCTGCTCATCGTCGCCGGCCTCATCGTCGCCGGCCTCATCGTCGCCCGGGTCATCGTCGCCCGGGTCGTCAAACACCCAAGTCGCGACGGGAACCCAGCCGCGGATCAACGCGTCGGCCCCCTCGAATTCGACCGCGGTTCCCGATGCGGCATCGGGCGGCACCACTTCGGTGACCCGGACCGACCGGTCACGGGTCAACGTATAGGCGTCCGCGGTGGGGGCGTCGGGCACGATCCGAAACCTTGGCAACCCGAACCGGCCACCCGAATCGCGGTCGGGCCGCGTCACCCCGATCGCCTCGATCGTCACGGAGTCGCGGTCGGGCAAACGACCCAGCGGCCACTCATAGCCGTGATCGGTCGGGAGCGGTTCGGCGGCAACCATTTTCCCATCGACCGCGACGCTCAGAAGGTCTACCCCGTCGGGAACGTGGAGCGAGCGGAGGTCGAGCCCCAGCTCGGGGCGTGTGATCACGGCGGTGAACCGGATTTCATGCCGCGTCGAGCTGACGTGCAAATGATGCCGCTGACGAACCGTCGTCGCGGCGGGGGATGGTCGACCGACGACCATCGACGGCAAGTCCCGGAGTGCGACGAAGGATTGGTCGATCGGGCCATGGTACCCGTCCCACACGTCGAGAAACTGATCGACCGACAGCGGTTCGATCGGGACGTCGCCCCCCCAACGCAACGTCAGGTCGGGGTCGCGGTCGACCGCAACCCAAGCCGGGGCGTTCGGCTTCGATGCCGGGGCGACGACGTCGGGAATCGCCATCGGCCTCGGCTCGCCCGTCTCGCCCGTCTCGCCCGTCTCGCCTCGGTTGATGACCGTCGGGCGACGCCACAGCAATCGGATCGGGCCTTCCGATTCGCTATGACGCGAAAGCGTCACCAGCCATCGAGAAGGGCTGAGTCGTTCGGTCCGTTCGAGACGCCACGCGGACCCCGCGATCACGGGAACCTCCGTGTCGATCACGACCAATTGGATCGTATCGCCGACCGGAACCGGGTACGACGAGTGAACCTCGCAATCGAACGCGGTATGTGTCTTGCCAATGTGAACCCAAAACCTCCGTTGTAACGGATCGGAGGCTCGGGCCGGCGCCACGTCGCGAAACCGACAGCGGAGCCGCAGCCGGTCGATCGGCCCGAGGTCGGCCGACCAGCGTCCCAGTTCCGGATCCGACGTCACTCCCCCCAGACCGTCGACGATTTCCACGCGCGCGATCCCGCGGTCCCCCTCGACGAGGAGCCGAGACGATGCGATCGACGGGATATCGAGACGTAGATCGAGCGTGTTCTTGTCGGTCGTCGTGTCGGGCACCAGCGTGAGCCGAAACCGGAACCGATCGCCCGGAGGGACCGACACGAGGATCCCCCCGTCGCCGTCATCGGCGAACCGGACGATTTGGTCGACGCTGAGCCCGATCCGCTCGACCCGCTGCACCGCGGCCGCGTCGATGGGCAAGGCGATCCGCGTCGTGCTCCGCGCGACCGACACGTCGTACTCCGCCTCCACCGTCGCCGTCCCCGACTCGGCTTGATCGCGACCGCTCGCCAATTTCACCCGATACACCGCCGACCGGAATCGCGCCGGTTCGCCCCCGTCAGGAGCCGGCACCCCGAACAGTTCGGCATAGGCGTTCCCCGGCAGATAAACCTTGTCCCCCACCGGCTCGCCGTCTTGGTCGACGGGAACCAGCAGGTCGATCGGCGGGCGGACGCGATCCGAGCCACGGGTCGGTTCTGCCGACGTGCCGCGCGAAGCTTCGAACGGCTGCGCGACCGCCGAATCGGTCACGGCAAACGTCGCCGCGATCACGACCAGAACGGCGCCGGTGACATGCGGAAACGATCCGCCATCGGTCCGCCCCGGTCCACGTGACCCCTCCCCTTCGCGACGGCCGATTCGGCTCCCGCTCCGCACCCCACCGGGCGGATCCGGCGACTCCCCGGCCCCCCCGCTCCGCGCGGACGCGGCCAACAACCCGCCGGCGATCGCCGGCAGGATCCCCCAACCGACCACCGGCAGCGTCCACGATGCCCACAACAGACACACCGCCGCGGCGACGCCGATCCCGACCAACACCCGGATCGGCCGGCCCCGCGCGAGCAACCAGCTGAACGCGAAGACAAGCATCGCGACGACCCAACCCGCCGCGACGGCGACGTTGCGTGGCAACAAAAATGCCCGCTGGCCCGGACGCACCGAAACCGTCCGTCGTGAGTCCTCTTTTTCCGCCTCGACCCGCGCGTCTCGCCACAACAACGATGGCGAAAACGTGTCGGCCGAAGCGGCCAACCGATACTCGGAATGAGTCACCGCGCCGACGATCCGGATTTTTGGGACGACGCAGCGCCGCCACGTGTTCGCCGTCGAATCGCTCCGGTTCCAAACCACACGGAGCGATTCGGCCTTCATCCCGTCGCCCCCCGGCAGCTGCAGCGGACGTCGAGATCCCGCCGGAACCTCCACCCGCTTCCCGTCGCGGATCACGCGGAACAACTGCAACTCGGCCGGATACTCGATCACGATCGGGTTCGCCGACACGACCGAATAATCCGCCTCGATCGAGTCGCTCCCGCCGCTTGACGCGATCACGCGAATCGCCTCCCGCCAAACCATCGTTACCCGCGGGTCGGCGTCCCTCCGTGCGACCGAGATCGACGGCTGATCGACCGCGTCGTATCGCAACCGCGTGACCGAATCCCCACGTGACTCCGGAGACGGGATCCGAGTCACCGAGGGAGACATCCGTCGGACGTCCAGCCCCTCACCGATCACCACGGTCCCGTTCTGTGACGACGCCTCCCGTACCCGCGGCAACCGCGACGTGAATCGCTCGATAAGCGGGTATCGGCGGCGGCCGATCAGCCGCTTCCCGCGGAGGTCTTGGCCCGATAGGTCGATCGTGTATTCGCCTTCCCCCGCGGCGTCGCGAACCTGAACTTTGGAATTCGGCAAACTCACCGGTGGCGCCGAATCCCGGTCTCCGCTGGAGGATTCGACGACGGTCCACCGGTACTCCGGACGACCCTCCGCCGGACCGCTGACCACCGTCAGCTCGTTCAACGTCGCCGAATGACGATGCGTTTCCACCGTCAACACCTCGGAAATCGTGTCGTCGACGCGTTCCAGTTGTAGCCGCGTGTCGACGTCGAACGCGACGCTCGGCGGACGCAACGTTAACGCCGGAGTCTCGGTCGATTGGCGGCCGAACAACAACGCTTCGGATGGCAAGTCCTGGAAAAACTTCGTCTCCGTTTCGGTCAAGTCCCGTCGACGCAACGGCTCGGCGTTGAGCGTCGCGTCTCCGTACCAGTTGAGCGTCGCCGGTGGGACCACCGCCGCGACCAACGTCCCCGGAACCCCCGCCGGACGGACCATCCACGTCGGTTCGATCAACAGCCGATTTCCCGGTCGCTGCGGTCGCCCCGAGATCTCGACAACCAACGTCCCGTCGGCCTCCAAATCCCCGGCCTCGGGCCATACCACGACCGTCCCGTCAGGACCGACCCCGGGCGATTCCAAGACCCGGTCCGAACGGGGGAACGTGATCGAGCGGACCGTCCAGCCCGGCTGGACCCGCAACCTCGTCGGTTCGATCCGCTGCGGCGCGTAACGGATCGCGAGCCGGGCGACCCCCCGGAGTGATTCCTTCTCGATCGATAACTTCAACATCGTCGACGAGGAACGGACCGCCGGAATCTCCCCGACCCGTACCCGCGACCAGCCGCCCGCCTTCGCGTCTTCCACCGGCGGCCCCTGAGCCCGATACGTCGTCGATCCTTCGCTCACACGGCTGTCGAGCTGCCGCGTCCAACCCGAAGGATGCTCCCAATCCAACAACGTCAACGGGTAAAAAACCCGCAGTTGCACCTGGTGCGTCGAAGCCGTTTGCACGACACGCCCACCCTCCCAAAAACAGGCCGGGAGCGCGAACCGGCGAGAGGTGTCGTCCCAATCCCCGCGGCCGGAAACCGTCAACGTTAGACGTTCACTCCCGACCCGGCGAAGTTCCGACGGGGGATGGAGATGCACGTGACGGGTCCGCCCGTCGACCGCCGTCGCCAAAAACGGGATATCCAGCGATTCGGCCGTGACGGAGGTGACGACCCCGTCGCGGACAACCAAATCGGGGAGCTTCCAAACACCCGGCAGCTCGACCGTCATCCGTGTGCTCCAGCGGAGCCCCGAACCGTCGACATCGTATTGCGTCGTCGCGCGGCGAACAAAGAACGTCCCCGTCCCGTCAGGCGATTCCGTTAGCCGGGTCTTCAATCGCACCCGCCGCAGCCCGCCGACGTCGATCACCACCCGCGTCCGCGCCCCAGACAAACCGCTCGCCGCAAGCGACGGGTCGTCCCCCTCCGCCCCGAATCCACCAGACGCCCCGGACGCCGCCCCCACCCCGGTCTCCCCCACTCCGGTCTCCCCGACCCCGGTCTCGCCCACCCCGGTCTCGCCCACCCCGGTCTCCCCCACTCCGGCAGATCCGGGCCGCCCCCGACCCGTCAAATCGACCCCCTCCCGGATCGCCCCCTCCCGGATCGCCCCCTCCCG
>JAWLFY010000242.1:0-4751 GCA_041685355.1 Pirellulaceae bacterium | reverse complement strand
GCAGTTGCCACTAAAATCGCGGAACAACCAGAGACGGAGACAGAGACAGAGACAGAATCAGAGCCCATTGTCCGGCGCCGACTCGGCTGCCGCCGTAGCGACCCGAAGGCCTCCCCCACGAGTCGAAAACCGTTACACTTCTCCCCAGACGTCGCCGTTTCCCCGCAGACGTCCCCCCCGCCCGCGTAGCTCAGGGGATAGAGCGGAGCTTTCCTAAAGCTTAGGCCGCAGGTTCGAATCCTGCCGCGGGTGCTCGTCCGACCTTGCGATTCCATCTCCCACGGCAAGTCCCCACCGCGAGCCCGTTCGCTCGCCGAAACCGGGGTCGCACGTTCCTTTGACACCTCTCTCACCCGACACCTTGCTCACCCGACACCTTGCTCACCCGACACCTTGCTCACCCGTTGCCAACCATCCACGGAACGAACGAGTGGGAACCACGCTTCCGCCGCGACAGCGCCATGAAACGCCCGATTCCCTTCTTCTGCCTTCTCACGCTACTGTGCGGAAGCACCCGCGCTGAGACTCCGACACCTCGCGTCGCCGATCCCAAGTCGCCCCTCATGCTCGCAGGCGACTGGATGCCGGACGATCCACACCAGATCGACTACGAGTCCCTCCCACGCGTTCCCTCGGAACACGTTGTCATCCATAGCGTGCGTGAGCAACAGGGCGTCAACCAGCACAACTACCTCGCCCACCATGACGGTCGTTTCTGGGCCATGTGGAGCGACGGCCGCTACGTCCTCATCGGCAACAGCAACCCACGCCAACGCGATCCGCTGACCCTCGCCCTCAGCGACGACGGGCTCGTCTTCACCCGGCTCGCCCGGCTCGTCGGGGGACGACGCGTCGACTATCCCCACGCCATCGAGCACAACGGCTACCTTTTCGTCGCCTTTGCCGGCGGCAAGCAAAGCGTCGAACTGCTCCGCATCTCGCTCGATGCCCTCGATCGCATCGAGATGCCCGCCACCGCCGCACTCAACGAGCCACTCCCGCCAATCCGCTAAGCAATCCCATCATCCCTTAGCGGAACGGCGCAAGCCGTCCGGTCCCACGACTCGTCCGGCACTCCCTAGCGGAACGCCGCAACCTGTACGGTCTCGTTGCTCAGCGGGACAGCGGAGGCCGTGGACCAGCCTTTTCCGCACCGTCGCGAAGCTCCCATGATCTTTCATGAATGGACTCAACGACCGGATCGAACTCGCGAATCCGCACAAGACACTCCAACCCGGCACCGCGCCGACGGGCGATCTCGCAATCGCTGAATAAATCCGCCTCCGACGAAGGTCTAAACGGGGACACCGTGGCGCACAGTCCGAGGAAGGAAACGCGGAGACGAGGAGGGCGCGACGACGCGGGTCATTTCGCCGCCGGACGAGCAGGGAAACGGACGGATTTGCAACGACGACCGAGCGACCAACATCACGGTCGAACCGCCCGCCGCCGTTTCGCCCTGAATCAGCCGGAAATCGATCCCGCAATCTCGACCGCGAACCTTCGTCCGCTATGCCTCCGAGACAAGGATCGCAACCGGAAGAACGCGTAGCACGTCGGCCAACGGAAAGGTCGCCCCTCCCGCCGTCGTGTCGACTTCCAACACTTCGCCGGTCAACGCGTTCCTCCATCGCGTCGGCACGAACGACGCACCGAGCGTGAGCGCGGAGTCGCCCCACGTTTCTGGATCGATCGGTAGCGAGAAGTCTGGCCCTATCAATTTGGCGACCCGACGCGGCGCGACGGCGATCACGGAACGATTCCCATCGCTTCGTACCGCGGCAACGACGTGTTCCCTCAGCGGGCCGTTCGTTGCCAGTGCCGTGTAGTCTCCGTCCCGAAAAAGGTCCGGAAACTGACGCCGCAATCGCAGCCCGCAGGCGGTGATCAACAGCTTGATGCGACCATCCGGCCAACGCCGTAGCAGTTCGCCGACGCCGCGTGTGTGATCCTCCGACGGGTCGCCCACGAGCAGAGGTTCCAACTGGGCCAGAAGCTCGTTTCGATGCCGATAGTCAACGGACCGACGGTTGTCAGGGTCGACCAAATTCAGATCCCACAGTTCCGTCCCCTGATAAAAGTCGGGTACGCCCGGCGACACAAGCTTCAACACGAGCTGGGCCAGCGAGTTCAGCATCCCCCAGCGGGCCACCTGTCGCTGGAAGGGGAGAAAGTCCTCCAAGAAATCCCGTGACGTTGGACCGTTAAGCGTCCGTTCGACGAAGCCGGCGACAGCCCCCTCATAGGCGTCGATCGGATGCATCCAACTGGTATGGAGGTTGGCTTCCCTTACCGCCTTCAGCAAAAACTCCCGCATCCGCTCAACGAACTCGTCCGGCACCGACTGGGACGGATCGATGTCGAGATCGGCCGGCCACGCACCGAGCAGGGTTTGATAGAAAACGTACTCGTCCGCCGCCGCAGGAGCCGATTCGCCATCCAAGTCGACCCGATGCGCGGCGTGTAACTGCCGCCATCGGCTCACGTGCCGCTCCCACTCCCCAGGGATCTCCGAAAGGACGTTGATCCGAGCGCGGACGTCCTCCCCCCGCTTGTTGTCATGCGTGGCGGTTGCCAGCATCGCCGAAGGCCACTCCCGTCGACGGGTCCGGTTCGCCCCATGGAACGCCTCGATCGAATCGCCGAAACGGTCCGGTTTGCCACCCACTTCGTTCAACGACAGCAGCACGCCGTAGCGGTAGAAGGCGGTGTCCTCAACCCCTTTCGCCTCCACCGGGCCGGTGTATTGCTGGAACTTCATCACGAACTTCAGCCGGCGACTCTGTTCCTCCTCGCTTAGCTCTCCTCCGAGAAGCAACACTTCATGCAGAAACGAAAAGACGCCGGGCGACATCGCCGGGTTTCGCCGCATTGCCCGGCTCACGGCCCGGTCGACGATCTCCCGGTCGGCCGGCTCGATCCCCAAACCGTCAAAGTACGTCCGATAAACCGGAAACGCGACCACCACCTCGCGGATCGCCTCACGAAGACTGTCCAGCGTGTAGTCCCGAGTCCGCCGGTCCAGTTCGCAGATACGGTTCAGCTCCCGGGAGAGCATTTTCAACTCGCTGGCTAGCACGCTTCGCGTGATCAAACGCTTACACTCCTCAACGACATCCTCGTACCGCTGCCGGTTACCCGAGAAGCGTTCGTAGATGTCCCGCATCTCCTCCCCGTGCCGTGAATCGACGAACAGCCGGTTCAGGTCGTTCATGAAGTCGTAGCCGCTCGAGCCGTGCAACGGCCAGTCTGCCGGCAGCGACTCTTGGGGCGCGAGAATTTTCTCCGCGACGAGATACAGGGGACACCGGACCGGGTGGTCGCTCCGTCGGTCCTGTTGACGCCTCCACTGTCGAAGCGATTCCCGCGATCCCGAGTCGATCACATCGTCGCCGAACCGCTCCGCCGCGCGGGCGAATAACACTTCATCCTGGAATCTCTCCAGATACTTAAGCGGATCGAACAGCCCGTCGAGATGGTCGAGCCGGATACCGGTCACCCGTCCCTCGCGAACCAGCTTCAGAAGCAACCGATGAGTCGCCTCGAAGACCGCCTCGTCCTCCATCCGTAACCCGCCCAGCTCCTGAATATGGAAAAAACGGCGGTAGTTGATCTCGTCGTGCGCGACCTTCCAATAGGCCAACCGATACGGCTGTGCCTCCAAAAAATCATGCAGCAAGTCGAAGCTGTCGCGAACGCCCGGCTCCCCGTTGTATCGCCGCACGTTCTCCTCGATGTGACGGGCGATCTGGGGACTCGACACCACGAGCCGATCCAGACGGACAAGCAGGTCGTCCTTGAGCCGCAAGCGTTCCTCGCCGCAATCGACTTCGCCGCACCCCGGAAGCTCATAAAACGCCTGAAGTAATTCGCGAAACGTCGCCAAATCGGGGTGCTGCTCCCCGAGCCTTTCCGTCAAGTCATCAAGACGGTATTGCAAAACGTGAGAATATTGCTTCGGATCAATCGGGAAATGCATCGGACCGTGGGTAACGGTGAACCGCCCCTCGTTCCACGCAAGTCGGATCTCTCCTCGCTCCAGAAGCAGACCGTAGTGGTCTTCCAGTACCGGCAACAATACCTTGCCACGCAGTTCCGCCTTGACCGGATCCCAATCGATGTCAAAGAACCGGGCGTACGGTGAAGCCGGCCCGTTCTCCAACACGTCCCGCCACCAGCGGTTGTGGACGGCATCGACCGCCATGTGGTTGGGAACGAAATCGACGATCTGCCCCATCCCGGCCTCGGACAACGCCGAGGTGAAAACGCCGTAATCCGTCTCGCCCCCCAGTTCGTCGTGCAAACGCCCGTGATCGCAGATGTCGTATCCGTGCGACGTCCCGGGCCTCGCCTGGAAATAGGGAGAACAGTAACAAGCATCGATCCCCAGTCGAGAGAGATACGCGACGATCGAGGCGGCGTCCCGGAAACCGAACCCGTTGTGGAACTGCACCCGATACGTGCTGGTCGGGACGTGCCGCTTCTCGCGGACGAACTTCAACAAAGCGGCGGCGTCGATTGCGGCCGGTAGTCCGGGCGAACAGATTTCTGCGTCGTTCATCGGCACGTCCCTTTGAGAATGACGGCCCCGGAACGGACGAACGTTACCGCCGGGGCACCGCCGGACAGGTCGATCTCGGGAGGGCACGGATCGCCGGCGAATGCTTCAGCCTCCGTGGTCAGCAGAATACTCCAATCCAACCCCCTGGCGGAAGTGATCAGCTCCCGCGTCTCGACCCGTTCCCCATCCG
>JAWLFY010000241.1:0-4752 GCA_041685355.1 Pirellulaceae bacterium | reverse complement strand
CATCGATCAGCATACTTCATTCAACATTCGGACATCGCAGCGATCCTGAAAAAACCTCGCCGACGCCAGCCCGCAAGCCACTAAAATCGCGGAAGAGCCCCCCCTGTTTTTCTCGTTTCACCTCCGCTCCCGCCGCACGCGAACTCACGGCATGAAATCGTCATCCCCGATCGAGCGGATCGAATCCATCCAATCGTTCGCCGGGGCCGGCAAGAATTGGATGCTTGACCGCCAATCGCCAACGACGTCCGCCGGATCTTCACCATCCCAACCGTCTTCTCCGGTGATCGTCGCGAGCTCGTTGAACTGCAGCATCAGCTCCGCCTCTTGGCGGAGTTTGGCGATGCGGTATTTCAGCACCGTCCGCTTGGCGGCGAGGTGGCTGTTCGCGTCACGATCGCGGGCCGCGACCAACGTCGCCCGCGTCTCGGCCCGTCGCTCGGCCGCGGCGATCAAGCGGTCCAACGACGCGAGCCGCTCCGTCGACCGCCCCATTTCGGCGACCTTCCTCTCGATCGCGTCCCGGATCGTCGTCTCGGCGGACCGTACTTCCGCACGCCGGCGCTTCTGGATCAGCTCCGTCTCCCGCAATCGCGCCCACCGCCGCCTCTGTTGGATCGGCGGGTTGAGATAAACGCCGAGCTGCGGCTTTAAACTCACGCGATCCGGCGCCCAAAAGTCGGACGCGTTCGTATCGAACCGGGCAACCAATTTGACGTCGGGATAAAACTCGCGTTCGGCGAGTTGCCGAGACGCCTCCGCTTGCCGTTCCCGTTGCCGCGCGATCGCCAGCTCGGGGCTCATCGAATACGCCTTTTGGACCAGCGTTTCCGGATCGGGCAACGACCGCGGCGACTCCGGCAACCGAGGCTCCGGGAACGGCGCGTCGGAATCGCGATGCAGCAAACGGTTCAGCTGGGCTCGAGACCGGCGGTGCGACTGGCGAATGTCGGCTTGCTTTTCTTCCAGCTCGAGCACCTCCAGCTCGTACGCTTCGCGGCGTTCCAGCGCCTCCAAGTCCCACCCCGCTTGGGCGACCGTCGGTGGCGGATCGAGCGACGCCTTCGCCAACCGGTAATCGTCCTGCTGAAGCTCGCGGAGCCGTTCGCTCATCGCGTACTCGATGTACGTTTGGCGGGCGAGGCTGACCAGTTTCTGTCGTGTATGCCGCCATTCGTAATGCGCGACGTCGGCGGATCGGTCGGCCAGTTCCCCGCGAAGCCCCGTCTTGCCGAACCAGGGGATCTCTTGGGCGAACTGAAGTCGCCAAAGATGCGCCCCTTGAGCCGCACCGAACAACGTCGGCCCGTTTTGGAAGCGAAAGTTCGGGTCGTCCCAGCTGGCCGCTTGCGGGTACAGCTCCATCGCCGCTTGCCACGACGCCTCGGCCGCCTCCAGGTTCGGGTTGACCCGCAACACCTCCGCGACCACCGCGTCCATCTCCGCCAACTCGCCGGGGTCGGCCGGGCCGAGAAACGTATCGCAATGTTCGGACTCGGCCGCCGCTTGAGGGACCGTCGAGCCGTTCCCCGGAGAGCGAACACCGGGAGCGCGAACACCGGGAGCGCGAACACCGGGAGCGCGAACACCCGATGCGTCACGTCCTGGCGAGCCCGCGCCGAGCGACGGGACGGCTCTCGATCCGCGTCGCGCCGCCAGTTGCTCCGCCGCTCGCACGGCGACCGATTCTTGACGCGACCAATCGCGTGACAAGTCATCGCGGCTCGGCGGGGGAGGGACCCGGCAACCGGCAACGCCGATGACCGCAAGCAAACTTGACGACACGCACCAACTTGACAACACGCACCAACTTGACGACGCGCACCAACTTGACAACACGCACAGTCTCGACAACCCAGGCCGACTCGACGCGTCGCGTGTCCCAGCTCCTGACATGACGGACGGCGAGCGTCCCCTGCGCCGACGTTTTGCCGACGGGCGAACGCGAGAATGCGTCAACGTCTCCCTCCCCATCACGTCAAGCCGAGAAACCGAGCCAGCCTCCTCGGGGCGACGCTAGCAAGACTCCCGGCGGTGGGGCAACGTCACTCCGGCGTCGGCTTCCACCCGTAGACTTCGGTGAGCGCCGCGTTGACCACCTCCCGGATCTGCTGCAGCCGGATCGGCTTGCTCAACACCCGGTACGCCCGCACCCGTTCCGCTTCGCGGCGAATTTGGTCGTCCAGTGCGGCGCTCATCAGCACACACGTCGGGCTGTCGGGGGATCGGACCAACCGACGCATCACCTCGAGGCCCGTCATTCGAGGCATATGGAGGTCGAACAACGCCACATGCACCCGCGTCTGGCTTAAGATCTCCAGTGCCTCTTCCCCGTCACCCGCCTCGGTCACCTGGAACCCGCGATCCGACAACGCGTCCCGCAAAGCGCTGCGAAACGCCGAATCGTCATCGGTAACAAGCAGGTTCGGTACGATCATGACTGGTGATTCCCGGGGGCCGCCAGCATGGCAGTCTCCCCTCGTAACATCATACTTGGTGCAATTTCAATGCCGACCACCGTTTCGATCCCCGTCGGCGAACTGGCTAAACGGCTGATCGCGAACGTCGAGCTGGCGATCGTGGGGAAACGCAAGCAACTCGTCCTCTCCCTGGTCGCCTGGCTCAGTGGCGGCCATCTCCTCCTGGAGGACGTCCCTGGGGTCGCCAAGACGATGCTGGCGCGGGCGCTCGCGCGGAGCGTCGGTTGCCGGTTCAAACGGGTCCAGTGCACCCCCGACCTGCTCCCCACCGACGTCACCGGGACGTCGATCTTCAACCAAAAAACCGCCGAGTTCGAGTTCCGTCGCGGGCCGGTGTTCACCCAGATCCTGCTCGCCGACGAGATCAACCGGGCGACCCCGCGGACCCAAGCGTCGTTGCTCGAGGCGATGGCGGAAGGACGCGTCACGGTCGACGGCACCACGCACACCCTGCCGCCCCCGTTCCTGGTGATCGCGACCCAAAACCCGATCGACCACGAGGGGACGTTCCCGCTCCCCGAAGCCCAACTCGATCGCTTCCTGATGCGGTTCAGCCTCGGCTATCCGAACCATGACGAAGAGCTACGGATGCTGGAAATGCTCCAAGACACCCATCCGATCGATCGGCTCGAACCGGTCGCCACCGCCGAGCAGTTGGTCGCGGCCCAGCATCAAATCCGATCGGTCCACGTCGACGTCCGCGTCCGCCGCTACCTGCTCCAAATCGTCCACGAGACACGACACGATTCCGATTTGGCCCTCGGCGCCAGCCCCCGCGCGTCGATCGCGCTGTTCCGGTGCGGCCAGGCGATGGCCGCGATCCGGGGCCGCGACTACGTGCTCCCCGACGACATCAAGCGGATCCTCCCGCCGGTGATGAACCACCGTCTGATCGTCCGTCCCGAAAGCCGATTGCGGAAAGTCACCGCCGAGAACGTGCTCGAGCGGATCGTTGGCGAGGTCGCGGTCCCGACGATCGAGTCATGACGTCCCGTCCGGTCTTCGCCGCGGTCGCCGCCGTCGCCGCGCTCCTGTTGATCGGACTCCTGTTCGGCGCCGCGTTCTGGACCGTCGCCGGACTCGTCGTGGCGTTGATGATCGCCGCGAACCACGCGTTATCCAAAGCTTGGGCCGATGCGGCCACCGCGACCCGCCACGGGGGCGACCGCGAGGTCAAGATCGGCTCGCGGGTGCCGGTCGAAATCGACGTCACCAACCGCGGCCGAATCCCGCTCCTGTGGCTCCTCGCCGAAGACCTCACGCCCCGCTTCACCGTCGGCAACGGATCGCCCCTGCGGGTCGAAGGGGCGCGACTGCGGGTGATGATGTTGATGCCGGGGGCGACGAAACGGATCGCGTACGAAGTGGTCTGCCGCCGCCGGGGCTACTTCCAAATCGGCCCGACGGTGCTGGAAACCGGTGACCTGATGGGCCTGTTTCGCCGCTTCCGCGTCGGCGCCCCGCCATGGTTCGTCACCGTGCTACCGCCGGTCCAACTGCTCACCGGCTACGACATCGGTTCCCGCCGGCCGGTCGGCGAAATCCGCATCCGCCAAAGCCTGCTCGAAGACCCGACCCGGTTGCGGGGGATCCGGCAATGGCAACCGGGCGATCCGATGCGGAGCGTCCACTGGGCGGCGACCGCCCGGACGGGGACGCTGCACAGCAAAGTCTACGAGCCGACCTCCATCGCCGGCGCCACCCTCGTTCTCGATCTGCACCAAGCGACCAACCCCGACCGCCACGAACCGCACCGGACCGACCTCGCCGTTTCCGCCGCCGCGTCGATCCTGGCCGCGTTGCACGACCAAGGCGAACCGTTCGCGATCGCCACCAACGGACGTGACGCCGCCGAACGGGCGCGAACCGAAGGTTGGGTCGGCGATCATCGGGTCCGCGACGAAATCGCCGAAGCCGCCGCCATGCGCCCCGGCGACGACCAACTCCGACCCCTCGTTTTTTCCCCCGCCCGCGACGTCGGCCGGCTGAAGGAACTCACCCGCACCCTCGCCCGGCTCGACCGCACCGACGGCCTCTCGCTCGCCGAACTGCTCGCCGAGTCCGAATCGCGACTCTCCTCCGAGACGACGCTGATCATGATCGTTCAAGAATGTCCCCCCGAATCCGCCGCCGCCATCATCGGGCTGGCGCGACGCGGGTGGGCCGTCGCGGTGATCCTGAATACCCACGATGACGAAGACTTCGCCCGCCTGGCCGCCCCGACGATCGCCGAACGGATCCCCACCCTCCACCTCCGAAACGAAAAAGCGAT
>JAWLFY010000096.1:5092-19361 GCA_041685355.1 Pirellulaceae bacterium | reverse complement strand
CTCTCCCCCGCAAAGCCGGGGGCGAGGGGAGCCAGATTCGTGTTTTGGTGGGGCGCTCGTACGCCTGCGGCTGACGGTTAAACGATTCGAAGCGGGCGGAAGTTTTAGCCGGCTTGGCGGAGTTCTTCGGCGGCGTTGAGGCGGTTGTAGAGGGTTTTGAGGGCGACTCCGAGTTCTTCGGCGGCGGCGGCTTTGTTGCCGTCGTGTTTCTCGAGGGCTCGTCGGATGGCGAGGGCTTCGAGTTCTTTGAGGTTGAGCGGGAGGGTATCGCGGAGGGGTTTGCGGAGTTGGCGTCGTCCGAAGTCGCGGGGGAGGTCGCCGGCGTCGATCGGGAGGGAGTCACAGAGGATCGCGGCGTGTTCGACGACGTTGGCGAGTTCGCGGACGTTGCCGGGCCATTGGTGTGAGCAGAGTAGCGAGACCGCTTCGTCGGTAAAGCGTTTGCCGTCGACGCCGTCGCCGCGGTGTCGGCGGAGGAGGTGTTCGGCGAGGGTGGGGATATCTTCGGGTCGTTCGCGGAGGGAGGGGACGTGGACTTCGAAGGTGTTGATGCGGAACATCAGGTCTTCGCGGAAGGTGCCCTCTTCGACCATTTTTTCGAGGTCGCGGTGGGTGGCGCAGATCACGCGGACGTCGACGTGGACGGTTTGGTTATCGCCGAGGCGGCGGATGTCGCCGGTTTCGAGGACTCGAAGCAGCTTGGCTTGCATCGCGAGGGGGAGCTCGCCGATTTCGTCCAGGAAGACGGTCCCGCCGTCGGCTACTTCGAACTGCCGGGTGGGGGCGGATTGGGCGCGGGTGACGGCGCCGCGGCAGTGTCCGAAGAGTTCGCTTTCGATCAGGTTTTCGGGGAGGGCGCCGCAGTTGATCGCGACCATCGGGCGGTCCGCGCGGAGGCTGGCTTGGTGCAGGGCGCGGGCGACGAGTTCTTTGCCGCAGCCGGTTTCGCCGCGGATCAGGACGGTGCTTTCGGTGGGTCCGACTTTGGCGATCAGCCGTTTGAGTGTTTGCATCGCGTCGCCGTCACCGACCAGTTCGCTGCTCCCTTCGGCTTGCCGGAGGCGGTGTCGGAGGGCGACGAGTTGTCGTTTGGTGTCGAGACGTTCGGCGACGCGTTCGAGGAGTCGGGCGATTTCTTTGAGCGGGCAGGGTTTGGTGAGGTAATCGAAGGCTTGGTGTTTGAGGGCGGAGATCGCCGATTCTTGGCTCGGCTTGCCCGTCATCACGACCATTTCGATTTCGGGGCGAAGTTCGCGGGCCCGTTCGATCACTTCGATCCCGGTCATGCCTGGCATGTCGATGTCGACGATCAGGCAGTCGTACGATTCTTTCTCGAGGGCCGCGACGGCGGTCGGGCCGTCGGGGCAGACGGTGACGGTGTAGCCACGTCGCGTCAGGTCGGCGTGGATCAGCTGTTGCAGGTGGGCTTCGTCGTCGGCGAAGAGGACGCGGAGCCGCGACTTGTCGGCGGGGCGTGACTTGTCGGCCGGTTGCGACTTGTCGCCCGGTTGCGCCTTGTCGGGGCGTTTCGACGACGGGGAGGGCGTTGGCTTTTCGGGCGGCATCGGAGTCTCGGGTCGGGATCGTCGTTCGGGCGGCTTGGCAGGATTCGTCGTTCAGGCGGCTTGGCAGGATTCGTCGTTCAGGCGGCTTGGCAGGATTCGTCGATCGAGGCGGGTCGTCGGCCAGCGGGCGAAGGTTGGTGGTCGGGCTGGGTTTGGTGGTGGGGCTGGGTTTGGTTACCGGACTCCGGGAGCAGCGGCAAGACCAGCTGCATTTGCGACCCGAGGCCGACACCGGGGCTGGAGGGGAGCAGTTTCCCGCCGTGTTGGGAGACGATTCGGTAGGTGATGCTGAGGCCGAGGCCGGTGCCGGTGCCGTCGCGTCGTCGGGTGAAGAAGGGTTCGAACAGGTGGTGGAGGACGTCTTCGCTCATCCCGCAGCCGTCGTCATCGACGGTGACGTAGGCGTATCGTTCGTCGCCGCGGACGGTGACGTCGACCGAGCCGTTGGCGTCGACGCTTTCGAGGGCGTTGGTGACGAGGTTGAGCACGACTTGTCGGATTTGGTGTCCGTTGACGTGGGCGACGACGGGATCCTCGCCGTGGGTGCGGACGGTTTTGCAGCGGAACTCGCCGACTTTGGTGACCAGGTCGACGACGTCGGCGACGAGGGAGGTGAGGTCGATCGGTTCGCGGCGGACCTCGCTCATGCGGCTGAAGTCGAGCAGCCGGTCGGTAATCCCTTTGCAGCGGAACGCTTCGCTTTGGATTTGGCGGAGGGTCGATAGGAGGGCGGTCGCGAGGGGGGCGTGATCGGCGTCGGAGAACTCTTCGATCTGGGATTCGAGAGATTCGGCGGCCCAGGCGATGGTCGTGAGCGGGTTATTGATTTCGTGGGCGACGCCGGCGGCGAGGAACCCGACGCTGGCGAGTTGTTCGTTGCGGATCACTTCGCGGGTGCGGACTTGGACTTCGCGTTCGAGATTTTGTCGGAGTTCGTCGAGTCGGGTGTAGGCGGATTGGAACTTGTCGCTCATGTCGTTCATGGCGTCGGCGAGTTCGTTGAGTTCGTCGCCGGTTTCGAGATAGATACGGTGTCCGAATTCGCCGCGGGCGACGAGTCGGGAGCCGTCGAGGAGGGTCCGAAAGGGCTGGACGAGCATCGCCCAGAAGGACCACAGCAGGAGTCCGACGAGGATCACGGCGATCGCGGCGCAGACGAGGGTGATCGCGTGCCAGGTTCGGTAGGTGGCTTTGACGCCGCCGCTGAACTGGTTCGTGTTCGCGTTGAGGGTTTCGGCGTGTCGTTCGGTGATCGCGACGAGATGGTCGAGGCGTGATTTGAGGCGGGCGGGGTAGGAATCGGCATCCTCGGGTTTGCGGAGGACCGATTCGAAGTCTTCGAAGGCGTCGCGGATGTCGGCGATGTTGCGGAGCCGTTGGTCGGCGTCGATGAGGAGCGATTCGCGTCGTCCGGCCTGGGCGATCGCCTCGTACGATTCCAGGTTTCGTCGGAACAGGTGTCGGGCGAAGTCGAAGTGGTTGTCGTCGAGGTGTCGGGCTTGGAGGGTGAGGGCGTCGCTGTTGAGGATTTGGGAGCGGAGGTCGGGGCCGTCGATGCGGGTGTTGCTGAGCCGGAGGGCTTCGGCGAAGCGGTACAGGTCGTTGGTGATACGGACCTCCCGCATCCCTTGGCTGACCGATTCGGCGAGTTGTCGATAGCGACGCAGCCCGATCACGCCGCTGGTGGCGAGCAGGCAGACCGACGCGAGGAGCAGGGTCAGCGCGACGACCAGTTTCGTCTTGATCGAGCGGCGTTTGAGCACCCCGCCCTCCGTTGCGGTTGGTGTGGGTTGGTCGGTGCGTCGGAAGGTATCGGGAAGCGGGACTGGGGGGCAAGATCGAGTCGGGGGAGGTTGTTGGTTGTTGGTTGTTGGTTGTTGGTTGATGGTTGTTGGTGACGCGGTCGGGGGAGTGAACCACGAAGAGCACCGAAGAGCACCGAAGAGCACGAAGGAAAGACGGTGGAGGGGGTAGGAATCGCGGTTGAGACGAGCTCAAGCCCGTTGATTTCAACTCGTTCTTTCGAAGCTCTTTCTCGGCTGTTCCCTTCGTGTCTTTCGCGCTCTTCGTGGTTCACCTGGCTGTTTGGATCGGCTTTGGAGGTCTTGACGACATCCGCGGCGGGGGGTGGGGCGGATGTTGGGTGGCTTGCGGTTATGATTTGGCCTCGGGATGGCGGGCGAGGGTGGGTCGGTTTCTTCGGGATGGGGTGATGTTGGGCGCGGTCATGATTGAGCATCCGTACGGGGTATGGAGTTTGGCGCCGCCGGTGGTGGCGATCGGGTTGGCGATCGCGACTCGGCAGATCGTGTTGTCGTTGGTGGCGGGGGTGTTCGCGGGGGCGTTGTTGATGGCCGGCGGCAACTTGGCGGTCGCGGTGTCAGAGACTTGGGAGACGCATCTTTGGACGACGCTGATCGACCCGGGGAAGTTGCGGGTGTTCTCGTTCACGCTGTTGATGGGGGCGTTGGTGGGGGTGGTGACGCGTTCGGGCGGGATGCGGGGGTTGATCGGTTTGGTGACGCCGTGGGCGCGGAATCGCCGTCGCGGGCAGTTGGCGACGTATGGGCTCGGTTTGTTGGTGTTTTTCGACGATTACGCCAACACGATCTTGATCGGGAACACGATGCGGCCGATCACGGACCGGCTGCGGATATCGCGGGAGAAGTTGGCGTACTTGGTCGATTCGACCGCCGCCCCGATCGCCGGGGTGGCGTTGATTTCGACGTGGATCGCGGTGGAGTTGGACTACATCGCCAGCGGGTTGGCGTCGGTGCCGGAGCTTGCCTCGGTATCGCCGTTCGAGTTGTTCATCGCGACGTTGCCGTACCGTTTTTATGTGTGGGGTGCGTTGTTGTTTGTGCCGTTGACGGCGATTTTCGGTCGCGAGTACGGGCCGATGTTGGCGGCGGAGCGGAGAGCCGCGGGGGTGGGTGGAGCAGGGGGGGAGGTGGCGTCGGGAGTTGGTGCGGAGGATGCCGGGGGGGACGATCCGGCGGGGCGGACGTCGGCTTGGTATCACG
Organism: Pirellulaceae bacterium; assembly: GCA_041685355.1. GTDB lineage: Bacteria > Planctomycetota > Planctomycetia > Pirellulales > Pirellulaceae > JAWLFY01. The sequence continues at coordinate 14,773 of JAWLFY010000096.1, read as the reverse complement.
CGGTGATCCCGATCGGGGTGACGCTGGGGTTGGTCGTTTATTTTTTGGTGCGGACGGGTGCGGACGCGTTGCGGGCGTCGGGGGTGGATCCGTGGGGTGGAGAGCGGAGCGGGTTGGCGGCGTTGCGGGAGGTGATCGGCGCGGCGGATTCGACGGTGGCGCTTCAGTACGGGGCGTTGGTCGGGTTGTTGGTGGCGGCGGGGATGGCCGTTTCGGCGAGGATTTTGCGTTGGTCTGACGCCGTGGACGCGGCGATGCAGGGGGCGCGGTGGGTGATGCCGGCGATCGCGATTTTGTGGACCGCATCGGCGCTGTCGCGGATGACGACGGACGAGGGGCTGGAGGGCCGCGAGGGGGTGGATGCGGCGGCGTATCGGTTTCGGGATCACCGGCTGTATACGGCGGACTACTTGGCGCGGGTGTTGGCGGGGGGGGCGGATTCGTTGATTGAGCCTGGGTTGGTGGTTGATGGGGAGGGGGAGCCAGGATCAAGTTTTGGCGGGGGGTCGGGTCCGGGGTATTCGGCGCGGTGGTTACCGACGATCGTGTTTGTGATTTCGGCGGCGGTCGCATTTTCGACGGGGACAAGCTGGGGGACGATGGGGATTTTGATCCCGATGGCGTTTCCGTTGGCGCGGGCGTTGTTGATGCGGGACGGGATGATCGTGAGCGAGTCGGAGCCGTTGTTGTTGGCTTCGGTGGGGGGGGTGTTGGCGGGAGCGATTTTCGGCGACCACTGTTCGCCGATTTCGGACACGACGGTGTTGTCGTCTCAGTCATCGGGTTGTGATCACTTGGGGCACGTATGGACGCAGATGCCATACGCGTTGTCGGTGGGAGGGGTGAGCATTTTGTTGGGGACGATCCCGGTGGGGTTTGGGGTGCCGCTGGTGGTGTTGTTGCCGTTGCAGGTGGCGGCGATTTTCGTCTTGGTTCGGGTGGTCGGGCGGCCTGTTGGCGGGGCGTAACCGTCCGGACGGGGCATCACGGTTGGCAAAGTCGGGGTCGATCGTTGTGATCGTCGGGACCGGTCGGGGAGGCGGCTGGTTGGCGGGAAATTTTGCCCAATCGTTGGAGTCGGCGGTTGGGTTGGTCGGGAGTCGGACTAGGGTTATTTCGAGTGGGGGACGGGGAGCAACGAGAGAGACACCGAGATTGAAAGCGTCCCCCCGTGCGAGGCGGGGTCGGTCCTTCGGGGCCGGCCTCGCCTTTTTTCGTTTTCGTTTTCGGCACGCGAATCGCGTCCGTCTTGAATCGTCTGGTGCAGGAGGCTTGGCTGCGGCGGTTGGGTGTAGCGGATTGCGTCAACTGTAGCGATTCGCATCACTTTGGTGCCGAGCACGATTTGTCGAAACGGGATCGGTTGACCGAAACGGGATCGGGATCGTGTTTTTTTGTGGCCAGGGAGGGGGAGCGGAAATAGACTCGAAGTTTGACTCATCTTGAGGCGGCACCCGTTGGGCGTGCCCGGAATCACAGCGGAGAAAGAACAGATGGCATGGCGACTTGGTGCAGACACCGTTCGACCTTTGGATCGGGCTTGGCGTACGGCGGTGGGGGTGGCGATTTTGGCCGCTGCCGGGCCGGCGGCGTGGGGTGCGGATCCGAAGGGAGCTGAGATCCGGGTCGCGACGTTCCTGTCCGAGGAATCGGCGGAGCAGGCTTATTTTGCGGCGTCGATTCATCCGGGGGCGGACGAGTCGTTGGTCGACGCGGTGAGCGGTTCGGAGGCGGACGTTGCGATCGTGGTCGACACGTCGGCGAGTCAGTCCGGGGGGTTCCGGGACGACGCGATGCGAGCGTTGCGCGGGGTGTTGGCTCAGGTTCGTCCGGGGGACCGGGTTCGGGTGTATGCCGGGGACGTGCGGGCGGCGGATTTGAGTGGCGCGTTCCATCCGCAGGACGCGACGGCGACGAGCGCGGCGGTGGGCAAATTGAAGCAGCGTTTGCCGCTCGGGAACACGAATTTGGTGAGCGTGTTGGACACGGTCCGAGCGGGTTTGGTGGGGGAACCTTCGGGGCGGACCCGTTCGATCGTGTACGTCGGGGACGGGGCTTCGATCGACGCGGCGAATGACGAGGGGCGGTTTCGGCGGCTGATCGATTCGCTCCGGGCGGACCGGATTTCGGTGCACGGGATCGCGGTGGGTCCGACGACGAACGTCGAGTTGATGGGAGTGTTCGCGAACCAGACGGGCGGGACCGTCGGGGTGGTTGGCGGCGCATCGGCGGAGGGTTCGGCGGGGCCAGACGGGGTGGCACGCGAGGTCGCGAAGGCGGCGACGTTGTCCCCGATTTGGGTTCGTGGGGTGGATCTTCCGAGCGGGGCGAAGTTGGTTCATGGCGACCGGCTTCCGCCGTTACGGCTGGACCGCGATTCGATCTTCCTTGGGGCGATGCCGGCGGGGACGAAAACGGTCGAGTTCGGATTTCGCGGTGAGGCATCGGGGTCACGTGTGACGTTGTCGGCTTCCGGGGGGATCGAAGCGAGTCATCCCGATTTCGCGTTTTTGCCGGGGTTGGTGAACGCGGCGGCGGCGAACGAGGGGTTGTTGTTGCCGTCCGCCGGATCGGCGTTGTTCCGCGAGACGGCTCGGATGATGGCGATGCGGGCGGAGGAATTGGTGCGAGCCGGGAAGTTGGCACTGAGTCAGGGGAATCATCGGGGGGCGAAGGCGATCGCGGAGTTGGCGATCGAGTCGGACCCATACAACGAGGAGGCGATCGCGATTCGCGACGCGGCGTCGGGGGATCGGTTGGTCGTGCAGAACCCGGGCGAGTCGTTAGACGACGTGTTCGGCGGCGAGAACGGGGGTGACGCCGACGGGGATCAAGCGGACGGGGATCAAACGGACGGGGATCAAACGGACGGGGGCGGTTCGTCGGATCGGGCCCCGCGGAGGGCGGTCCCTGCGCCGCCGAGCCCCGGGCCGGCAGCGGCACCGCAGCGGGGGGGCACGGCACCGCCAAATCCGGGACCGGCACCGGCGGGTGACGACGAGCTGATGGAGCGTGGCGGCGAGTTGCTCGACCGCGTGCAGTCGCTCCGTTCGGCGAAGGAGGGTCGTTTGCGAGCGGAGGTGCGGGCGCAGTTGAACGAGGCGTCGCGTCAGATGCGAGTGGACCCGACGGGGGTGGCGGGGCAATTGAAGTCGTTATTGGCCCGGGTCGAGACGGCCGCGGATGTCGATCCGCAGTTGCGTCAGGAGTTGTTGTCGCAGATCCGGTCGGCGATCCAGATGGCGAGCCGACGGGAGGCGGAGTACGCCGAGGCGCAGGCGACGTTGCAGGAGCGTGCGACGGGGGCGGCGGCCGCGCGGCGGATGTTGGACGACACGTTCCGTCGGGAGTCGCAGCTGGAGGCGTTGTCACAGCAATTGAATTCGTTGATCACGGAAGGCCGTTACGAGGAAGCGGACGGCGAGGTGTCGCTGGCGTTCGCGGAGATCGCGGGGGACACGATCACCGACGATTCGGTGGCGGGTCGGCATTTCACCGACATGCCGTTGTCGTTGCAGGTTTACGCGCGTGACCGGCGGTTGCGTGAGATGCGTGAGCGGAACTTTGTCGACGTCTTTTCGGAGGTTTTGAAGGCGAACATCCCGTTCGTCGGGGATCCGCCGATCATTTACCCGGACAGCGACGAGTGGCAGCGTTTGAGCCGGCGGCGGATCGAGCGTTACGGGGCGTCGACCGAGTTGGTAGGAGACAGCCCGAACGTACGGCGGATCGAGAGTGCGTTGGGTGACGAAGTTTCGTTCAACTTCCCCGACGTCGCGTTGGAGGACGCGATCCGTCAGATCGCGGAGGAGACGGAGATCCCGATCCGCATCGACGGTCGCGCCATCGAGGAGTTGGGGCTGACCACCGACATGCCGGTGAACATCACGTTGGAGAACATCACCCTTCGTTCGTTCCTGCGGCTGATGCTGCGTGATCTCGATTTGACGTACATGATCAAGGACGAGGTGTTGCAGGTCACCACGACGGACGCGTCGGAAGGGAACTTGGTGAACAAGGTGTACCCGGTGGGTGACTTGGTCGTGCCGATCATTCAGCTCGGCGGCATGGGGGGCGGCATGATGGGCGGCGGCATGGGCGGGGGCATGGGCGGCGGCATGATGGGCGGCATGGGCGGCGGCATGGGAGGCATGGGCGGCGGCATGGGAGGCATGGGCGGCGGCATGGGCGGCGGCCGGATGGGCGGGGGCATGGGCGGCAGGGGGGGCGGCATGTTTGTCGTGCCTGACGACGTGAAGCTGTCGGACAAGGGACGTTCGTCGGTGTCGCGTGGGACTCAGGTTTCGTTCCCGGGTGCGGATCGGGCCGAGGAGACTGGAGCCGACGGGAGTGATTCGGACGGGGCGAAACGGGGCGTGAAGTCTGGCGAAGGCGAGAAGGCTAGCCGTGGTAAGGACGCTGGGCAGGGTGAAGGCGAGACGAAGGTCGTGACGGGGACGCCGGCGATCCGCTTGTCGGTATCGGGCGAGGAGTCGCTCGACGAGGCGTGGGACGGTTACTTTGCGTCTCGGGAGGTAAAATCGGAAACGGAGTTACGGGAGTTGGACGCGGAGATCCGGGCGACGGTCCGGGAGTGGAACGTCCGCGCGGTGGCGGCACGGAAGGCGGGTGACGACGCGAAGGCGATCGCGGCGTTCGACTCGATCCGGGCGGTGATCTCCGGCGCGATGCGTGCGGGGCATGTTCAGCCGTGGATGTATCAGGCGTACGCGATTTCGTTGCAGGCGACCGGGGCGGCGAGTGACGAGGTGGAGCGGGCGTTGTTGTCGGCGGTCGATTTCGCGGACACCCCGGAGGACGTGTTGCACATCGCGGCGCGTTTGGAAGAGGTGGGTCTGGACGGGGCGGCGCTGCGGCTTTGCCGGGACGTTTCGTCGATGGATCCGTACCGTCGCGAGCCGTACGTGATGGGTTTACGGATCGCGAAGCGGACGGAGAACAGTGACGCGATCGCTTGGGCGTGTCGTGGGGTGCTTTCGCAGGCGTGGCCGAAATCGTTCGCGTCGGTTGTCGAGGAGGCTCGGCTGGTCGCGCGGGCGACGTACAACGGTTTGCTCGAGGAGGGGCGAGTGGAAGACGCGGCGGCGTTCGGGGCGTCGTTGGAGGAGGCGGCTTCGCACGACGCGTTGGTCCGGGTGACTTGGACGGGCGAGGCCGACATCGATTTGTCGGTCGAGGAGCCGTCGGGGACCGTTTGTTCGCACGAGAACAAGACGACCGCGGGAGGAGGGTCGTTGCTTGCCGACGCGTTTCCGGGGAGTGGCGAAGACGAGACCGGGGCGATTTCGGAGGTGTATTTGTGTCCGCAAGGATTCTCGGGTCAGTACCGGGTATTGCTACGGCGGGTTTGGGGGAACGTGGCGACGGGGAAGGCGACGATCGAGGTGTTGACGGATGTCGGTCGGCCGACCCAGCGATACATCCGCGAGCAGATCCCGTTGACCGAGAAGGACGCGTTGGTGTTGTTCGAGGTGAAAGAGGGGCGTCGTCAGCAGGAGGTCGCCGAGGCTCAGTTGGCGCATCTGCGAGACGTCCAGCGGGACGTGCAGCACAACGTGCTCGCGCAGTTCGCCGGCGGGGAGGAGCAGGACGAGGTGATGAGCGACTTTTTGCAGGACATGTACGTGTTGTCGCGGGCGGGGCGTCGTGGCGGGGGTGCGTTGAACAACAACCCGTTCTTTCGGCGGGGTGCGGTCGGTTTCCGGCCGGAGTTGACGGTGTTGCCGACCGGTGCGAGCTTGATGGGCTTGGCCGTGGTGTCGGCCGATCGGCGGTATGTCCGGATCAGTCCCGCCCCGAACTTTTCGCAGGTGGGTGACGTGTCGACGTTCAACTTCGTGACCGGCGACGAGGGTGGCGACCAGGGTGGAGGCGGCCTTGGCGGTGGCGGCCTCGGCGGCGGCGGCCTCGGCGGCGGATTGGGTGGTGCCGGTGGCGGCTTCGGCGGCGGTGGCGGTTTCTGAGCTGGCTTTTCCGGGGAACCGGTGGGCTTTTCCGTGGAACCGGTGGGTCGATTCTTGGCAGGTTCCTGGCTGGGCAGAGCGTGAGCCGGATGGATACGGTCACGCTGATCGGGGTGCTTGGTTGGGAATCCGGAAGTTTCGTTGGCGACGGTCGGGAAGTGATTGTCTCGCGAGTGCCGAGCCCTGCGACTCCCGAGCCCCGCCGAGCCGTGGGACCGGACGGCTTGCGCCGTTCCGCGATGGGGTGAGAGAGCGCCGCGACAGACGGCGTGCGGTGCGCTACACTGAAGCGACGGGGTTTGGGCCGGACGATTGCGGCCCGCTTCCCGGCTGACTTCGGCACGCGAGACCGCGAGGATGGGATCTTGGGATTTGGGACCGTCGGATGGTTGATCGGAACGGGGCTATTGCCCGGATTGGCGGCGATTTTGATTGCCGCGATCCCGGTTCGTGTTTCGCGGACGTCGGGGGATGCGATCGAGGGGGAGCTTCAGGGATTGGAGGCTGCCGCGATCCGGATCGATCGCGAGGGGGAGTCCGTTCGGATTTCGGTAGACGAGATCGTTTCGGTCGTCCCTGAGCGAGTGGGGGAAGGTGCGAAGCCGCCGATGCGGGTGTTGCTTCGCGACGGTACCCGAGTGGCGTCCCGATCGGTGACGTTTGACGGCGACGAATTGGAAGTGACATTGTCCGCGGGTTCGCCGCTCGTGGTCCCGGTGAGAGGCGTCGCCGCGATCCGTTTTCGTCGCGGCACGCCGGCGACCGATCCCCGATGGCTTGGGATGTTGGAGCAACCGCCGCGGGGTGACCAGTTGGCGATCCGTCGTGACGGCGGCCGGTTGGACGCGGTGGGCGGGGTGGTCGAGTCGATCGACGCGGAGCGGGTGCGATTCTCACTCGGCGATGACACCGTTGACGCGCCGCTGGGGCGATTGGAAGGGGTGGTATTCGGGTCTTCGGGGGGCGAGGCGGAGGAGTCAGGGATCGCGACGGTTGAGGATATTCACGGGTCGCGGTGGGTGATCGAGGGTTGGACCCCGGGGGATTTGGGGGAATCGATCGAATTGCGGCTGGCCGGTTCGGTTCGTCACCCGATTCCAGTTGAGTCGATCGCATCGATCCGTTTCCGTAGTGGGCTTCGGCAGCTCGTCGATGAGGAGTCTGCGGGGAGTGATTTTCGGCCGTATCTCGAGACGAACGTGCCGGGCGAGTTGTTGGAGGGTTGGTTCGGGCCGCGGGTCGGGGGCGACGGGGAGTTGGAGATGTTCGGCGGGAGCTCGGTGAGTTACCGGGTGGAGCCGGGGTTTGGGAAGCTGCTCGGTTCGGTGCGGCGGGGCGTCGAAGCGGACCGGGGCGGCAAGTTGGTAGTCCGGATCAGGTTGGAGGATCGCGTCGTGTGGGAAGAGTCGTTGACGGACCGCGCGCCGCGGGGATTTGAAATCGAGTTGGGGGATGCGGCGCGGGTCCGCTTTGAAGTTTCCGGCGGCGGCGACGGGGAAGTCGGCGACGTCGTCCGGTTCCTTCGGCCCCGGCTGGTGAAGTGATTTTGGGCCGGCCAATCGATCGATCGGTGAAGACGATGCGGAGATCAGTGACGATGCAGAGATCGTATCGGGACGGTTCGATCCCTCGCGGTTTTGTCGCGAGGATTGTCGGGGCGTCGATCATCGCGGTGGTGATCGGCGGGAGCGTCGGTCGCGTGAGGGCGGAAACGGGGGCGGCGGAAACGGGGGCGGCGCTTGATCCGGTTTTGGAAGCGGCTGAGCGGCGGCGGATCGAGGCGATCGCGCGGGCGATGCCGGCGCCGGTGAGCGTGTTTGTCCGGGGTGGTGGCGGGGGTGGGAGCGGCGTGTTGATCTCGCCCGACGGGTTCGCGTTGACGAACTTTCATGTCAGCAGTCCGGCCGGGGCGCACCTGCGATGTGGGCTGAGCGACGGGAAGATTTACGACGCCGTGATTGTCGGGATCGACCCCGTGGGCGACTTGGCGCTGATCAAGCTGTTGGGCCGCGACGACTTTCCCGTGGCCCGCTTTGCCGACAGCGGCCGTGCCGAGCCGGGGGATTGGTGCATGGCGATCGGGAACCCGTTTTTGTTGGCGACGAATCTGCAGCCGAGCGTGAGCTTTGGGATTTTGGGCGGGGTCGGCCGGTACCAGTATCCGTCGGGGACGCTGTTGGAGTATGGCGATTGCTTGCAGACCGACGCGGCGATCAACCCCGGGAATTCGGGTGGTCCGCTGTTCGATGTGCACGGCGACTTGTTGGGGATCATCGGCCGGGCGTCCTTCGAGAAGCGGGGTCGGGTGAACGTCGGGGTCGGGTATGCGATTTCGATTCGGCAGGCGGAGAACTTTCTCGGTTATTTGCATAGCGGCCGAGTGGTTGACCACGCGACGTTGGGGGCGACGGTGACGAGCGACCCGGACCGTGGTGTCGTGGTGAGCAACATCTTGGAATCGAGCGACGCCTACCGTCGGGGGCTGCGTTACGGGACGGAGATTTTGGAGATCGACGGTCGGCCGGTGGAGACCGCGAACGAGGTGCAGAACGTTTTGGCGACGTTGCCGAGCGATTGGCGGGTACGGCTGACGTATCGGCGAGAGGGCGCGACGGTGGAGACGTTGGTGCGGTTGGCCGGGGTTCATCGCCGGGACGAGTTGTTAGAGAAGATGGCCGCGGCGCTGCCGCCGCCGCCGCCGAGGCGGGGAGGTCAAGGCGGGCCCGGTGGCGAGGAGCCCGGCGGCGAGGAGCCCGGCGGCGAGGAGCCTGGCGGCGAGGGGCGTCCTGGCGGTCCGGAGCGTCCGGACGAGAAGGAGGAATCGGAGGCGGAAGGCCCGGATGCGATGCCGGGGGATGGGTCGGAGGGTGACGGGGAGGAACATCGAGAGGGCGAGGGTGTGGATGGGGGGGAATCGAAGCTTCCGGAGATGGTTCAGGATCGGTATGTGGCCCGCGAGGGGTTCGCGAACTATCACTTCAACCGCTTGCATCAGGAGCGGTTCATTGACGGGCTACGGGATCAGTTCCCCGCGAACGGGGCCGGCCGGCCGGTGGGGAGTGATCGGGAGGAGATCGACGGGGCGACGAGTTCATCGGGTGGGACGTGGGTGATCCGGGGGACGACGGAGGATGAGCCGTCGGCGGCGGTGACGGTTCGGGTCGGCCCGGCGGTGCTTTCGATGTCGATCGGGGATCGCGAGGCGGAGATTCGAGGCCGGACGGAGTTGTACGGTGCGATTGAGGGCGGTTCGGCGGCGGGCTTGGTCGCGGCGGTGGACGCATGGCGGCGGATGCTTGATCGGGGGCCGCGTCGGTTCGGCGAGACGACTTATTGGGGGACGATGCCGCTTGGGGGCGAGCGACCGCTGAGGGACTGCACGGTCGCGTTCGATTCCGACATGGAGGTTCGCTGGATGCAACGGGCGGACGACGGCATGTTGGAGGCGATCGAGGTGATCGCTGGGCGTGACAGCGACCCGGCGGAGTTATGGATCGATCGTGGCGACGCGGCCAAGTCGGCCCCGCCGAGGCGGATGGAGTTACGTTACGGGACGGAGACGGTGTTGTCGTTTCGGGTCGATTCGTGGGAGGTGACGTTCGAACCGTCGGGCGAAGCGGCGTCGTCGGGCGAGGCGGCGTCATCGGGTGACGCGGAACCGTCGGGTGACGTGGAGACGCCGGGTGACGTGGAGACG
>JAWLFY010000096.1:0-4992 GCA_041685355.1 Pirellulaceae bacterium | reverse complement strand
TCGGGTGACGCGGAACCGTCGGGTGACGTGGAGACGCCGGGTGACGTGGAGACGGGCGAGGACGATTCCGCCGCGGCGGATCGCGGGGCGAGCGGTTCGGACCGGGAGGAGCCGTGATGTTGAGGCATCGGGCTGGGTTGTTGGTCGTTTTGACGGTCGCGTTGGCGGTCGTTTTGGCGGGAGAAGTTACCGCGCAACCGACGGTGAGCGGATTGGCCCGCGAGGCCCAGGGGCGGGTGGTGAAGGTCTATGGTGCGGGCGGGATCAGCGGTTTGGAGGGATACCAGAGCGGATTTTTGGTGTCGCCGGAGGGACACGTCGCGACGGCTTGGAGTTACGTGTTGGACGTGGCGCCGACGGTGGTGCTTGACGACGGGCGGCGTTTCGACGCGACGATCGTCGGTTTCGAGCCGCGGTTGGAATTGGCGGTGTTGAAGGTGGAAGCGTCGGGGTTGCCGTTTTTCCGGCTCGATGGCGACGTCGTGGCGGAGTGGGGCGACCCGGTGCTTGCGGTGAGCAATTTGTTCGGGATCGCTTCGGGGAGCGAGCCGGCGAGTGTGATGCAGGGGACGATCGCGGCGGTGACGACGCTGGCGGCGCGTCGCGGCACGTTCAAGACGCCGTATCAGGGCCGGGTGTTGGTGCTCGATTTGGTCGCGAACAACCCGGGCGCGGCGGGCGGCGCGGTGATCGACATGGAGGGCCGATTGGTCGGGATGCTTGGAAAGGAGCTTCGCGACGCCGAGACGGGGGTGTGGCTGAATTACGCGTTGCCGTTGTCGGCGATCCGGGAGGTGGTTGGCGACATCATCGCGGGTCGACAGACGACGATGGCGGATGACGACGAACCGCCGCTTGAGCCGGGGCGTGCGCATTCTCGGCAGACGCTCGGGTTGGTGATGGTTCCGGACGTGCTCGAGAAGACGCCGGCGTACGTCGACGCGGTGGAACCGGGGTCGCCTGCTGACCGGGCGGGGTTACGTCCGGACGATTTATTGTTGTTGATCGATGGAAAGCGGGTTGAGCACCAGCGGGGTTTGGATGAGATCTTGATTCGGATCGATCGTCGGGATCCGGTCTCGGTGACCGTGCAGCGTGGCGCGGAGATCGTGTCGTCGGAGCTTCGTCGTGAGCGATGAGAGTCGAGCCGGAAAGTCGGAAAGGGTTGGTGAGCGGAACGGCGGAGACCGGACGGCTCGCGTCGTTCCGTTAGAGAGTGCGTTTATTGATTGGGTGGGTGGGACATGACGGTTCGGCGTGTGAATGAAATCGTTGTTCGCGGATTGATGTCCGCGTTGTTGAGTGCGATTCCGTCGATCGGGTTTGGGGATTCGCCGTCGGCGCCGGGCGACGCGTATCAGACGGCTTTGACGCGCGCGGTCCGCGGAGCGGCGGAATCGGTGTTGGGGTCGGTGGTGACCGTGGAGGTCGTCGGGGCGGGGGACGCGTCGGTGGGCGAGGTGCGTGTCGACGCGCCGACGTGTGGGGTGGTGGTCGACGCGGAGGGCTACATTTTGGCGTCGAGCATGGTGGAGGAGAGTGCGTCGGCGAGCCGGTTGGTGTTGTTGCCGGACGGGACGCGTCATGCGGCGTCGGTGGTGTCTCGAGACGAACGGCGAGATTTGACGTTATTGAAGATCGATCCGCCGGAGCCGCTCGAGGCGATCGGGTTGCCGGAGGAGTTGGACGTCCGGATCGGTCAGACGGTGGTCGCGGTGGGACGTTACGGGAGTGACTCGTCGCCGATGGTTAGCACGGGGGTGTTGAGCGGCACCGGACGTTTGGACGGGATCGCGTTGCAGACGGATGCCCGGGTGTCGCCGTCGTTTTACGGGGGTCCGCTGGTCGATTTGCGAGGCAACGTGATCGGGATTTTGGTCCCGGCGGTGGCGGAAGGGGGGGCGTCGGATGCGACGAGTTGGTACGACTCGGGGATCGCGTTCGCGATTCCGGCGGACGTCGTGGCGAAGAAGCTAGAACGGTTGAAGCGGGGGGAGGAGATCCGTCGGGGTTTGATCGGCATGGTGGGTCGATCGAACGATCCGTACGAGGACGACACCACGATCGCGGCGGTGCGTGTCAGGTCGCCGGCTGAGGAGTCGGGGTTGGAGCCGGGGGATCGTGTGACGGAGGTGGCGGGGATCGCGGTGCGTCGTCATCAGGAGATCAAGCAGGTCCTTGGGCCGTATGACGCGGGGGAAACGATCGAGATTTCGTATGAGCGGGATGGCGAATCGCGCACCGCGTCGGTGACGCTTGCCGATGAGATCCCGCCGCTGGAGCCGCAGCGGATCGGTGTGGTGATCGCGGACGTGGCCCGCGGTGAAGCGATGCGGGACGGGGCGTCGGCGGAGGGAAGCGGGGATGAGCAAGAGGGGGACGGGGTTGACGGGGACGGGGATGAGGGGGATCGGGTGTCGGCGGTGGTGGTTCGCGGCGTGCTGCCGGGTTCGCCGGCGGACGGTCGGTTATCGCCTGGCGACGTGATCATCGGGGTGGGTGACACGGCGGTGACGGAGACTCGATCGCTACGTCGGTTGCTGGTGACGGCGGAACCGGGGGAGCCGTTGGAGTTTCGCGTGCGTCGGGGCGAGTCGACCGAGAGCGTATCGATCGAGCCGGCGGATGTGGCTTCGTCGGTGCGGGCGGATTACCCGAAACTGTGGGACGAGGGGGACGCTGGGAATTGGTCGATCGAGAAGTTGACGCTACCGGACGCGGCGAACGAGGCGGCGGTGCTTCGGCCGAAGGCAGGATGGCTTGAGGGCCAACCCGAATTGGAGCCGGGGTCGCGTTTGGGGTTGTTGGTGTTATTGCAGAATCCGGGCGATTCGGCCCCACGGGAGACGCTTGAGAAATGGCTCGAGACGGCGGCGGCGGCGGGAGTCGTTGTGTGTGCCGTGGCGCCGGAGGACAACGGCCGTTGGCAGGCGAAGGAGATCGACGTGGTGTCGCGGATGACGTCGTTACTGGTCAAGCAGATGCCGATCGAATCGTCGGCGGTGGCGTTAGCGTCTGGCGGGGCGATCGCGTCGGAGGCGGCGGAGGCGTCGGATTCGATGGCGATTGCGGTGGGGATTCGCGAGTCGCGGACGTTTGCCGGGGTTGCGGTTTCGGACAAGGCTCGTCCGCCGGCGATCCGGATTGGGGAGAACGAACCTTCCGCGGCGCTGCAGCTCCTGTTGCCGATCGGCCCCGCTGACGAGCTCCCGGGTTGGGGTCGGGCGCTCGAGCAACGGGGATATCCGATCGTGCGGGGCGGGGGCGTGACGCGGGACGTGCTGGTTCGGTGGACGCGTCGGCTGCAGGCGATTTAGGCGGGGTGCACCTTGGGGCTTCCCGCTTCGACGACGAACGAGGCGCGGTCGAGGATTTTGCCGCCCGGTTGGAGGACATCTTCGACGACCACGTAGTCGCTTTGCCACTGGTCGGGCGTGACGGTGCAGCGGATGTAGCCACGTTCGCGGTTGTGGAAGCGGATACAGGGGTTGGCGGCCATCAGTTCGTCGAGGCCGTTGGGGCGATCGACGCCGTTTCCGCCGCTAGAGAGTGACGTCGTGACGAACTCGGTGGCGACGGGGTCTTGGGAGTCGTCACGGTCATCGATCCGCAGTTCGTTGGCCCAGTTCGAGTGGATATCGCCGGTGAGGACGACGGGGTTCGAGACGTTTCGTTCCGCCATGAAGCGGACGAGGGCCATCCGTTCGGCGGCGTAGCCGGGCCATTGGTCCATCGAGAGGACCGGTTCGTCGTCGGTGGGGAAGCCGACCATTCCCATCATCACTTGCTGGGCGAGCACGTTCCAGGTTGCTTGGGAGCTGATCAGTTTGGAGCAGAGCCAGGCGTGTTGTTTACGGCCGAGCATCGTTGCGGACCGATCGAGGGCGGCCTCGTTGAGCGGCGACTTGCGGTCGTCGTTCGGTTGGTCGCTGCGGTATTGGCGGGTATCGAGCACCATCAGGTCAGCGAGCCGGCCGTAGGGGGCGCGGCGGTAGAGCTGCATGTCGGGGCCTTGAGGCAACGAGCGGCGCCGCAGCGGCATCATTTCGTAGTAGGCCTGGTAGGCGTTGGCGCGGCGGATCAGCAGGTCGGCGGGGTCGACGTCCTTTTCTTCGGAAATGTCGGTCGCGTAGTTGTTGTCGACTTCGTGATCGTCCCAGGTGACGAACCAGGGGCATTTCGCGTGCATGCCGTGGAGCAGCGGGTCGGCGCGGTACTGGGCGTGTCGGACGCGGTAATCGTCGAGCGACTCGATTTCCTTTCCGATGTGCGTCCGCACTTTGCCGTTTCGCCCGGCTTCGTATTCGTAGATGTAATCGCCGAGGTGGAACACCAGGTCGGGGTTATCGGCCGCCATCTGTTCGTAGGCGGTGAAGAGTCCTTGTTCGAAGTTTTGGCACGAGGTGATGGCGAAGCGGAGCGACTTCGGCATCGCGTGGGGAGCGGGGAGGGTTCGGGTGCGTCCGACGGGGCTCTCTTCGTCGCCGGTCCAGAAGCGGTACCAGTACCAGCGATCGGGCTTGAGGCCGTCGAGTTCGACGTGGACCGAGTGGGCGAGCGAGGGGGTCGTGATCGCTGTCCCGGAGGCGACGACTTTCCGCATCGCTTCATCCTCGGCGACCTGCCACGCCACGGGGACGTTCGATTGAGGCATCCCGCCGCCCGGTTCGGTCGGCTGGGGGGCCAGGCGGGTCCAGATCACGAAGCCGCGGTGGTCGGGGTCTCCCGAGGCGACGCCGAGGGCGAACGGGTTGTCGGAGAACTTCGGCTTCTCGGCGGCCCCGGCGGCACGGCCCAACAGCGGGACGGAGGAGAGGGCGGCCCCGTAGGTGAGCCATTGGCGTCGGGAAAGACCGCCTTGTTCGCGGGCGATGTCGGCGAGGTGTCGGATCGTTTTCATGGTTCTTCGTTGTTGGTTCTTCGTTGTTGGTTGTTGGTTGTTGGTTGTTGGGAGGGGGGTGAAGACCTGTCCTAAAAAAGGGCTCTTCCGCG
>JAWLFY010000095.1:0-19368 GCA_041685355.1 Pirellulaceae bacterium | reverse complement strand
CACTCGAGCGAACCGAGCGAGCATCGATCTCGGTGAAGGGAGCTTCCCGGCGACGTTTCCGTGCCGTCGGAGGCTTCGGCGGGGTGGGCGCGATTCACAGGGGGGGGCGCGTTTAACGGGGGAGGGCGCGTTTAACGGGGGAGGGCGCGTTTAACGGGGGGCGAGGGTCACGGAGTGCGGCGACGGGCGGGAGAGATTCGCGGGGCGGGGGGGGCGCGGTCAGACGAGCGCGTTGGGGGCGGAGCGACCGGCCGATCTCGTCCGCCAACTCTAGGTCTTGAACGGAACGCCTTCGCGGCGATCGTCCCGCGGTCGAATCTCGATCCGCACCCGAAATTCGGACAGAACGGTTCGACTCTCGCCCCCGTTTCGACCGAACAAATGGGAATAGCCGTCACTTTCCCGCGTCCCCCCCGCCGCGGATTCTCGAGCCGGGGGAACTGACACGAGGCTTCGTCGCGATGCCACTGCTGAAACTTTGGAACCGACTTCTCGGCCGATCCCCGTCGGAAGCGACCGTCGGGTCGACCGACCGGATCGCCGCGCAAGCGACCCGGGCCGACGCGAACGCCGCGCTGGCCGAGGAGACCCCGGCGAGCGGGGATCCGATCCGGGATGTCGAAACCGCGCGGACCGGGCGGTCGTCGCGGCACACGAGTCCGGCCGGGTTCGCGAAGCTACCGGGGGATGTCTCACCGAACGACACGTCGAAACGGAATCGCCACGCCAAGCGGGCCGGCTCGACGCACCGCCCGGCTCACGCGACGCCGGTGAGCGGCGTCGTGACCCCTGCCGACCAGCCCGCCCTTTCAGGCCAACGTGCCTGTTCGGATCGGTCAGGCACCGGGGAGACCGGGGCCGAACGACTTGCCACTCCGAAGCGATGGGGGTTGCTGCCCCGCGGGGGGCGCGGCGGCGACCCCCGGCTTCGGAAGCTGTTAACGTCGGCGCCGGTATCGAAAGTCCTCGAGATCTTCGTCGGCGACGGATCGCGGACGTGCTCCACGTTCGAAACGCTCGCGTCCGGGCAACCGGTCGACGACTTGACCTATGCCGTCATCGACCCGTTCGAGGCCGGGGCGCAGGGGACCGACGCCAGCCGCGATTCGGTCTCGGTCAAAGAGTATCACCGTCGTGTCCGCGGTATCGGGGCCAGCGTGCGGGTATTCCCCGGGCCCTTGGCCGCCGGACTGCAACAGGTCGCGTGGACGATCGGCTCGGTCGACCTCGTGTTGATCGGGGCGGTCGAATCGGGGTGGGCCGACCCGACGGTTCAGGAACGCATCCGTCGGTTGTGTCACGCCGGGACGGTCGTGCTCGTCCACGACGGGACCTCGTGGCGGCGATGCGACATCGCGTTCATCACGCCGACACGGGTTGCGGCTTGACCCGACACGGCCCACCTCGGTAACTCCGGCTTCCCAACCCGCACGATCCGGATATTTTTCGATCCCGCCGAAATGCGGGGTGGTAGACTTCCGAACGGCCGGGGGACAGAGGCCAGAGGGTCCGGAGGCCAGAGGGTCCGCGGCGAGAGGTTCGCAGAAGACTCTCGGACGAATTCGTGTGCAGCGAGATGAACGCATGTGTGGCATCGTCGGATATGTCGGGGCGGATCAGGCGGGTGACTTCCTGTTGGAAGGCCTCCGAAGGCTGGAATACCGCGGCTACGACAGTGCCGGGCTCGCCGTTCTTAGTGACGACGGTTGTGCGGTGACTCGCTCGGTGGGGCGGATCCAGACGCTTGCCGATCGCCTTGCCGCCGGACCCCCGCCCGGCCGCCTCGGACTCGGACACACCCGCTGGGCGACCCACGGTCCGGCGACCGAGGAAAACGCCCACCCGCACCTGGGCGGCGACGGCGAAGTCGTGTTGGTTCACAACGGGGTGATCGAGAACTACCAACAGCTCCGCACCGAACTGAAGGCGAAGGGATACACCTTTCACTCGGCGACCGACAGCGAGGCGGCCGCCCACCTGATCGCCGAAGGCCTCAAGAACACTCCCGAAAACCCGGCCCAACCGAATTTCCGCTATCTCACGGCCGTGCAATGGGCACTTGCCCAACTCCGCGGCACCTACGGGCTCGCGATCGCCTTCCGTGACCGTCCCCACCTGATGATCGTCGCGCGGTTCGGTAGCCCGCTGGTGATCGGTGTCGGCAAGGGCGAATACTTCGTCGCCAGCGACTCCTCCCCGTTGATCGGTCACACCGACCGGATCGTCTACTTGGCCGATCACCAGATCGCCGTGCTCACCGCCGACGGCTTCTCGGTCGTCCATCGCGATCAAGGGAAAGTCCGCGTCGACGTCCAACCCCTTCGCGGCGAAGCGGGCGACGTCAGCCTCGAAGGCTTCGACCACTACATGCTCAAGGAGATCTACGAGCAACCCGACTCGATCCGTAACGCGATGCGCGGCCGGCTCGATGACCAGGACGCCACGGCCGTTTTCGGCGGACTCAACCTGACCCCGCAACAATTGCGGACGGTCGACCGAATCATCCTCACCGGGTGCGGCACCAGCTGGCACTCCGCCCTCGTCGGCGAATACCTGATCGAAGAATTGGCCCGAATTCCCGTCAGCGTCGAGTACGCCAGCGAACTGCGTTACCGAAACCCGCCGATCGAAAACGACACGCTCGTGTTCGGGATCACGCAAAGCGGCGAGACCGCCGACACCCTGGCGGCGCTCAACGAGACCAAACGGAAAGGGCACCGCACGCTGGCGCTGTGTAACGTCATCGGCAGCTCGATCGCCCAAGCCGCCGACGGCGGAATCTATCTTCACGCCGGGCCCGAAATCGGCGTGGCGAGCACCAAAGCCTACACGTCGCAGTGCTGTACCCTCGCGATGCTCGCCCTCTACTTCGGGCGACTCCGTCACCTCAGCTACGAATCCGGACGACGGATCATCGAAGAACTCCGCTCGCTCCCCGCCGCGGTCCAACAAGCCCTCACCTGCGACGCCCAGGTCCGCGATGTCGCGGCGAAGTATCAAGACGCCACCAACGTCCTTTACTTGGGACGTAACTACAACTTCCCGACCGCCCTCGAGGGGGCGCTCAAGCTGAAAGAGATCAGCTACGTCCACGCCGAAGGGTACCCGGCGGCCGAAATGAAACACGGCCCGATCGCGCTCGTCGACAAGCACACCCCGAGCGTCTTCATCGTCCCCCAAGGCACGACGTACGGCAAAGTCATGGCGAACATGGAAGAGGTCAAAGCCCGCGGCGGACCGATCATCGCCATCGCCGGATACGAAGACCCGCACATCGAATCGATCGCCGACGACGTGATCCATATCCCGCACGTCCCGGAATTCGTCCAGCCGATCGTCTCGATCGTCCCCCTCCAACTGCTCGCCTACCACGTCGCGTTGCTGCGGGGGTGTGACGTCGACAAGCCGCGGAATTTGGCGAAAAGTGTCACCGTCGAATGACCAAGTCTTGCCGTTCCCACCCGAGCGATTATTCCTGGAATACTGCCCCGTCGCCGCGGGGGTTGCCGTTATGTTGTTGATTTGTGAGCGGCACGGCGGTTGCCGCCGGCTTCTCATCACGCGAACGATGTAGAGCTTACGAAATGCGAACGAACGGACTGAGTTACAACTCGCGAAAGGCCCTCACGGTGCACATCGGCGAAGCCGCCGGGACCGAGATCGCCAACCTGATCGCCGAAATGGCGGCGGAGATCGAAGAACTCCGCCGCACGAAGGTCAACGTCACCAAAATCGTCCCGGTCGCACCGCACGAGTCGTCCGCCCATACGTTCATTGAAGAGCCGATCTGAGCCTTCACCGGTGTCGCGAGGGTTACGGATGACCCGAAAAGTAATCGGCGAGTCCCCGTACCCGGCGGATCATCGCGACGACGCACAACGCCAACACGATTAGCCCCGACAAGTAGATCACACAAAATTCGGGCATCTCGGTGAGCGAATCCTCGATGGCCCCGGTCGCGACGCCGGCCGCCAACAGCAGAAAACCGGCGATGCACATCGCGGTCACGAACACGACGAACCGCGTCCGATACCACAACCCGCTCGCCGCGATCATCATCGGATAGCCGATCATCAACAGCCCACGCGGCGGTTCCGCTAAGTAGATCAACGTCGTGTAAGTCACGACATCGAACGCGGCCCAACCCCAAAACGCGGCGGTCTGGTATCGGTCGATCACCGAGACCCGTTGCAATACGTAGCTCCCCGCCGCCCATCCGCTGAGCAGCCCCAGGATCCAGACGCGGTGGTCCGTCGTTCCGGGGCGAAGACCCATCGCGACCAGGACGATCAGCAACACGGCGAGGATCCCCGCCAAGTGGCTCACCAACACCGGCTCCCGTCGCCACCACAAGTTCGCCCGCTCGAGCCACGTCGGCTTCGGACATTCGATCGGCTCGTCCAGCAGGAACCGGCGCAAGTCTTCTTCTAACTCCGTCGCCGTCCCGTATCGTTCCTCGGGCTCCTTCGCCATCGCCCGCGAGACGATCGACACCATCGGACGGGGCGCCTTCGGGTTCACCTTGCGAAGCGATGGCGGGTCGACGTTCAACACCTGAAGCAACACGTCGACCGGCGTCGGACCCGAGAAAGCCGGTTGCCCGGCAACCAACTCGTAGAGCACCGCGCCCAACGAGTAGACGTCACACAACGGCGTCATCGTTTCGCCGCGAGCCTGCTCCGGCGCCATGTACGCGGGTGTCCCCAGGATCTGCCCGGTGAACGTCAGCCCCCGTTCGGTGCGGGGACCCTTCGCCAACCCGAAATCGATCAGCTGAGGCTCCCCCTCCTCGTCGATCAAAATGTTCGACGGCTTCAGGTCGCGGTGGATGATCCCGCGGCGATGGGCGAACCCGACCGCCGCGGCGATCCGGGCGACGACCCGTGCCGAATCCTTGAACCCGAGTTCGCCACGTCGGGCGACCGACGCGAGGCTCTCCCCGTCGATGTACGGCATCGTGAAATAGGTCAGCCCCCGGATCTCCCCGACCTCAAACACCGACACGATGTTGGGGTGGTTGAGCGACGCGCACGCTTCCGCCTCTACACGGAACCTCGCCAACTCCTCGTCCCCCGACAACTCCCCCGCCCGCAACACCTTCAACGCCACGATCCGGTTCAATCGACGATGCTCCGCCTTGAACACGATCCCCATCCCGCCACGATCGATCTCCGCCAACAGCGAATACTCGCCGAACGCGACCGGGAACTCGGCGCGTCGAAGCCGGCCCAACGACCAGGTCGACCCCGAGTTTTTCGAACCATCAAGTCCCGACCCGCGATCCGCTGCCGATGGCCGGGGCTTCGTGGAATCCCTTGCCGAGAGGTCGGCCGTGAGCGGATCCGCCGTGGGGGACGTGTCATCGAGCGAGGCCCGGAACAACGACCGGAGCTTCCCCGAAGTCTCCAGGAATGCCAGGATCGCCCCGGCGTATCGCGGTTGTTCGCGTCGAAGCCGCTCGCCGTCGATCGACTCGCCGCGGTCGATCGCGTCCAACACCTCCGCCAACAAAGCCTGCAGGTCGGCGTCGCTCTCGAGGTCGGGCGCACACTCGAGGTCGGGCGCACACTCGAAGTCGGGCGCACACTCGAGGTCGGGCGCGCGCTCAAACCTGGACCCGCGTTCGAAGTCGGGATCGCTTTCGAAAGGCGGGTCGTCGGGTCGTCCCATGCGGGGGCTCACGTCACGCGGGTCCCAAGGCTGTTCGGAGGACAAGCATACCCGCCGAACCGATCCTCCCAAGCGTCATTTTTCCGCGACCGTGACGACCGTGTGCAAACCCTCTGGCGTAAACGTCATCTCCAGTCGGACGTCGCTCAGCGATTCGGCGTACGATGCCACACTCCCCTCCCCTCCCGTCGGTTGGCGTGGGCGGTCGACGCAACCGTGCGCGGTACAGCAGACGTCGGTCCCCGATTCGTCCACGACGTATCGTCCGCCCCCGACGCAACGTGGGGCGACACC
Source organism: Pirellulaceae bacterium (assembly GCA_041685355.1). Taxonomy (GTDB): domain Bacteria; phylum Planctomycetota; class Planctomycetia; order Pirellulales; family Pirellulaceae; genus JAWLFY01. The sequence continues at coordinate 13,404 of JAWLFY010000095.1, read as the reverse complement.
GTAGACGCGACGCGTCAATTCGCGGATTCGCGGCAGCTCCCCGTCGCCCGACGGTTCCCCTCGCGCAGCCGTCATCGCCCGCGCTGTCGCCGCCAGAAAACTCAACTGCCGCTGGCAACTCCGCCGCTCCGATTCCGACCAACCGATCTCCATGTGCGGCAACACCCGTTCCCAATGCTCCGGACGTACCCGGACCATCCCGTGGGCTTTCCCCGCCCCGTCGGTCTCGGAAGCCGCTTCGTTCGCGGAAGCCGCTTCGTTCGCGGCAGCCGCTTCGTTCGCGTTTGCCCCGACCGAGTCCCCCTCGGTTACCCGGCGGAGGTCCTCCAGGACGAACGGCTTGCTGGCGAGATACAGCCCGTTGCCGATGCGGGCCCAAGAAAATCGCCACGTCAGCGGCCCGACCTGAAACGCGTGCGTACGAATCTCGGCGGTGTCGTCGGACACGTCGCCCGTGCGATCGGCGTCGCCATGGACGTACACCTCGTGGTTAAATCCGAACAGCCCCGACGATGGCCCGAACCTTGACCTCGGATCCTTCGACATGCGGACGAGGAACGCGTCAAGCTTCTCCAACGTCGAATCGACCACCGCGGCATCCCGCACCGGGACCGAAAGATAGACCGGCGTGTTGAGCGAGCTGGCAAGCATCGCGATCATCCCAAACTCGGTTCGCATGCCGCCTCGGTTTTGACCGGCGCTCATCAACATCCCGAACAGCCGCGTGACACTCAGGTCGATCGGCGGGTCGGAGTCACAGACATGAAACGCGATCTGATTCCCGATCCCCTCTCGCAAGAACGTCTCCATCTCAAGTTCCTTGATGATCGGCTCCGACGAGATCCACCCGGAACGGTTTCGTCGTGACGTGTTCACGAACGCCGGGCCGTTGGCAGGCGTCCATTGGGGATTCACCGACTCGCCCCCCCCGCGAGTAATCACCGCACGGATCACTTCGTCCGAATTGCTTGCCTCAACTCTCACCACACTGCCGTCGCCGAGCACCGCGCTCGTCGTCGGTGACTCGTCGTCGAACCAGCCCCGCCGCGGTGACTCCAGGTCGATCTCCAGATCCTCAGGCCGTGTCCACACGACCGACCGATCCTCGTTGGCGACGACCGCCATGATCGTGTTGGACAATCCGTCGATGACGTCGCGAAAACGGGTTCCCTTTCGCGCATCGGCATGCATCGAGAGTCGATTCCATGGCAACACGAACCGTGTCTTCCCCTCGCCTTTCCCTTCCGGTGCCGCGGTCGCGTAGACGGCCGGCATCTCCGAGATCAACGCTCGGTTGTGTTCGCTGTCCCACGGTTCGTCGAGTCGGAACCGCTGATAAAGCTGTTGCTCCCCGAGAAACGGCAGCAACCGCACCCGCCAACTTAACGCGTCGTTGATCAGGGGCCCTGGCGAACCGCGCCTCGCGGCGTCGGGAGTTTCCGTCCGACCACTTGCGTTTGACTCGCCGCGTGCCGGCAGCACGTTGAACGCGCTGTGGTAATTGTGCATCGCCAGCCCAATCGAGCGAAGCGATTGCTCCGTTATCCTTTGTCGCTCGATCCGTGACGCGGCGTTCGATGTCGCATCCGAAAGACCGTCCGCCGTCTCGCCCTTCGCGGACGGAAAGCCGAAGCGTCGCATCAAAATCTCCTTGTCGAGTCGCGCGGCGACGGTGAAAATGTTCCGCTTCGCGACGGGCAACTCGTCAAGCGACTCCGGTTCTCCGCCAAGCACCGACGCCAACCCTTGGTACACCGAGTTGTCGATCAGCGGCAGGATCACCGTCTCGAAACGGGTCTCCTTCGGCGTCAAACGCATCCGGATCGCGATCGGGTCAAAGAACGTCCGCCAGTATTGGCTGTAGTTTTCGACGAACGCTCGGTACTCCCCCGCCTCTCGCTCGCTCACCGACCTGATCGGGATCTCGCGGCACGACACCATCGCCCCGTGACGGCCGTGATGCGAACAGGCGGCGGTGATGCCGTGATCGTCCAGCGTGTACACCCCGCCGCACGGACAGGTCAGCTCGACCGGGTGCGATTCGCTGCCCAGCCAACCGGAACGGGCGAGCCCCACGATCGAATCCGGTGCCGCTCCCGTTTGCGTCCGATTCAACAGCGACGCGTAACCGAGCATCCGCAGGTTCGCGCCACAAACCAAACGGTCCCGCTGAGTCAGCTTCGATTCGGCCCCGATCAGATGACGCACCAGCGGGTCCGAGAGATAGACCAGTCCGTCCTCCAGTTCCGAATCGAGCGGGTACAGCGTCCGGATGTATCGGAACTCGTCGGTTTGTCCGAGCGGGACGATCTCCTCGCCCCCGTGCGGCCGTTTCAGGATCGTGTCGATGACCCGTCGCACGCCGACCACCGAGTTCCCACGCACATGGAGGTCGTCGGTCGGGTTCGCGGCAAAGCAATCGAGCTTCCCGTCGGCGGTCTGTACGTGCCGGATCACGACGCCGCCGTAGTTCGCTTCCTCCGAAGTCGCGTCGGGTCGCCCGCTCGTCGCCGCCGCAAGCGATTGATCAAATATCCGACGCACGAGATCCGGTTCACGCAACCGCATGATCACCGTCGTGTCCGTCCCCTCGCGAAAGTACAAGTCGCTCGCCGTGATCGCGATCTCCGAAACGCCGCGGTCGTAGATCGGCCGCAGCGCGTCGTGCGTCTCGAGCCCGAGTTGCGTCTGCAGTCGGTCGATCACGTCGCCGTGGTACGCGGCCCCTCGCGAGTGAGTCGTCACGTATCCGGCAAGCGGTTCGATCCGGTCGCGAGCCTCCAAGAGCTGGCCTACCGAACCGAAACGGACGAACAGCTGGTCGGCCGGGACACAATCGGCGAGTCGCGAAACGGACGGACTGTGACCAGCGAGCATCTCCGACCACGGATGACTGTCGACTCGCGGCCCGGCGAGTTCCGACACCGCGACCGTTCCCCGGTCCGCCCCCCCGCTCGGCGTCTCGTTCCCGTTGCGGTCGAGCATCGTGTCAAGTTGCAACGTTTCCTGGATCGCCAACGAACCGCTGAAAATGCTGTACAGATTGATCTGGCGGTTCCGCTCGGCCGCGACCTGACGCCGGCCCGCCGCGCGTGATAGGTACCGCCCGACCTCGTCCGCGTTCCCTTCGCGGAGGCACATCTGGGTGACCACGAACTGCAGGTACGGGTCGTGGGGCGACAGCTGGTAACGTTCGATCGCGTCCGCCTTGGTCCATGCCGCCGGACGCTCAGTCGCCGCCGCCGGGCGTTCAGGGTCCGGCTCGTCAGCCCGACTCACCGAGCCGGTCCCGACACCGGGGCCGATCCCGACACCGGAGCCGATCCCGACACCGGAGCCGACCCAGACCAGAACGAGCGCGAGGGTGGAAAGTCGAGAACGGTGCTTCGAAGGCATCGGAATCTCCTCATCGGTTGGAGCGGCTTGGCGGACGCGGCATGATGACACCGCGGGGGTTAACGATTCTCTCCTTGCCCAAGCGTGACGGGGAACCGTCGGATGACGTCCCGTCACCGGAAAAATCGTTCCGCCCCGAATCTCAATCGCTCAACGCGTCGCTGGCCCGCAACGACTGCATGCCGCGATAGATCAGTGCCGCGACGGCTCCCTTCGGCCGGTCCATCCGCCGGGAAACCTCCTCCAACGGGAGGCTCTGCAGGTGGTGCAGACGGATCGCCTCTTGTTGACCCCCCGGCAACCGCGAGATCGCCTGCAACAGCATGTCGACCCGCTCTTTCCGCATCGCTTGCACGCTCGGGGTTGATTCCTCGGCCCAAAGCCAAGCCTGTACCCGTGACGCGGAGTGCTCCGCCGAACGCTCGATCGGCACCTCCGAGCGGACATCCCGTTTCTGTGTCCGCAGCTTGCGAAGTGCGTCGAGCAGGTTGTTCATGAAGATCCGCCGCAGCCAGATCCGCTGCTGGTCCGTATCTCCCGGGGCCCGACCTTCCTGTTGGTAAGCCTCCAGCATCGTCGTTTGCAGCACACCCGACAAATCGACCCGATCGATCAGTCGCCGATCGAGCTGGGCCGTGCCCAACAAGTGCAGGTAGGTGCGGTGCGATTCGGCCCAGAATTCTACGTTCGACACGCGGATGCCTCCTGGAGACGGCCGACACGTCGATCGGCGAGCGAGAGCAACGTGTCGAGGTCGGGTTCCAGCCTTCGCAAACATGGCAGCAGCGGGTAGACGCCAACCAACGCCGTAGGGAGATCATAACCTGACGCGGGCCTTAGCGGACCAGCAGCAGAAGCGACGTGACGATGTCGTCCCCTTCGCTGTCGTCGGCGGTCGCCCCGGTCCCGAGACCGCCCAGCGGCGGTCGGTCCTCGCCCGTGACCGGCAAGAACGCCTGTCGATCGAGCGGCCCGGTGATCGCCTGTAACCTCTCCCGGTCACGAACAGCGACCCAGTGCCCCGAGTCGTGACGGATCGACGTCGGATCGACTTGGCGGATCGAGTCCACCGCGCGAAGCACCGGAACGTCGAACACGACGTTCCATCCGACCGTCGCGATCCCGCGCTCGTCATTGACCAATCCCATCACGAACCGGTCGAGCTGTTTCGCCGGCGCCTCCAAATACAGCACGGTCCCGTCGAATTCGCCTTCCGGCGAAACCGCATCGGTGACCGCGCCGACCGTCTCTTCGTCCGTCCGGCCACGCCCGGCCTGCCCGAGCCCGGCCTGCCCGAGCCCGGCCTGTTCGAGCCCGGCCTGTTCGATCGCGCGCCGGACCGCGAGCGACGCCTGGCCCGTTTCGGTGCGGCGGACATCAAGAACCAAGATCGCCTGGGTCCCACCCGGTAAGACGTCGTCCCCACCATTGGAGAAGTCATCGCCGCGGCGGGACCTCGGGACCGCATCGGATCCCGGACTCGAGTCGCTCCCCGGACTCGAGTCGGCGATCATCGGGCGACTGGCCGATTCCCTGTCACCCGGGGACATCTCCCTGTCGCCCGGGGACATCTCCGTATCCGGCAGTGCGTTGTTCGGCAGTGCGTTATCGGTGCCTGGGTTTTCGCCGGCGAACCGATCGGAGCCGTCCTGAGGCCGGTTCCGGTCCGAATCGGCGAGCCCATCGGTTCGGTCGGACTCGACGTCCCGGACCGCAGTCCCCTGCCCCGCGTCGTCGCCCTCGCGCGGCTCACGATTCTCGCCATGAATCGGGTCCGCGTCGGCGACGATCTGATCTCTCGACCCGTCGTCGAGAATCTGAAACGAGAAAAACGCGACCAGAATCGACGCGGCGACCGCGGCGATGGTCAACATCACCCGGCGAGGAGTGACTCGGGGTGAACCGGGTGCCACGCCCGTCGGCCGTTCGGATAACCGCACCAGCGGGTGGTCTTCCGCGAGCCCCTCGACGCGGGCCCGCGCCACCGCCGACTCGATGACCCGCTCGGCGAACTCGGGGCCGAGCGAACGCGGGGCGTCTTGTTCGGACAACGACCTTAGCGTCGCTCGGAGCGAGCGGAGCGATTCCAGCTCGCTCGCCGCCTCGGGATCGGTTCTTAACCGATCTTCGACGCGTCGTCGTTGGGCGTCACTCAGGGCATCATCCAGATAGCCGCTGAGCAATTGGTCGAGGGATTCGTTCGGCGCAGACATGGATCAACGTCTCGTGGTGCCACCGGATCGCCAACTAAACTCGGCACGACGGATGGCGGGCATCATAACCGGATCGGAAAGCTTCCGTTGCTTTCGGTATCGGTCGGACGCGGGGTGGTCGCCGAAAGTTCCCGACGAATGACCCCCTCCGACGAGGATTGCACGATGGACCGGGACGAAATGATGGACCGGGACGAAATGATGGGCCGGGACGAAATGATGGACCGGGACGAAATGATGGACCGGGACGAAATATTGCGGACCAACGGGCGGGCGTACGACCGGATGGCCCGGGATCGGGCCCCGCTGTGTCGGCCCGCCGCCGACGACGACCTTCGCGACCCGCTCGCCACGGTCGACCCGGCTGGCTGGCTCGATGGCGACATCCGCGGACGCCATCTCCTCTGTCTCGCCGCCGGCGGAGGACGTCAGAGCTCGGTTTACGCAGCCGCCGGGGCCGTCGTCACCGTCGTCGATCTCTCCCCCGCGATGTTGGAACTCGACCGCCAAGTGGCTGCCGAACGCGGCGATCCGGTCCGTTTGGTGAATACGTCGATGGACGAATTGTCGATGTTCCGCGACGGAGAGTTCGACGTCGTGGTCCAACCGGTCAGCTCCTGCTACCTCCCGGAGCTCCGCACCCTGTTTGCCGAAGTCGCGCGGGTCCTCCGCCCGTCAGGTCTCTACATCAGCCAACACAAAACCCCGACCAGCCTGCAGGCGTCGTACACCCCCAACCGTGACGGACGCTACGAGCTCCAACACGCCTATTACCGGGATCGGCCCGTCCCGCCGCCTTCGGTGGGGGGTGCGGTGTCCGCTCGCCTTCGAGAGCCCGGGGCGGTCGAGTTCCTCCACCGCTGGGAACAAATCGTCGGCGGAATTTGCCGTGCCGGGTTCGTCGTCGAAGATTTGGTCGAACCGGTTCACGCGAAACCGGACGCCGCGGCCGACTCGTTCGCCGGACGGGCCCGATTCATCGCCCCTTACGTCCGCATCAAAGCACGTCGTCGAGACACCCGTGACGCCGGCACCGCCCGCCGGACCCCTTCACTTTGGGTCCCCGGAACGCGACGAGGCGAGACGTAACTCGATCCCCGCAGGCGAAAGCGCAGGGTCGATCGTGCTCCGGGACGCCTCGAAACCGCTTTCGCTGTAAGTGACCCGGTAACGGTAATTGCTCAGCGGTGACCGGGCCCGGATGAGCGTCATCGACCACCCCTCCTTTTCTCCCGCTCCGGCTTCGTGGCGGGTCATCGCGACCGAAAATCGGACCGGGGGGGGCATCCGCACGTCGAGCCGATCGACGCTCGCGGCGTACCGACCGGTTTGGGCGAAATACAGCTGCTGGGCCTCCCGAATCCCCTCCAAATATTCGAACGCCGCTGCCGCGACCTCAGATTCGGAGGAACGCCACCATCGATCGAGCCCCCGCCATCCGCTCCAAAAAAGGGCGACGATCGCGATGCACGTGGCGACGGCCAACACGCCTCGGCGGCTACGGTGAGTGGGATGCATCGGCTTCCATTCGGAGGTCGAGAAAACGGACGACAATCTTCTACGTCGCGGCCCGACGTCTGGTTGTCCCCGGCAAACGAGATCACCAATCATGATCTCCTCCCCGCAGCAAACCGGGTGCAACCGATTCCGTCAAACCGGCCCCGGAGGGGGGACACAGAATTGGCTTGGCCCGAAATCCCGATTTTCGTTAAACTCCGCAGTTAACTCAGCCGAGCGCGGTTTGCCTGGCGGCATGACGGGTCACACGAGGTGGCCGCCGCGAGGGATTCCGTCCGCGTTCGGCTCACCGCGGGGAGGGAACCGATGCCGGGCGAGTCATTCCGATTTATTCATGCCAGCGACTTCCACTTGGAGGTCCCGCTTGGCGATCTCGACTTGCTGCCGCCGCACCTCAAGGAGGCGATGGCGACGGCCCCGCGGCGAGCGGCCAAGGCGGTCTTCGACGCCGCCGTCGCCGAAAATGTCGATTTCCTGCTACTCAGCGGCGACCTGCTCAGCCCGATGGCGGCCGGGCCCCACGGCATGTCGCTGCTGCTCGACGGCTTCGAACAACTCGCCGCGAAGGGCAAACCGGTCTTCTGGGCCGCCGGCGCCGTCGACGACCCGCAACGCTGGCCCGAAGCGGTCCCGCTTCCGCCCAACGTCACGCTGTTCCCGAAAAACCGCGTCGTGTCGGTCCCCGTCGAACGCGCCGGCCGCACGATCTGTGTCGTCGCCGGCCGCAGCTGCGAAGGACGCGGCACCCTTCACGTCCCCAGCTTCCACATCGACGAAACGGACCAGTACACGGTCGCCGTCGGTTACGGGGCCACCGACCCGAAGGCCCTCGCGGAAAGTCGTTTTCAGTACTGGGCACTCGGCGGCGAACACAACCGCCGCGAACTCGCCGATGACCCCGAAGCCTACGCCGTCTACGCCGGGTCCCCCCAAGCCCGATCGCTCGAAGAACCGGGGCCGCACGGCTACACGGTCGTCGACGTCGACGCCGAACGCAACGCCCGCGTCCACGCGGTCGAATGTGATTCGTTCCGGTACTGCCCGGTCACGATCGATGCCGCCGAAATCGGCCAAGTCGGCAACCTGCGGAGCCTGCTCGGCGAACGGGTCGCGCGGCTGCAACACGAGCACGGCGCACGGCACCTGCTGATCGGCTGGGACGTCGCGGTCTCCGACGGCGATTCGCTCCACCGCGTCGGGGACGCCGACGAACTGCTGCGTTCCCTCCGCCGCGATTTCGGCCACGGGACCCCCGCCGCTTGGACCGTCGACCTGGCGATCCGCCCGCCGCGAAAATACCCGGAATCGTGGCGTGAAGAAGACACGATCCTCGGCGACTTCCTGCGGGCCGCCGAAAAACATCGCAAAACGGACGGACGCGATCTGAACCTGTTGCCGTGGACCGAGGAACAACCGATCGGCGAGCCCGGCGGGCTCCCCTCCACGTCATCGACCTTGCTCGCCGACCCGCCCGCGTCGACGCGGGTCGAATTGCTCGATCAAGCCACCCTGCTCGGTGTCGAATTGCTTCGCGGCGGGAAGCCAAACCTGGTGAACCAATCATGAAAGTCAAAGACATCCAGATCGACGGGTTCGGAGTCTGGTCCGGACTCTCGGTCGATTCGATGCCCGAAGGGATGACGTTGTTCTACGGCCCCAACGAGGCGGGCAAGACGACGCTGATGCAATTCCTCCGCGCGATGTTCTACGGGTTCACCGAGTCGCGCCGCCAGCGCTACCTGCCTCCCGTCTACGGCGGCTCCCCCGGCGGCGCGATCCGCGTCACCGGCCCCGGCGGCGGTTACGAGATCCGTCGACACAGCCAACTCACCGACGGCAACGCCGCCGGACGGCTCTCGGTCACCGGCCAAGACGGCTTGGTCCAAGGCGAACACCGGCTGACGACCCTGCTCGGACAAATCGACGAGCCGATCTTCACCAACGTGTTCGCGATCGGCATCCGCGAACTGCAAGAACTGAGCACCCTCGACGATACCGCCGCCGCCGACGAGTTGTACAAACTCTCCAGCGGGCTCGATCGCGTCTCGCTCGTCGACGTGATGCGGTCGCTCCGGCTCGGCCGCCAAGACCTCATCGGGCGCGCCGCCGCCGAGGACGACGCCGAGACCTGCAAGCTGTCGCGACTGCTCGCCAAACGGGATCGGCTCCGCGACGAGATCGAAACCCTCACCCGCCTCGGTCGGCGGTGGGGCGAACTCGCCACCCTCCGACGAACCCGCCAACAAGAGATCGAACAACTCGGCCAGCGCGTCGAGTGCTGGGAACGCGAAGCACGCTGCGTGGAGGCCGCGACCAACGTCTTCGAGACGTGGACCAAACGCGACTCGCTCACCCGCGAAATCGCACAAACCGAAACCCAATCCGAACTCCCGGACGATGCCCCGAATCAACTCGTCCAGATCGAAGCGCTGATCGAGGAGCGAACCAAAAAGCTCGAGGAGATCAAACAGAAACGCCGCGAGATCCGCGAATCCGCCGACCGGCTTCCCCTTAGCCGACGCCTGCTCGACCTCAAGGGACGGATCGAAGCCGCCACCGAACAGGCGACCTGGGTCGAAGCCCTCGAGGAACAGATCGGCCGGCTCGATCAACAAATCGACAAGACGCTCAAACAACTCGACGCCGACGCCCAGCGGGTCGGGCTCGACGAACAAGACCGCGAGGCCCTCGCCGACGGCGACCCCGCCCGATTGCCCGAACTCTCACGCGGCAGCCTCGCCTCCCTCGCCGAACCGGCCAAACGGGTCAAGGAACAGCTGTTCCTGCTGAAACAGTCCCGCACCGCCGCCGCCGAATACAAACAGAAAGCCGACAAACTCGAACACGAAATCCGCGGCACGCTCGAACGGGTCCGCGCGACCAACCTGCAACAAGCGATCCGCGAAGAGAACAAACTGATCGCGACGCTCCGCCAACGGATCCAACTCGGCGAACACCTCGAAAAGCTCAAACGGCACTACCGCGACCTGGAACAGGAATCGGTCGACCTCGCCACCGACAAGGTGTTGCCGATGGACCGGCTGCCGATGCTGGGGATCCCCTTCATCTTCGGCGGCGGCCTCGTCCTGTACGGCACGTTTCACCTGTTCGGGATCGAAACCTTCATCGGCGAGAACAACGACCCGACCCAAGGGATGTTGTGCGTGATCTTCGGCGCGATGGCGCTGCTGGTTTACTACCTCAGCCGCGAACGGGGACACCGTTCGACCTCGGCCGACCTCGACGACTGCGAACGCCAAATCGACTCCGTCCGCCGTCAACTCCGTGAACTCGAGTCGGATCGCGACGAGATCGAATCGTCGCTCCCGGCGAGCAGCCAAACCCTCGAACAGCGGCTCCGCGACTCGGAAAAGCTGCTCGCCGAACTCGAGGCGGCGCTGCCGGTCTATCACCAACACCAAGCCGCGACCCAGTCGTACCAGGCCGCCCGCCAACGCGCCTCCCGCGCCGCCGACGGCCTCAAGGCCGCGCGACGGGGTTGGTCCGAAGCGCTCGCCCACCTCGGGCTCAGCGAGTCGATGTCGCCCTCCAGCGTCCGCGAACTCGGCGACGGCTACGAAACGCTGCAAGCCGATATGCGGCGGCTGACCGACCTCCGCGACGAACGCGACCAACGACGCCGCGAACGAAAAACGATCGCCAAACGGATCGAAACGCTCTACCTGGAAGCGCTCGAGCTCAACGAACAGGCCGGAGCCGCGAACGACCGGGACGGAGCCGCGAACGACCGGGACGGCGCGGCAAAGTCCGATTCCGCGTCCGACCGCGCGCGTCCCCGCACCGGGCCGCTCGACCAGCTGAACCACCTGCACGAAGAACTCTCGCGACAACAACACTGGATCAAACGCCGACGCGAGCTGAAGGAACAGGACCAACAACTCAAACGGCACCAATCCTCCCACGTCCGTGCGATCGAGCGGGCCGAACAACAATGCCGCGCGCTGTGGGCCAAGTGCGGCGTCGCCACGGCCGAACAGTTCTACGCGCTCGTCGATACCAAAGCGTCGCTCGCCGAAATGCGGACCCGCCACGCCGAACTCGATCGCCAAGTCCGCTCGATGATCGGACATCACGTCGAGTACGACGCCGTTGCCCGCGAGATCGCTGACGCCACCGCCAGCGATCTCGAAAAGCGATGGGAATCGCTCACCACCCGGATCGGCGAAACCGAAGCACGCGTCGCCACCCTGCGGACCGAACAGGGCGAGCTCGCCCAAGAGATGAAACAACTCGCCGACGACGGCCGGCTCGCCGACGCCCGACTCGAACTCGAATGCGTCCGCCGACAAATCGATAACCTCGCCCGCCGTTGGCAAACCCTCGGCATGGCCAGCTGTCTGCTCGAAGATGTCTGCGGCACGTTCGAACGGGAACGCCAACCCGAAACGCTCCGCGAAGCCTCCTCGTTTCTGAACCAACTCACCGACGGCAAGTACACCCGAATCTGGACTCCGCTCGGGACGAACAAGCTCAAGATCGACGACGCAGGCGGGGACTCACTGCCGCTCGACGTGCTCAGCCGCGGCACCGGCGAAGCCGTCTTCATCGCGCTCCGGCTCGCCCTCGCCTCCGCCTACGCCCGCCGCGGCGTCATGCTCCCGCTGGTCCTCGACGACGTCCTCGTCAACTTCGATCGCCAACGCGCCACCCACGCCGCCGCGACCCTGAAAACCTTCGCCGAACTGGGACACCAGGTGATGATGTTCACCTGCCACGATCACATCGTCGACATCTTCCAAGAGATCGGCGTCGAAGTCCGCGCACTCCCCGATCAAGGCCAACCCGGACGCGCCCTCCCGATGGAACCGCCCGCGATCGAGGTACCGATCCCCGAACCCGAAATCCCCGACCCCGAAATCCCCGAACTCGAAACGACGGAGCGCGAAACGACGGAGCGCGAAACGACGGAGCGCGAAACGACGGTACCCGAGCCAGAACTCGCCGAGCCGGAAGTCGAGGACGAGGAAACCGTCGAACCGGCGGCAGCGGAAACCCCGACACCGCGGCCGATCAAGTACGTCCGCCGGAAGCTCACCCGCCGAACCCCCGAGCCGGTCGTGGTGATCCCCGAACCCGGCCCGGCGCCCGAACCGAAACCTGAACCGACGCCCGAACCGAAGCCGTCACCCCCGATCCCTCGTCGACGCCCCGCCCCCAAACGCCCCAAGCCCCAGCGAGTCCAACCGGCTCGCCCCCAGCCCGCGATCGGCTGGGCGTGGTACGAACGGGAGCCCGCCGACGGCCGGATCGACGACGACGAAGTCGCCGCGGAATCGGCACGCGGCGAATGGCTCGACGAAGACAGCGCCGAACTCTTCAACGCCCTTCCCGACGACCGAGTCAACCGAGACGGTTCCTGGTGGAACGGCAACCGAGTTTCCGCCTAATCCCTGCCGCCCCCCTCCTCTACTCGACTGTTTCAAAACTCCCTAGATTTGTAATCCCCTCGCTCCCATTTTTCCCGTCCCAAGGAGTCAACCATGCGCCGTTTGTGCACAATTCTCGTTTGCTTTGCATGTATCACATTTTGTAGTGCCTTTGCGACAGACGGGTTGCCTCGACAGGGGATCAGCGACGATCGACCCGGGCACGGGACCGAGGCGATCGACATTGACGGAACTCTGTTCGACCATCCGATTTCGCGGGCGGTGGGCATTGATGTTTCTGCGTTGCTAGCGCCGCGTGGCGCGACCCCCGGCATCTACGATCTGGCCTCCAGCACGAATCGTTAGACGTCCTGCGTGATTTGGTGCCGTGATTCGGTGCCACCCACCGTGATTCGGTGCCACCCATGCATTGATTTGGTGCCACCCACGAACCTGATTCGGTGCCACCCACCGATAAACGGATGGCGGGTGGCACCGTTTGCCGGTGGCACCGTTTGCCGTTCGGCACCGTATGCCGTTCCGGGGCTTTCTCTTCTTCTCTACTTGCTCTCTCTCAAGGTTGTTCCGCGATTTTAGTGGCAACTGCCCAGAACGTAGGTTTTGGAGGCATTGCTGCGATGTCCGAAGTGAGGATGCGAGCGAACGCGGACAAGCTCGAGAGAGTCCTCCGCCGGCAAACACCGACGGAGGACGCGAAGCACCTTCGGCGCATCGCAGACCAGGCTATTCCTCGACGGGTTGCTCCTCAGCAGAGCCCGCCTCCGCTTCACCTAGGCTCTGTCAGAAAACCCTCATACTTGGGATCCTGCCGGTGCGATCGCGCGAAGATAACGCCCGATCATAGCAAGCTTTACCATCGACAGGTAATG
>JAWLFY010000240.1:0-4783 GCA_041685355.1 Pirellulaceae bacterium | reverse complement strand
CAAGAATATCCGCACTTGGTCGAGATGGCGTCGCGATACGCCGATTCCGAAGCGTTCCGATTCTTGCCGGTGACATGTGAAGGACAACCCGACACGTTCGACAACTTGTGGGCCGAGACGGCCGGATACTTTCGCCGCAGCGGGATCGAAAGCCCCGCCTTTGCCGATCCGCGTGGTTTGACGCGACGGAGCACCGCCGAACGGCTCGATCAACCTTCGCTCTACTATCCGACGTCGGTTTTGATCGACAGGCAAGGCAACATCGCCGGCGTTTGGGAAGGCTACCGACCGGGCACCGTCGAGGAGATCGAGACACGTCTTCAAGGCTTGCTCGATCGCTGACCGGCAGGTTTTTCGGTTCCGCGGCACTGCTAGCCCGTTTCCGGTCCGGCGATCGCCCACTGCATCGCCAAGTCGCCGCGAACGTGCGTGCGGCCGGACCACATTCGAAGTAACCTGCGGTCGCGGACGAACCCTAACGCCTCCGCGACCCGCTCCGCGGCGCGGTTGCATTCCGGGATGTCCCAAAACACCGAGACTTCGGCCGGCATGTCGCTTTCCGCGGGTCCCGGACTCGATTCGCCATCTCCGATCAGTTCCCGTCCGTTCATTTCGCGTCCGATCAGCCCGTTGACGATCCGCCGGCCGGTCGTCTCATGACGGGCAACGACAGGGCCGAGGTAACGGGCCACGGCTCCTTCGCGGAGCATCCCGAACCCGTTGATCGATTTCTCAGCGGCCTCGGGGGCCTCGACGTCGCGACAAGGTTCGTCGGTAACGACCGTCTTCAAGCTGTCCGTCGCCAATCGTTGCAGCAGCGGCGCGCGGTCGGCGCCGAACGCGGCTCGGTCGATCGATGTCCACGGGCTGTCTTGTGAACGGACGCGCCGGCCTGTGTTCACATCGGTCTCACGCGAGCTCGCGTTGTGGCTTTTCGACGGGTCCGCCATCTTGCCCCGCCAACGAAAGAGCGTCGCTTCGCGGCGGAACCCGAGCTTCGCGTAGACCCGCTCGCCGTCGGGGGTGGCGTCGAGCTTGACACATTCGATCACCGGGTCTCGGGCGACGTGATCGAGACAGTGTCGGAGCAGACAGGTCGCCAAGCCGCGTCGACGGTATTCCGGGCGGACAAGCACCATCCCGATCCAGGCAAGCGAGCCGCCGTGCACCGTGATCGTTGCCGTCGCCGCCAAGACGCCTTCCAGATCGATCGCGAAACAACCGTCGGGATACAAGTCGATCAGCCGGATCCAATCCGCGTCGGTCTGGTTCCAGCCCGCCGACCGACGGATCGACTGGGCCGCAGGGATGTCGCGTCGTCGCAGCGGCCGGATCGGGTACTCTGACATTTCCGATAGACTAAGAGCTCGACTTCGAGAATGACCCCACACACAACGGAGAACCGATGCTGACCCGACGATTCCGAATCTGTCGCTTGTTAGGCTTCAACATTTATATCGACCTGAGTTGGTTCCTGATCGCGATCTTGATCACGTGGTCTCTGGCGACATCACTGTTCCCGTCGATGTACCCGGACCTGAGCAATACCGCGTATTGGTGGATGGGGGTCGCCGGGGCGCTCGGCCTGTTCGCGTCGATCTTGCTCCACGAACTGGGGCACTCCGTCGTGGCACAGCGGTTCGGGGTCGAGATGAAGGGGATCACGCTGTTTATTTTTGGCGGGGTGGCCGAAATGAGTAGCGAACCGCCGAGCGCGAAGGCGGAGTTTTGGGTGGCGATCGCGGGTCCGGTCGTGAGCGTCGTGTTGGCGATCGCGTTCTACGGGGCGAGCCTCGCGTCGGGCTCCTGGTTGCCGGTCCCGGTGGCAGCGGTCATCTGGTACTTGGGGCTGATCAACGCCGTCGTCGTCGGGTTCAACCTGATCCCGGCGTTCCCGCTCGACGGCGGACGGGTGTTGCGTTCGATCCTGTGGGCGGTGAAGGGGAGTCTGCGTCAAGCGACCCAGATCACGGCCGCGATCGGTTCCGGTTTCGGGGTGTTCCTGATCCTGCTGGGGATCTTGAGCATCGTCGGGGGGAACTTCGTCGGCGGGATGTGGCAGTGCCTGATCGGGCTGTTCCTCCGTGGCGCGGCGCAGATGTCGTATCAACAGGTCTTGGTCCGGCGGGCCTTGGAGGGCGAGCCGGTCGCCCGCTTGATGCAACGGGAGCTACGGACGGTACCGCCGGGGTTGTCGGTCGAGCAGTTCGTTGACGACTTCATTTATCAGCACCACCACAAGCTCTATCCGGTCGTCGACGACGGCCAGCTGAAAGGGTGTGTCACGATCCGCGGGGTTAAGGAGGTGCCTCGGGAGGAGTGGTCGCAGCGGACGGTCGGCGATTTGGTCGAAGCGTGCGGCGAGGGGAACACGATCGACTCACAAACCGACGCGATCGACGCGATGGCGAAGATGAACCAGGACGGCAGTTCGCGGATGATGGTCGTCGACGACGGACAGCTCCGCGGCATGGTGACGCTGAAGGATTTGATGAACTTCATCGCCCTGAAGATGGAATTGGAGGAGGGCGAGCGGCCCACCGCGATCACCCCAGCCGGGGCGGGACAGGAAACTCCAGGGTGAACTTGGTGCCGCGGCCGAGCTCGCTTTGCACGCTGATGCGGCCGCCGTGGGCCTCGATGATCTTTCGTGCCGTCGGCAGCCCCAGCCCCGAGCCCCCTTCTTTGGTGCTGTAAAACGGTTCGAACATGTGCAGCACCGTGTTGTCGTCGACCCCGGAACCGCTGTCGATCAGGTCGAGCGCGACGCCGCCACGGGTCGGATACGTGCGGGCCCACAATTCGCCCCCCGGACCCATCGCCTCGAGCGCGTTCTTGACCAAGTTCATCAACGCGGACTGAAGCGAGTCGCTGTGCAGCAGGATCGCCGGCAGGTCGTTGTCGAGATACTTTTCGATGTCGATCTGGCTCGCGTCCGCCTGGGGCTGGTACGCCCGAAGCACGGTCTCGACCTGTTCGTTGAGGCTACCGGAAACGAGGTCGATGTCACGGAGTCGTGTGTAACGCAGGAAGTCGCGCAGCAACGCCTCCATCCGGTCACATTGTTCTCGCACCATGTCGACACGGCCCAGCAACCGCCGGCTGACGCGGGAATCGAGCTCCTGCAAGTCCTCGCTGAGCAGGTCGATGTTCATGTGGATGATCGACAGCGGGTTCTTGATCTCGTGCGCGAGCGACCCGGCGAGCTCCGCCAACTCTTCGTATTGGGTTCGCAGCGAATCGTACGAAGCCGTCGTCTCGTTGGCGCTGGTCATCGGTTTCTAACGTGGGTCATGGGGTCGGGCTCGGCTCGGCGTTCGAGGCCCCGCATCCGTTGGAGGAGCCCGCGTCTGTTCGGAAAGCCCGCATCCGTTTGGGGCCCACCTCGTCGCGGCGACGCTTGGTCGAAAGCGTGTAGGATAGCGTTTCGGCATCCCAGCCTGAAAAGGGGGGCCGGTTCGCAGGAGAGCGTGATGCCGCAGATCAATCCCTATGCTCCCTCGTCATCCTCACCCGCAGCCGGGTTCCCATCGCTCGAGTGGACCGGCGGGGTCTCGTCCATTCGTGTTTGCGTCGTCACGATCGGCGCGGTGGCGTCGAGCGGCGGGCTGTTTGGCGCGGGGATGATGCTGTTCTCAATGATCGGCCGAAGCTTCAGCTATCCCGACGGTCCGACTCCCATGGAGGTCCTTCCGGCGGTCGTGTTCGGAGGCGTTGGCGGAGCGCTCTACGCGGGGATCGCCGCGACGATCGTCGTGCCACTGACGTTCCTTCTCGGGTTCTACCTCCGCGACCGTGCGTTTCCTTGGAATGGCATGCGTATCCGACTTCTCGCGACCGCATCAGGATTCCTAACCGGGGCGGGGTGCGTCGTCGTCCCGTCATTGCCTCGCTTCGTGATCATGCCTAGGCGAGGAACGATCGACGCGTCGGATCTGTTCGAGATCATCACGTTTTCATTGATCCCGGGCGCGGTGGGGCTGGTCGGTACCTGGCTGATCACCGAGCCGATGGCCCGCCGCGCAAACCGCGAGGCGATCCGGCGGGAATCAGCCGCCCCCGAAACGGTCCCCTTGTCCGGCCTCGAGCCGTCCAAGTACGACGAGAATCAGGAGGCAAGCCACTTCCCCCGATAGCGGCACGGCGCAAGCCGTCCGGTCCCATGTGTCTTCGGTCGTCCCCAGTCGCGGAGCGACGGCAGACGTCTGATTCCGATCCGGGGTTGGCAACGCTCGGGAAATTACTACCGAACTCTGCCGTACACGTTCAGTCTGCAGCGAAACAGCTCAAGCCGTCCGGTCTCACGGCTCGGCGCGGCAGCGGGGGCGATGGTCAGTGATGTCCCGGCCGTGCTTCAAGCAGTGTGAATTAGTTCACGAAAAAATGTGTCGTACTTGGGTACCATCTGTTCGGGATGCCATTTTGGGGCCGTTTCACGAGCATGCACACTCATCGCTTCGTACTGCGCTTCATTATCCCAAAGTTCGACAATCGCTCTTACCCACTGCTCGACCTCTTCGGCCGTCGCCGCGACACGTGTTGTCGGAGTGAGTCTGTCAGGGATTGCGAGCAAACGCCCTGTCCCGGCGAGTACTTCGGGAAGCGCGCCTCGGTCACTCGCGAGTACAGGAATGCCATTCGCCATGGCCTCCGCCGCGACCCGGCCGAACGATTCGTTGCATAGAGAGGTTGTTCCGCGATTTTAGTGGCAACTGCCCAGAACGTAGGTTTTGGAGGCATTGCTGCGATGTCCGAAGTGAGGATGCGAGCGAACGCGGACAAG
>JAWLFY010000094.1:9702-19579 GCA_041685355.1 Pirellulaceae bacterium | reverse complement strand
GGCTATTCCTCGACGGGTTGCTCCTCAGCAGAGCCCGCCTCCGCTTCACCTAGCATCGATCAGCATACTTCATTCAACATTCGGACATCGCAGCGATCCCTGAAAAAACCTCGCCGACGCCAGCCCGCAAGCCACTAAAATCGCGGAAGAGCCATGATGGAATGGTCTGCCTGTCACCCCACTCCCCCCGGAGAGATTTCCCGTGAAAGCGCTTTTGCTGACCGAATACCAACAGATGCAAGTGACCGACGTCGACGAGCCCGAAGTGGGGCCGGACGACGTGCTGGTTCAGGTCGAGGCGTGTGGGATCTGTGGCAGCGACATCCACGGCTACGACGGCAGCACCGGCCGGCGGATCCCGCCGTTGGTGATGGGCCACGAGGCGGCGGGCGTCGTCGTCGCCACCGGGGCGAACGTCGACGACCTTCCCGAGGGGACCCGCGTCACGTTCGACTCGATGGTCTCGTGCGGCAAATGCGACTTTTGCCGAGCCGGCCGGGCCAACCTGTGCGACCACCGGATGGTGCTGGGGGTTTCCTGCGGCGAGTACCGCCGGCATGGGGCCTTCGCCGAGCGGATCAGCGTTCCCCGTCGGATCGTGTATCGGCTTCCCGACAGCCTTTCGTTCGAGCACGCGGCGCTGGTCGAGGCGGTCTCGGTCGCGGTCCACGCGGCCAACGTCACCCCGATCACGCTCGGCGACACGGCGGTGGTCGTCGGCACCGGGATGATCGGCCTGTTGACGTTGCAAGCGGCGCGGGCGGCGGGGGCGAGCCGGATCATCGCGATCGATCTGAACGACAAACGTCTCGAAGCCGCACGTCGACTCGGGGCGACCGACGTCATTCGTGGTGACCAGGTCGACGCGGTCGAAACGGTCCGCGGGCTGACCGGAGGCCGCGGTGCCGACGTGTCGTTCGAGGTCGTCGGCGCCACCCCGACCGTCAAGACCGCGATCGAGTCGGTTCGCAAAGGGGGCAACGTGACGCTCGTCGGGAACGTCTCCCCGACGATCGAGCTCCCGCTGCAATCCGTGGTGACCCGCGAGATTTCGCTGCACGGTACCTGCGGCTGCAACGGGGAATATCCCCAGTGCATCGATCTGATGGCCCGCGGGATCATCGACGTCGAACCGTTGATCACCGCGCGGATCGGGTTGGCCGACGGGCCGGAATGGTTCGGCCGCCTGCACGCCGGCGACCCCGATCAAATGAAGGTCGTCGTCCGCCCGCAAGCCTGAGCGTTGGTCGGAGCACGTGTGGTCGGTGGAGGTGGGGAAGGTCGAAACCGTGACGGCCGCGGAACGCGTCGAAGGCGATCAAACCGCCTTCAAAACTCACCGACCTCGGTCGCGGTGAACTCGCCGTAGACGGGCAACTGCGTGGTCACCGCCTCGGCCTCGTCGATCGCCAGGTTGTAGAGCCGCAGGAAATCGACGGCACCGCCTCGGCCCAAGAACTCGGTCGTGCGGTGACGGTCGACGAGCAGGTTGCTCGTTTGTCGCCGGCCGCGGACGTCCGTGGGGTGCCCGGAGACGGCGACCAGCACGGGGGTTCCTCCCATCGTCGCGACGAGCGTCGCGGCGTCACTTTGAAACAGACCCGCCAACACCACGTCGTCTTCACCCCGACCGTCGTCGCGGACCGAACGGAGCAGCCCCGGGATTCGGGGAACCTCCTCGCGGGCCCGCCCCAAGTCGATGCGGACGTTGACAAGCGAGAACGTCCACGCTTGCTCGACCGGCGGTCCGGCAGCGCGGAACCAGGCGACCAACGGGTCGTACGTCAGCGCGTTATCAGGGTCGGCGACCTCGTACGTTTGGGTTCGGTCGACCTCGACCCGTTCGGTGTCGAACACGAACGCCAACCGTTCCGGGCGATCCTCCGGCCCGGTCGGGCTTCCGATCACGAAATCGTACCGCGACCGTCCTTCGTTCAGCCGGTCGACGAACCGCGGCAAGATGTCCCGCTCGGTGACCCCGACCTGCTGTAACGCGACGATGTCGAAGCGGCGGATCACCTTCGCCATGTGGGTGACCGCGGCGTCGCGGGACAACTTGGTCGGGCCGAGCCCGTCGAGCGCCCACGAGGCGATCCGAAGATTGTCGAACCGGCCGCCACCCCGCCGGTCGGCGAGCGACCGTGCGTCCGCCTTCGGATCAGGCGTTTGCCCGATGTCCGGCTTCGCCCCGACGACCAACCCCGACACCGGGTCCCGATACGACGTCAGCCGCTGCGCCGGCCCGCCCCCCTCGCTGGCGGACTCCGCGGCACCCGGTTTCGGTGACACCGAAACCTGGTCCAGCCCGCGGACGTCGTAGTGGCGAAAGAAATACCAGCCCCCGCCGACCAACAACAGCACGACCGAGGCGGTCACAATGGGGTTTCCACCTCCCGGTTCGGACATGACGGCGACGCTCCGGATGATAAGCTCGAATCTCTCCGTTTCGGTTCATCGACCGACCCCCGCCGCCGGCTCCAGCCGATTGCCGCCTTTCCTATCCTTGTTAGCCATCTTGACCCGACGCGATCGGGACAAAACGCACCGTTTGTCGGATCTCCTTCCCGATCGTCGCGACCCGCCAAGTGACACCCGGCGGATCGCCCGGTATCTTGATCTTTCTGTGTCGGCCCAACCCACCATCGTGCCCCCTGACTTTCTGAGCTAACGCGGTCGTGAGCGATAACATCAACGTCGAAGTCCCCGGAGTCGGTGAGTCGATCACCGAAGTGCAAATCGGCCGCTGGTTAAAGCAGGAGGGGGAATGGGTCCGCGAAGGGGAAGACCTCGTCGAGATCGAAACCGAGAAGGCGTCGGTCCAAATCCCCTCCCCCGCTTCCGGCGTGCTGGAATCGATCTCGAAACCGGAAGAGGAATTCGCCGAAGTCGGCGAGGTGATCGGCGAGATCCGGCCGGGTGACCCGCCCGCCGACTCGGGCGCCTCGGGCTCGTCCGCCGCCCCCGCGTCCAAGGCGTCGACGGGAGCGTCTACGTCGGCAGCGTCTTCATCGCGGGAGGCATCGTCTTCATCGCGGGAGGCATCGTCGGATGACTCATCCGCAGGCGATCACGCGTCCCCAGGCCGTTCGGCTTCCGAAGGACAGCCCGCATCCTCCTCAAGCCAACCATCGTCTTCAAGCCAATCATCGTCTTCAAGCCAATCATCGTCCGGTTCGTCACCCGGCGGGACCGAGGACCGTTTTCGGGGATCGGCGCCCGACCCGTCGGGGGCATCGGGGAAGCCCGCCCCGTCGGCGTCCTCGCGCGGCGGCGGATTCGTGATGCCGGCCGCCCAGCGACTGCTCGACGAACACGGGATCGGCGCCGACCAAGTCCCGGCGACCGGACCGGGGGGACGGCTATTGAAAGAAGACGTCCAGGCTTTCATCCGCAACCGTCCGGCCGAAGGGGCGGCCCCCTCGGCCCGATCCGCCTCGGCACCGTCGCCGGCTTCCGCGATGACCGCCCCGTCTCGCCCCGCGGCCCCCGCTTCGCTCGTGACCGATACGTCGTTCCGCGCCGAAGAAGTCAAGCCGATGAGCATGCTCCGCCGGACCATCGCGGCGCGGCTCGTCGAGGCCCAACAGACCGCGGCGCTGTTGACGACGTTTAACGAAGTCAACATGCAGCCGGTGATGGAAATCCGGAACCGATACAAGGACGCGTTCCAAGCAAAACACGGCGTGAAGCTCGGCTTCATGTCGTTCTTCGCCAAGGCCGCCGTCGAAGCGTTGCGGCGGTTCCCCGCGGTGAACGCCGAGATCCGCGACGACAGCATGGTGTATCGCAACTACCAAGACATCGGGATCGCGATCGGCGGCGGCAAGGGGCTCGTCGTGCCGATCGTCCGCAACGTCGATCGCCTCTCGTTCGCCGACATCGAACACGCGATCGGCGAGTACGCCCGCCAAGCGAGCGAGAACCGGTTGCAACCGGACGATCTGATGGGTGGCACCTTCACGATCAGCAACGGCGGGATCTACGGGTCGCTGCTGAGCACCCCGATCGTGAACCCGCCACAGAGTGGGATCCTCGGGCTGCACTCGATCCAAGACCGGCCCGTCGCCGTCGATGGCCAAGTCGTCGTTCGCCCGATGATGTACCTCGCCCTGACCTACGACCACCGAATCGTCGACGGCCGAGAAGCGGTCGGATTCCTGAAGACGATCAAAGAGGTGATCGAGGATCCGTCGCGGTTGTTCTTGGAGGTCTGACCCATGACAGAACGTCACTCGATTTTCGCATTCGTGATGCTCATGTTGTTCCCCCACGCCCCGATGCCCCAGTTGCGGGGCGACGAGGGGATGTACCTGTTCAACGACCTGCCCCGCGAGACGCTCCGGCAGCGGTACGACTTCGAACCCACCGACGCCTGGGCCGACCACCTTCGACTCGCCTCGGTCCGTTTCAACAGCGGCGGGTCGGGGTCGTTCGTGTCGAGCGACGGGCTCGTCCTGACGAACCATCACGTCGCCAGCGACACCCTCCATAAGCTGAGCACCCCCGAGCGAAACCTGATCGACGACGGGTTCCTGGCGGCGAGCCCCGGCGACGAGTTGAAAGCCCCCGACCTGGAACTGAACCAACTGGTTTCGATCGAAGACGTCACCGACCGGGTGACCGAGGCGGTCGACGGCGACGCATCCCCGGAAGACGCGGTGAAGCAGCGGAATGCCGTGATCGCCACCATCGAAAAAGAATCGCTCGACGCGACCGGCTTCCGCAGCGACGTGGTGACGTTGTTCGGTGGCGCGAAGTACCACCTGTACCGCTACAAGAAATACACCGACGTTCGGCTCGTGTGGGCCCCCGAAACCGCCGCCGCGTTCTTTGGCGGCGACGCGGACAATTTCGAGTACCCCCGGTACAACCTCGACGCGACCCTGATGAGGGTTTACGAAGACGGCAAGCCGGCCAAGATCGAACACTTCTTGGGCTGGCACGACGACCCGCTCGACGAGGGCGAATTGGTATTCGTCAGCGGGAACCCGGGACGGACCCAGCGGATCTACACGGTCGCCGCCCTCGAACACCTCCGCGACAAATACTTCCCCTATATCCTCGACTACCTCCGCCGCAAAGAGGTGATGCTGCAACAGTTCAGCCTTGGCGGGAAGGAAGCCGAACGCCGCGCACGGGACGAACTGTTCGGGATCCAGAACGCACGCAAGGCGTACACCGGAATGCTTGCGGGGCTGCAAAACCCGAGCACCCTCGACGCGAAACGGCAGCGGGAATCGTGGCGGCTCGAAACGCTCCGCGAACGTCCCGAATTGGCCGAGCTGGCGGCCGCCTGGGAGGACATCGCCGAGATCCAAAAGGCGAAGGCGGAAATGATCGGACAAACCGTCCGGCTGCGGAGCTCGCTGTTCGAGTTCGCCCTGCAAATCACCCTGCTCGCCGCCGAGGACGAATTGCCCAACGAAGACCGCTTGCCCGAGTACGCCGACGCCGGCCGCGAGTCGCTGATGCAGCAACTGCTCAGCACCGCGCCGCTCTATCGCGACCTCGAAATGGCGAAGCTCGCCGACGAACTCTCGCGGCTCGCCGAACTCCGCGGCGGCGACGACCCGCTCGTCCTCGACGTTTTCGACGGGAAAGGTCCCCGCGACCGGGCGGCCGAACTGATCGCCGGCACGAAACTCGACGATCTCGACTTTCGCAAGAACCTGATCGAGGGCGGCCACGCCGAGGTATCCGAGTCGGACGACCCGCTGATCCGGCTCGCCCGACTGCTCGAACCCGAGTACCGCCGGATCCGCAAAATCAACGACGAGCTCAGCGAACGCGAACGCCGCGCCTACTCCCGAATCACCCGAGCCGTGACGGAGCTCGAAGGGACCGGCGGCTATCCCGACGCCACCTTCACGCTGCGGCTCGCCTTCGGCGCGGTCAAGGGTTACGAGCAAGACGGCGAATCGATTCCCCATGCCACCAAGATCGCCGGCGCCTTCGAACACGCCAAACGACACGAAGGCCAAGACGACTTCGACCTGCCCGAATCGTGGTACGAGGCGAAAGACCGGCTCGCACTCGACACACAGCTCAACTTCGTCTGTACCGCCGACATCATCGGCGGAAACAGCGGTTCCCCGGTGGTCAACCGCGACGGGAAGCTGGTCGGACTTATCTTCGACGGCAACATCCAAAGCCTAACCGCCGACTACCTCTACTCCGAAGACCAGGCCCGCGCCATCAGCGTCTCCGCGACCGGCATCAAAGAGGCCCTCAAGACGATCTACGACGCCGAGGACCTCGCGGAACAACTGGGGCGGTAAGCGACGGTTGCTGCTTAGGCCTGAGGCCGTCACCCCGTGTCGGCTGCTTGGGCCGGAGACCGACAATCTCCTGACCCAAATTGAAGGGGGGATCCGGCGTTTGCAATCGACCCCGTTGCTGCGATGTTTCGCCCGCTGGGCTGGCAAATCGCCGGATCAATGAGGCCCGAGCCCCCAAGCATGGCTTCGTTCGGCCTACGACGGCTCGCGGTGGTTCTCAAACTCGGAGACGTTACAGACGGTAGCGGGCAGTCGCGGAGCGCTCGGCCGGGCTCCCAAACCCATCGACCCGATCGGTCCCCCAATTCGCGACGGGGCAGTCAGCTCACCTTAGGACGTCGAAGTCGGCGAAGCTGGCGTAGATCGTGAGCACGGCGACGATCAACGCGAAACCGGCGAGCTTGGCGTGTCGCCAAGGGGTCATGTCGACCGCTTTGACGTCTTCCTGAACCCACTCGGTTTCCAGCGGACGCATCGCCCCGATGACGAGCATGATCACGACCAGCCACGCGAACACCGTGCCGACGAAGTAGTACGTCGTCATCGAATCGGCGACCGACTTGAACGGCTCCAGGAAGTATCCGGCCGCGATCGCCCCGACGCCGCCGACGAGCCCGACCTTCGCCGCGAGCGGTGGGACCCGGCCGGTGAGCATCCCGACCAGCACGACCGCGAAGATCGGGATGAAGTACATCGCGTTCATCTTCTGCAGATAGACGAAGATCCGACCGAACTGTTCGAGCCACGGCGCGATCGACATCGCGACGATCGCGACCACCCACCCGAACGTCTTCCCCGCGCGGACGACTTGGGCTTCGGTCGCGTCGGGCCGCGCCCAAGACTTGATCACCCCCAAGCTGAACAGCGTGCACGAACTGTTGAGCGCCGAGTTGAAGCTCGAAAGGATCGCGCCGATCATCGCCGCGGCGAAGAACCCGTTGAGCGGCCCCGGCAAGACGTTGTTGACGAGCACCCCGTACGCCCGGTTCGGCTCGTCGCCGATCTGGTCGGCAAACATCGCGAACGCGAGGATCCCCGGGAGCACCAGATAGAGCGGACCGAGAAGTTTCAGCGCGCCGGTCAACAACACCCCCTTTTGCCCCTCGGCGAGACTGCTCGCCCCGAACGTCCGCTGAATGATTTGCTGATTCGTCGTCCAGTAGAACAGATTCAACAAGAAGATCCCCGAAAAGATCGCCCCGACCGGGACCGACGTTTCGGTGTCCCCGATCGAGTTGAACCGGTCCGGGTGTTCCTCGAGCAGTTTCGACGCACCCGCCACGATCCCGTCGCCGCCGCCGTACTGGGCGAGCGCGAACCCGGTGATCAGGAACCCGCCGACGAGCAGCCCGACCCCGTTGAGCGTGTCCGACACGGCGACCGTACGGAGCCCGCCGAACAAAGCGTAGATCGACCCGATCACGCCCACCAGCCACACGATCAGCCACAACGCGACCGCGTCGGACTCGATCCCCATCAACGCTTGCAGGTCGAGGATGTCGATCATCCCGCGGGCGCCGCTGTACAAGATCACCGGGAGCAAGATCCCGACGTACGCCCCCAGAAAGATCAGATTGCAGATCCGCTGGGTCGTTTCGTCGAACCGGATACGGAGAAAATCGGGGACGGTCGCGACACCGCTGCGGAGAAACCGTGGCAGGAAAAACCACGCCATGAATACGAGCGCGATCACCGCGACGACCTCCCACACCATCACCGCCAAGCCGTCCCGGTAGGCGTCCCCGTTGAGCCCCACCATCTGCTCGGTGGACAGGTTCGTCAGCAACAGCGACCCGGCGATCAACGGGAACGTCAGCGTGCGGCCTGCGAGAAAATACCCTTGCGTGCTGGCGTGGTCGTCGCGGCGGGTGATCCACCACGTGATCAGCCCGACCAAGCCGGTGAAGAACAGGAACGAGAGAATCGTGATCGCTTCGGACATGGGGATCGATCCGAGGTCGTGGGGGAATCCGAGAGAAAAGTCGAACGCGGGTCGCGCGAACGTCGCAGGTCGCGGCGATCAGAGGGTGATCGGGACGCCCCCCTCGATGTCGCTCCGTCGGCACGCGTCGAGGACCCGCTGGGTCTTCATCGCGATCTTCGGGTAGTGGTCGTCGAACGTGCCGCTGGCGACGATTTCACCCATCCGTCGCACCATGTTGACCTCTTGGGCGTTGGCCTCGCCCGAGCCGTATTCGTGGACCCCGTGACAACGGGCATGGCGGCCGAAATTCCACCGACAGTTGTCAATCTCGAGCGCGTGGTAGTTCTCCGTCCAGTTCAGCTCCGCGGTGACAAACGGCAACACGAAGTCATCGACGGTCACGTACCCGCCGTCACCGGATAACGCGGCGGTTTGGCAATTGCTCGTCAAAAACGAACAGTAAAACCCGGCCGAGATCCCGTCGGCGAAGAACAGCTCCGCCGAAAACTCGCCGGGGACGATGCCGTCGGAGTCTCCCCCTTCGATCGCCGTCAGCGTCCGCGCCGCGACCCGCTCGGGCATCCGCCACCCGGTCGCCCAGAGGGTGAACCGGATGCAGTACCAGCCGAGGTCGCCGAGGCATCCGTGCGGTTCGAGTTGTCTTTGGGCCCGGATGTTCGATGCCCGAAAGTCTTCATCGGACGCGAACGAGAAATGGGTTTGGATCCGTCGCAGCCTGCCAAACCGCTCGTCGTCGAGCGACCGCCGGATCCCTTCCAGACGGCTGCTGTGATCGAACATCACGCCGTCCATGAACTGCACCCCACCCGCCCGACACGCCTCGATCATCTCGGCGGCGTCTTCGGCGTGCGCCGCGACCGGCTTCTCGCACAGCACATGCTTCCCCGCCTTGGCCGCCTTCAACACCCATTCCTTTCGCAGCCCCGTCGGGAGCGGGATGTAGACGGCGTCGATGTCGTCGCGGGCCAGTAGCTCCTCGTAGCCGACCGCGTCGACCTCGCCCCCCATCGGGACCTCGGCTTGGCACTCCTCGATGAACGCCCGGGCCCGCTCGGTCGCACGGCTCGCGACCGCGACCACCCGACCGTTGCCGCTCAGCCGGATCGCCTTCCAATTCTTGCGGGCGATCCCGGCAGTGCTCAGAAAACCCCAACGACAACCCGTTTCACTCATCGGTCACCACCCATCTGCTCGCTGGTTGCTTTTCGATTCATCGCACCCGTTGCGTCGCCTTGCCCGTCGCACCCTCGCGACACCCGTGGGTCTCGGGTGGGAAGGCGGCGGGGACGCGGGACGCCGGGTCGCCAGAGAATAGCAAACGAGGTCGAGGTCCGGGGATGGTCGTGTTCCACGATGCCGATCGGTCCGCCGTCTGGACAGTCGCCGAGACCGCGAATCGCGAGACCGCGAATCTCAAGACTCCGTGCGAAAAAGACAGGATCGGGGCAAGAGCCTAGAATAAGAAGACGATGTTCCGGCCCGACCCGGTCGCGCCCCGTTTCCCCGACGCCCGATCTGCCCCCGATGCCGTCCCGTTCCCTCTCTGCCGCTGACACGATCGCGATGTCAAGGATTTCAACGGTGGCGTTCGCTCGGGTGACGCTGACACCCTGGGCAATGACGCTGACACCCTGGGCAATGCTGGCACTCTGGG
>JAWLFY010000094.1:0-9602 GCA_041685355.1 Pirellulaceae bacterium | reverse complement strand
CGATCGCGATGTCAAGGATTTCAACGGTGGCGTTCGCTCGGGTGACGCTGACACCCTGGGCAATGACGCTGACACCCTGGGCAATGCTGGCACTCTGGGTGATGCTGACAGTCATCGTGACCGGCGCCCGCGGTGTGTCGGCGGCGGATCCCGATTCGCCCACCGACGGTCCCCACTTCGGCCGCGACATCCGTCCGATCCTCTCGGATCACTGCTTCGCCTGTCACGGCCCCGATGCGGAATCGCGGAAGGCCGGTTTGCGGCTCGACACCACCGAGGGGATTCGTGCGTTGATCGGTCCGGACGGGATCGACGCCGAGTGGTTGCTCCAGCGAGTCACGGCCGACGACCCGCATGAGGTGATGCCGCCGCCGGAGTTCGGCAAGCCGTTGTCCGACGGCCAACTCGAAACGCTAGCCGGATGGGTCGATTCGGGAGCGGCGGTGACCCGTCACTGGGCGTTTATCCCGCCCCGCCCGGTCGAACCGCCCCACAACGAGGGTTCAACGCCGATCGATCGGTTCCTGCTCGAAGAGATCCGCCGCGCGGGGCTGGAGCCGACCGAAACCGTCGACCGTCGGACGTCGGTTCGCCGATTGGCGCTCGACCTGACCGGGTTGCCCCCATCGAGGCAAACCGTGGAACGATACTTGGCAGACCGATCGCCAGGCGCCTACGAGCGGCTCGTCGACCGGTTGCTCGAATCGCCGCACCACGCCGAACAGATGGCCCGGTACTGGCTCGACCTGGTCCGCTACGGCGATACCCACGGGATGCACCTCGATAACTATCGCGAGATGTGGCCTTATCGCGATTGGGTGATCGACGCGTTCGCGGAAAACATGCCGTACGACCGATTCCTCACCGCCCAGCTCGCCGGAGACCTGCTCCCCGACGCGACCGACGCGGACCGGATCGCCAGCGGCTTCAACCGGCTGAACGTGACGACCAACGAAGGGGGGTCGATCTACGACGAAGTGTTCGCCCGCAACGTCAAAGACCGTACCGACGCGTTCGGCACGGTGTTCCTAGGTCTGACCACCGGATGCGCGGCGTGCCACGATCACAAGTTCGATCCGCTCTCGACCCACGATTACTACGCGCTCTCCGCGTTCTTCAACAGCCTCGACGGGCTCGCGATGGACGAGAACGTGAAAGACCCGGCGCCGGTGTTGACGGTCCCCGACGACGAGGGACGCCAACGACTCGCCGAGATCAACGAATCGCTTGAGCAAATTCGCGCGGCGATGGACGACACGATTTCGGCGGTCGATCGAGATCAGCGGAGTTGGGAACGGACGATCTCGGGCCAGCGGGACCCGATCGAGGTGACGCTTCGGCCCGATTCGGTCGCGGCGCGGCCGGGGGACAAACCGGGCGAGACGACCGTCACGATTGTCGCCCCGCTGCCGAACGAGTCGACGTGGCGATCGTTACGAGTCGGCGTCAGGGATGCACGAAATCACGACGAGCAAAACGGCAGCGATCGAGACGACAGCGATCACGCCACGCTCCCCCACGCGATCTCGTTGGTCGAGGTCGCGACCGAGGACACGGCTGACGGAGACGAATGGATTCCCGTCCCCGACGTCGAACGGTCCGATGGGAATCTGTCCGACGAACAGGTTGTCGACGGCAACGAGCCCGGCGGGAACGCGGAGGATTCTGGCAAGCCGGGCCGGTCGGCCCTGTCCACTCTCGGAGCCCGGTTCGCCCTCGGAGACCTCATCGCGGACTCGTCGCAGTCACGGATTCGGGTTCGGTTGCTTCTCGTCGGCGAGAACGTCGACGCCGAGTCGGTGAAGGCTGCCGAGTTTCGCTTGACGTTGAGCGACATCGCGCCGCCGGTGCCGGTCGGACAGCGGGTCGAGCCGGGACCGTTTCACGTCGCCGGGCCGTTCCCGGTCGAAAGTGCCGCGGCGGCGTACGGACGCCAGTTCGCCTCGCAGCAAGAACCGTTCGATGCAACCCAGACGTTTCGGTACGAAGACCGCGAGTACGCATGGCAGCGTCGGGACGACCTCACTCCGGCCGAAGTCCACCGGTTGCCTCATGTCCCCGATCGGGCCTCGGCGGTGGTACTACACCAAAACCTGCACGCCGCCTCGCCGCGGACGGTCACCCTATTGATCGGCTCGGAAGACGGTCACGCGGTCTACCTGAACGGGAAACAGGTGGGGAATCAACGCGGCGCGAGAGAGATTCGCCCGTTGAGCCAGACCTACGAATTGCCGCTCCGCGAGGGCGACAACCGGCTCTACATCAAGCTCGTCAGCCATGGCGGTGCGTCACGGCTCGCCTATGCGTATCGTTCGCGGGCGATCGAACTTCCGCCGCGATGGACCGAGCTCGCGGGGACGCCGCCTTCGAAACGGAACGAGGATCAAACGGATGCGATCCGCCGCTACTTCCGCCAAGTCGTCTGTCGTCATCCCGATTGGCTGTCGCTCGTCGACCAGGAACGTGGCTTGGTCAAGGCCCGCGAGACGCTTGTCGATTCCTTGCCGACGACGCTGATTTGGAAAGAGACCGAAACGCCCCGCGCGGCGCACGTGTTGGTCCGTGGCGAGTACGACCAACCGGGCGACGCGGTCGAACGAGACGTCCCCCAGTTCCTGGCGCCGCTGCCCGAAGACGCCCCTCGCGATCGGCTCGGGCTCGCCCGGTGGCTCGCCTCAGACGATCACCCGTTGACCGCCCGGGTCGCGGTCAACCGAATTTGGCAACAGCTGTTCGGGACCGGGCTGGTGAAGACGAGCGAGGACTTTGGCGCCCAAGGCCAACCGCCGAGTCACCCCGAATTGCTCGACCACCTGGCCGTCGGGTTTCGCGAAAGCGGCTGGGACGTCCGCCGGCTGGTGAAGTCGATCGTGATGACCGACGCCTACCGCCGATCCGCCGTGGCGACGGCCGAATCGCTTCGAATCGATCCCGGCAACCGTCTGCTCGCGCGGGGTGCCCGGTACCGGCTCGACGCCGAGGTGATCCGTGACCAGGCGCTCGCCGTTTCCGGGTTGCTCGTCCGCCGTGTCGGCGGACCGAGCGTCAAGCCGCCACAACCGGAAGGCCTCTGGTACGCGGTCGGCTACACCAACAGCAATACCGCCCGTTTTCGCCCCGACACGGGTCCGAAGGTCTATCGTCGCAGCCTCTACACGTTCTGGAAGCGGACCAGCCCGCCGCCGCAAATGTCGACTTTCGACGCGCCAAGTCGCGAATCGTGTACGGCGCGGCGGGAACGGACCAACACGCCGCTGCAAGCCTTGTTGCTGATGAACGAGCCCCAGTTCGTCGAAGCGTCACGGGGACTGACGCGTCGACTGGCCAGCGAAACCGAGTTCATCGATTCCCCCGAGTCGGGCGTGGCGTGGATGTTCGAGACGGTGTTGGCCCGCCCGCCGAGCGACGCCGAGTCGAGGGAACTGGTCGGCTTGGCCCGCGACCTCGCCGCCCATTACGAGACGCATCCCAGCGAGGCCGTCGCGTTGGCGGGCGAATCCTCCCCGACGCTGGCCGCGTGGACCGTCGTCGCGAGCACGCTGCTGAATCTGGACGAGACCGTTACACGCTGACCGATGCGAGCGATGTTCAACCAAAGCCCACAACCGACCATTCACCGCCGCGGGTTCTTTTCACGGTCCTCCGCCGGGCTCGGCGCCGCCGCGTTGGCGTCGATCGAAGCGGGCCGCCACGCCGAGACCATGGCGAACGAACGGTCGCCCTCGGGGGTGCCCCACCACGAGCCCCAAGCAAAACGGGCGATCTACCTGTTCATGTCTGGGGCCCCCAGCCAAATCGACCTGTGGGACCACAAACCCGGGATGGCCGACTGGTTCGACAAGGATCTCCCTCCGTCGATCCGCAAGGGCCAACGGTTGACCACGATGACCAGCGGCCAAGACCGCTACCCGATCGCACCCAGCATCTACCGGTTCGCCCCGCACGGCGAACAGGGGACGATGGTCAGCGAGCTGTTGCCCCATTTGGCGACCAAGGTTGACGAGATCTCGCTGGTCAAGTCGATGTACACCGAGGCGATCAACCACGACCCCGCGATCACGTACCTCTGCACCGGCGACCAACTCCCCGGCAAAGCGAGCCTCGGGTCTTGGCTCAGCTACGGCTTGGGGACCGAGAACGAAGACCTCCCCGCGTTCTTGGTGATGACCGCGTCGTGGAGCGGCAGGAAATCGGCGCAGGCGCTCTACAACCGGCTGTGGGGAAGCGGGTTCTTGCCGAGCAAGTACCAAGGGGTCTCGCTGCGGAACACGGGCGACCCGGTGCTCTACCTGAGCGACCCCGACGGCATTGACTCGGACGTCCGCCGGCGGATGCTCGATTCGCTCGGGGCGCTCAACCGCGACACCGCCGATCGGTTCGGCGACCCCGAGACCGAAGCCCGTATCGCGCAGTATGAGATGGCTTTCCGGATGCAGACGAGCGTCCCCGAATTGACGCGAATCTCCGACGAACCGCAATACATCCTCGACCTGTACGGTCCCGACGTCACCGTCCCCGGGACCTTCGCCCACTGCTGCCTGTTGGCGCGGCGGATGGCCGAACGGGGCGTTCGGTTCACGCAAATCTTTCACCGCGGCTGGGACCAGCACGGCAGTCTGCCGAAGGATTTGCCGAACCAGTGTCGCGACGTCGACCAACCCTCCGCCGCGCTGCTGACCGATCTGAAACAACGCGGGATGCTCGACGACACCCTCGTCGTGTGGGGCGGCGAATTCGGCCGGACGATTTATTGCCAAGGCGAGTTAACCGCAAAGACGTACGGCCGGGACCATCACCCCAAATGCTTCACCGTGTGGATGGCCGGCGGCGGGATCCGGGGCGGCGTGGTCCACGGCGAGACCGACGAGTTCAGCTACAACGTCATCCGGGACGGCGTCCACGTCCGCGACCTGAACGCGACGATCCTGAACCAGATGGGGATCGATCACCGCCGGTTCAGCTACCCGTTCCAAGGTCTCGACCAGCGGCTCACCGGCGTCGAACCCGCCCGCGTCGTCCGCGAAATTCTCGCCTAGCGATCGCGATCCGGGGACGAAACGGAGGTCGCACCATTCCTGTTTCGTTGATCTGTCGCCCTGCGGGCTTGGCAATGCTCAGTCAATTCGTGTCACAGGCGTAGTTAGGAGGTAAAGAGCCTCCGCGAGAGCCCGCCGCCCGCAATCAGGAGCTTCCCGCGACGCACGTGTGGAACCAGTCCCTTGGCCGGCTCCGATCCCGAATGGATCACAGACTGATTGATTGCCCTTCCGTCATTCCGGGCCGAGAGGCGAACAGCGAAGAGTAAGAAGCTGAGCTGGCCCTAACTGTCAAACAACATGACAGGTGCCAACCGCTTTCGCCTGCTGACCAGGAAGAATCCTTTGAAAGAGGGAAAGAAGAGAAAGACCCTCCGGGCGAAAGAAGGCTTGGGTGCCTCGGCTGCTCAAGGCCGGAGGCCGGCACATCCCCTCCGGCCAAGGCATTCAGGGACCAAGCCCCGCCGAATCTTCAACGCTCCGCCCGCTCGCCGATGCAATACAGATGCTCGACGCCCCGAATGAAGAACTGCCCTTCGGAGACGGCCATGGTCGCCAAGCACTTTTCGTTCAGCTCGTTGCGGGCGATCTCCTTGTACTCGTCACCCGGTTCCAACACCCGCGTCACGCCTTCTTCCGACAGAATGTAGATCCGGCCGTCGGCAT
Organism: Pirellulaceae bacterium; assembly: GCA_041685355.1. GTDB lineage: Bacteria > Planctomycetota > Planctomycetia > Pirellulales > Pirellulaceae > JAWLFY01. The sequence goes on along the minus strand of JAWLFY010000094.1, from coordinate 3,900 downwards.
AAATCGGTGACGCCGAGTGGGTTCCTTCCAACCGTTCCAGCCAAACCACCTCGCCGCTGGTCGCATCGAGGCAGTGCAGGATGTTTTCACGCGAGATCGTGTAAAGGTGCGGCGAAACGAACAGCGGGGAAGCGAGCGCGGGGACGCCGCGACGCTGCTCCCACGCGATGTGCGAATCGGTGACGTCGCCACGACCCCCGAGCCGAATCGCGCGTGTCGTCGGGGCTTCAAACCCGGACGACGTGAACAGGACGCCGTCCCCGACGACCGGCGAAGGCGTGACCCCTTCGCCCTGGCTGTAGACCGACCACAGGCGTTCCCCGGTGGCGGCGTCGAACCCCTGCACCCGATCGCCGGCGGCGCTGACGATCAGATCCCCCTCGTCGATCGTGATCGGCGTCACGTGCCCGACCCTCGATTCGCCTCGCTTGCCACGCCATCGGACCTCGCCCGTCAACTTGTCGAACGCCATCACGACCGCCCGGTCCCAAGGCTTCTTCCAACCGATGGTCGTTTCCTCGCGACTGCTCCCGTCGAACGGCATCACGAGTAGGTCGTCCACGAGAATCGGGGATGCCCCCAGTCCGTGCAGACTGTGAAAGTCGACTTCTTCGTTCTTCCAAACCGTCTCGCCCGAGTAATCGACCGCCACGACGAAGCCGTCGGAAAAGACGGCATACACCCGTTCCCCATCGGTCACCGGCGTGGGGGTCGCGTAAGAATTTTGCGCCCGTTTCGGCCCCGGAACTTGGCGATGAACTTCACGGTTCCAAAGGATCGCCCCGTCTTCGCGGTCGATGCAGAGCACCCGGCACGAGGCGCCCTCCTCCGTCGCCGTCGTCACGAAGATTCGGTCTTCAAACACGATCGGTGACGACCATCCGCCGACCGGGATCGCGGTCTTCCAGCTCACGTTTTCGGTCGCCGACCAGTTCAACGGGAGGTCCGTCTCGGAAGAATGTCCTTGGCCGTTCTCACCTCGGAATCGCGTCCAGTTCTCCGCCGGTGCCAAGCGGCAAACCAACAGCATGCATGCCGCGACGAAACAAACTGCGATCGGATGAATGAATCGCATCGGGCAGATCTCCCATGAAACGGTAGGTTCGGTTCGACTTTCTTCCTTTGTAGCGGAACGGCGCAAGCCGTCCGGTTCCGCCACGCAAAATCGCTCGAAACACCCGGCGGCTTGCGCCGCTCCGCGATCCAAGACACCCCGGATCGCCTCCAAGGAATTGGCATTGCACGCGTCCCCGCGGCCTCAATCGCACACCGGCGGCCGAGGATCGGGAACGAGATTCTACCATCCCGATTTTCCTCGCGGACCAGAGTTGACTCGCCTGGCTGACTGGTGTACTATTCAACTAGAACAATAGTCAGCTCGGGTAGCTGCGGGGGAGGGTCGATGTTTTTCTCGATTGAGCCGAACAACGGGGTCGCGATCTACGAACAGGTCGTCCGCCAGGTGAAGTTCGCGATCGCCGAAGGGACGCTCCGCCCCGGACAACTGCTGCCCAGCGTGCGGACGCTCAGCCAACAGCTGACGATCAACCCGAACACGCTCAACCGCGCGTTCCATCAATTGCAGGCGGACGGGGCGCTCGAGTCGCTCCGCGGCCGAGGCCTCGCGGTCCGGGCCGACGCCCACCAGGTTTGTGTCGAGGCGCGACGCGAACTGATCACCGATCGGATCCGGGCGACGTTGGCCGAAGCGCTCCATGCGGGGCTGACCGCCACCGAGATCCGCGAGCTCACCGACCGCGAACTGGGCCAGCTCGAGGGGACCGTCGCGACCGTCGCCGCCGAGTCACCATCACCCTCTGATTCGGATCCCGAACGTCCCTAACCTGTTCTCGGCACTGCCAAACTCTTCCCGTCCCTGCTACGAGGACCGAATCCGATGTCGCACGATTCCCCCGAACCGGTCGTGTCGGTCGAACAGTTGACCGTCGCGTTTCCCGGCTGTGAGGCACTCCGCGGGGTCGATTTGCGTGTCGAACGCGGCACCGTCACGGCGTTGCTCGGCGAGAACGGCGCGGGCAAGACGACGTTGATCCGGGTGCTAACCGGGTTCCTCCGTCCGACCGCCGGACGGTGCCAAGTCCTCGGGCTCGACCCGGTGCATGACGCCCTCGAGATTCGTCGCCGCGTCGGTTACGTCGCCGACGCCCCCGCGCTGTATGACTGGATGCGGGTTGGCGAGATCGGTTGGTTCGCGGCGTCGTTTTACGAGCCAGGTTTCTTGGACCGCTATCGCGAGGCGGTGGCACGCTACGAAGTCCGCGAAGACCGCAAGATCCGGCACTTGAGCAAGGGTCAACGGGCGAAGATCGCGTTGGCACTCGCCCTCGCCCACGACCCCGAGTTGTTGATCCTGGACGAGCCAACGTCGGGGCTCGACCCGTTGGTCCGCCGCGAGTTTCTCGAGAGCATGCTCGACCGGGTCGCGACGGGGCGGACGGTGTTGTTGTCGAGTCACCAGATCGCCGAGGTCGAGCGGGTGGCTGACACGGTCGCGATTCTGCACGACGGACGGTTCCGGATCACCGACTCGCTCGCCGAGTTACGGGACAACGTGTGCGAGGTCACGGTCAGCCTGGACGACCCGCTCGTGGAACTGCCCGATCTCGATCCGCCGGCCGAGGTGTTGCACGATCAACTCGAAGGGCGACAGCGACGTCTGATCATTCGCGACGCCGACGAGGATTCGCTCGCGGCGTGGCGGTCGCGACCGGGGGTCGTGGGGATTCAAGTTCGGCCGGCGACGCTCGACGAGTTGTTCGCCGCGTGCGTGCGGGGGAAGGATCGGGGGGACGCCGCTGGGAAAAGAAAACGTGACGACGCGAAACCGGACGCCACGTTAGTCGGAGGCCGTGGGTGATGAACGATTCGTTGGCGGTACGACGGCTTTGGTGGAAGGAGCTGCGGCAGATGACGCCGCTCCTGTTGATGCTCCCGGCGATCGCGGCCGGGCTGCAGCTTTTAAATTGGGCCAACAACCTCGACACGAGTGTGCATGCGTTTCAAACGATGCAGGCGAGTTTGGTGTTCGGCATGCCGGTGCTGTTCGCGTGTGGCATCGGGGCGATGTTGGTCGGCTATGAAAAGGAGCTGCGGACGATCGCTTGGTTGTCGAGTCTGCCGATCCCCGCGCGTCGGATCATCGGAGTGAAGCTGGGTGCGGGGCTCGCTGGCTTGCTGGTGCTGTGGGTGTTGTCCGGCATCTATGTCGTGTTCGCCCAGGGGCCTCGCTGGTCGTTCGGCGAATGGGTCGATGAGGGGTGGACTTTTCCGACCCACTCGCTTTACGTGTTGTTGGCCGGGTTCGCGCTCGCCTGGCGGTCCCGTTCGGCACTGGTCGCGTTGTTGATCGTCGTTCCGGTCGCATTCGTCCCCCACATCGTTGCCTTTGGGATCGACCGTTGGGTCATCCCCTTCGAGGTGCCTTTCCAGGCGTTGTTGTTCGGGTGCCAGATCGTCGCGATCGCCGTCGCCGGGTGGCTTGCGGTGCGATGGGGTCGTATCGCGTTGTCGGCGGAACCGCCGTCCCGCCCGGGCTGGCAATCGTGGTTGGTCGACCGCGACGTCGAGCGGGCACGACTCCAGATCGCCCGTGTCCGTCCGGTGCGACCGCCGATGTCGGCCGCGGTGTGGCAGTTCGCGGCCCAGAGCCGTGCGGTGTTGATCGGTTGCGGGGCGATGTTGGCGGTGGCGGCTTTGATGGCGATTTTCGCTCACCGCTTTGCCGACCCGTTGGCGTGGCTACTCGGGTTCCTTGCGTCAAGCTGGCTCGGGGTGGTCGTGTTCCAAAGCGACGGGACGGGAGACCGGATCCGGTTTCTCGCCGATCGCGGGCTCAGCCCTTCGATGATCTGGTGGAGTCGCCAACTCGCACCCGCCGGG
>JAWLFY010000093.1:0-19589 GCA_041685355.1 Pirellulaceae bacterium | reverse complement strand
CGCAAACCGGCATCATCGTCCTGTTGGGGGTCGTCTCGATCGGGTACACGATGCTCGGTGGGTTGCGGGCCGTGATGTGGACCGACGTCATCCAGTTTTTCGTGTTCGCGATCACGATCCTCGCCACGCTGGGACTGATTCTTGTTCGTAGCGAATCGACCGCCGGAGAACTTTTTCAAACATACTTCGACGGCCGCGAAGGGCTGGTGATCGACTTCTCCCCCTCGATGACGCTTCAATACGGCAGTTGGGCGATCCTGATCGGCGTGTTCCTCGAAGGGTTGTCCGCCTTCGGTGTCGACCAGGTGGCGGTGCAACGCTACCTGTCCGCTCGCTCCGAACGGACGTCCCAGATCGGGGCCGCCATCAATCTGTTGGGGATGTGGGTCGTGCTCCCAGGCCTGTTGATGATCGGCGTCGGGCTGTACGGCTACTTTACCGAAAACCCCGGGGAACTCGGCGAAGGCACGCTGACGGCAATCCTGGAGCGGGACGCAGCGGTCGAAAGCCGGACCGCGCCCAGCGTGGCCGACCGGGCGACGCCCGAATTCGTCCGCCTTCACTTTCCGCCCGGTTTGGCGGGACTCTTCCTCGCCGCACTGATGGCCGCGATCATGTCAAGCATCGATAGCGGGGTCCACTCGATCACGACGGCGTTGGTGGTCGATTTTCGCGACCGCCTGTTTCCGTCGCTGCGTCCCAAAACCGAAAAGGGGGAGGTCCGATGGATTCGAATCATCGTGGTCGTCATCGGCGCGACCGCGATCACCCTGGCGTGCTTCGTCGGGCCGCTCGGGGACGTGTTCGCGATCGGCAAGAAACTCACCTCCGCGTTCGGCGGTCCGCTGCTAGCGATCTTTATCCTGGCGTTGTTCTCGCGGCGGGCCAATTCGACGGGTGTGCTGCTCAGCGTATCCGTCTCGACCGTGCTGACGCTTTACCTGATGTACCGCATGGAGAACTGGTTTTCCGTCTGGTACTGGCCGATCGGGTTCGGCACCGCCTTGATCCTCGGGTACCTGGCAAGCTTTCTACAGCCCGCCCAACCCACCGAGTTCACGTACGCCCAGATCGTTCGCCGTCACCGCAAAGCTTGACGAGATCCGACATCGAGATATTTCCGCCACACAACAGGATCACGACGGAATCGTCCGCGGTCAGATCGCCCTGCTGACGCCGCGCGGCCGCCAGACAACACGCGGCGGCCGGCTCGACCAGGGTCTTGGTCCGTTCCAGGATGAACCGCATCGCCTCGATCGCTTCGGCGTCGTCCACGACCACCAATTCGTCGACCAACGACTGCACGTGGCTCAGCGTGAACGCGGAAGCCTTCGGCGCACCCAAGGTCTTGGCGATCGAGGTGATCGCGGGCATCTCCACGAGTTCTCCGGCCGCCACACTCCGCGCCATCACGTCGGCGCCCCGCGTCTCGACGCCGACGATGTGGATCTCCGGTCGACTCTCTTTTAGCGCCGCCGCCATTCCGGCGATCAGACCCCCTCCGCCGATGCTGATATAGATCCGCGAAACGTTCGGCAAGTCCTCCAGAATCTCTAGCGCGACCGTGCCCTGACCGGAGGCCACCAAAGGATCATCGAACGGGTGCACGATCACCGACCCTTCGGACCGATATCGTTCGGCCGACTCGAACGCGGCGCGGATGTCCTCGGCCAACACGATCTCGGCGCCGTAACCCTCGGTCGCGCTCAAGTAATTCTGCGGTGTCGTCGCCGGCATGCAGATCGTCGCCCGCACACCGAGTTGACGCGCGGCATAGGCCAGCCCTTGCGCGTGATTCCCGCCACTGACCCCGACCACGCCCCGTCGACGTTCTTCCGCCATAAGCGACAGAAGTTTATTGAACGCCCCGCGTGGTTTGAACGAACCGGTCTTCTGCAGGCATTCCATCTTCAAGTGAACCGCCGCCCCAAGTTCATCGCTGAGGGTCGTCGAGTGAACCAGCGGAGTCCGATGGAGGTGCGAACGGATCTTTTCCGCCGCGTCACGGATCTGATCGAGCGAAAGGAGCGGGGCGACGACGGAATCCGATGACGTCATGAAAAGAACACCTTGTCGGCTGTGCCGCGCAGAATCGCTCGCTTGTCCGATTCGGATAGGAATTCGGCCCGATCACGGATCAACGCGATCGAATCGGCGTAGCGATGCTCACCCTGAACCTGGAACGGACAATCGCTGGCCCACATCAATCGTTCGGCGCCGAACGAGCCGACCAGCCGGCGGATCATCGGTAACAAATCGGTGTACGGCGGGCGTTTCTTGCCCAACGCGTAGAACGCCGACGTTTTGACGTACACATCGGGAAATCGTGCGAGCCGACAAAGCGCGTCCAGGTTTTGCTGATCGATCTCGCCGTCGATCCCGATTCGGGCGAAGTGATCAACAACGACGCGAACGCCAGGGAAATTGCCGCACATCGCGTCAACATGAGGAAGATCCGACGGGTTGATCAGCGGGCAGATGGCGATGCCTTGGTCCCCCGCCGCGCGCCAAACCGCCTTCATCGCGTCATCCCGCGTCCAACGAGCCGCCTCGCCTTCCCGGGGATGGATGCGAAGGCCGCGAACCCCCTTGGCAACCAGCCGCTCGATCCGGCTAACCAGGTCGGAGGATTGCGGATCGACGATCGCCACGCCGGAAAACGTCCCCGGGTGCGCGGCGATCACGTCCAACATGTATCGGTTGTCGGACCGGTAAAAACTCATCTGGATCAGGACGATTCGCGTCACACCGGCCGGCCGGCAATGGGCGAACAGGTCCTCGGGCGTAAAGCGGCGGGGCCGCATGTCGTCGGCTTCAAAGCCCGCGGCAAGCGGATACCGGTTGGTGTCCGGGGTCCAAACATGAACGTGGGCGTCGATCCAGCCCGGGTCCGCTTCCGACGGTGCCGCCTCGGGTTCTTCCGCGGAAGCGGTAGGCAACACCTGGCTTGCAGCGGCCGTCATTGCGAGCGACCCGAATCGTCGCCGCGTCAAGCCGCGTACCGACCGGTTCGATTCAGAATCCGGGCGGTGCGACTCGGAATCTGGACAGTGCGACTCTGAATCTGCGCAGTGGGACGTGGACGACGGCCGGCTCGCCTCCGCGGCCGACGCGACGCTTCGGTGAGATGGACATGCCATGGCAAACTTTCGCTCCGAGTTGGCGATCAGTCGTGGGACGGGGAGAACTTCTGCATGAAGCGACGATAGATCTTAACCGCCTGTTCGACCTGCCCGCAGTCGACGTACTCGACCGCCGAGTGTGCCTGATCGATGTCGCCGGGCCCCAAGATGATACTCGGAATTCCCAGTGCCCCAAACTTGCTCGCGTCGCTGCCGAAAGGGACCCCGATCAGGTTCGGATCAAGCCGCATCTCGTCGAGTACATCCGCCATCGCCTTCGCCGCGAGCGAATCGGCACTCGTCTCCAGCGGGGCGTCGGTCAGCATCGGAGGATGCATCACGGCTTCCATCCCCGGATGCTTGGCACAAACCGAATCGAGCAGACGCTGGTAATGATCAAGCACTCCCTCGCAGGTTTCTCCCGGAAGCATCCGCCGGTCGATCTCGATCGAGCAGCGGTCGGGGACAAAGTTGACTTGCACGCCACCATCCACGACGCCGACGTTGCAGGTGGCAGGGCCGAGCAACGGGTGAGGGTTGGAACGGAGGCGAAGCGTGTCCTCCTGCAACGCGACAATCACGTGGGCCATCTGCTCGATGGCGTTGACCCCCAGGTGTGGCTTGGACGAATGAGCGGCTCGGCCACGCGTTTCGATCTTCCAACGCACGACCCCCTTGCTGGCGATCACCGCACGCAGTCCCGTCGGCTCCGCGACCACCGCGGCGTCTGCCTGCAGTTCCTCACAAAGAGCGACGACGCCACGGTAGGAGTATTCCTCGTCGATCGTCGCCGCGAACCAGACCTCGCACGGCGGTGTGACGTGATCCGCCTTCAGAGAAGCCGCGGCGTGCATCATCGCCGCCATCCCCCCTTTGGTGTCGCACGCCCCTCGGCCGAACATGCGGCCCTCCCGGATCTCCGGCGTCCACGGCGGGATCGTCATCCCGTCGACCGAAACCGTGTCCATGTGCGCTTCGAAAACGATCCGCCTTCGTGAATCACGCCCCGGAATCCGGGCAATGACATTGGGCCGATTCGGAAACACCGATTGCCGCCACGTCTCGATCCCACGCGCCGCGAAAAACGACTCGACGTACCCCGCAAGCTCCGCCTCCGGGACCCCGTCATCGTAATTCGGATTGACGCTGTTGATCCGAATCAGATCGGCCAACGTCCGCAACACGTCTTGATGGGGTGACTCAGGCACGTCTCTCTCGCAGGCCCCGAATCCGTCGTTCGCAATCGCCGGCAAAGCCCATCAGCAAAATTCCTCAAGGTGCCCGAAGTGGTCGACCAGGACTATACCGTAGTCGCCGACTCGCGGCAGGCCACCTACGGGGGGCCACGCGAGGGTTTTGTGGCCTGATCGTCCGAACGTCTTGGCGGGTACGACGACAACCGCCGCTAACAGTCGTGATTACGCGACGTGGTGAAGCGATCGACGCACAGCGTCTCATGTCTTTGACTTGCTACGGCAGCTCTTCGTTCCGACTTTCCGCCGTTGCTGCCGTAGCGTTGACGAGGGTTTGCCAAGTCGGAAATCGTTCGGCGTCGTCTTCGCTCAAGTGACGCACGACTTTCAAGAGAGCAGGATCGAAATACGCCGCCGTTTCCATCAGCTTTAGCGAATCACGAGGTTCAAATTCCTTGCCGGGCTGGTACTTCTCGATCCCCGCCGCCGCTCGTCGCTTGTCGAGACCGACTTTGGTGTTCACCCACTCTTGGTGCACCTTTTCGCCCATCGCATAGGGTAGGACATGCTCGACGGAATTCTTCAGCGACCCATCCCTGGGAGACTGCCACGCGTAAAGATCGCTCCCGCGATCGCCCAGCAGCATCGCCAATTCGAGCGGAGGCCTCAAACCGGAGACGTGGTAGCCCAAGGCGTCCCGACGCTTCAAATCCTCGCTCGTTCCGTCCGGATAGAGACTCTCGGTGACAAACCGCCGGATACCGTCGAGTGCCACTTCGACCCACTCGTCGCGCCGAAGAATCATGCCGCAGACGGCGGTCAACCGGACATGCTTTGTGTAGCGGTTGGTAAAGTGCTGAGATTCTTTCACAGCCTGGGCGTGCTGCTCGCCCAACGCTTCCACCCAGGCATCGACGCGGTCGCGCTGAGCTTCCGAAAACTGCTCCCGCAGCGAATAGTAGGCTGACAGCAGCGGATGGAACTTGTTTTCGTTGACGTCGTTTCCCGTGATTCTGTAGGTTTCCGTCCAAGCAAGGATGTACCGTTTAAGCGTCTGTGCTGCCTGCTGGTCGCCTGAGACTTGCCAGTAACGCAGCAACCGGGCGACGTCTGCCATATCTTTCAGCTTGGCAACCGAGGCGATGCGTTGCGGGTCGGTATTGACCAGCCCTTCATAGTGAATCTCTTTGAGCGGTTGCGGTTTCTTATTCAGCAGCGGCAACGCATCACGACGCGCGCTGTCAGCGAGTGCCGCGGCTTCGGGATGCTCCTTGACAAGCTGCCTCATCGTTTGACGTCGTTGAACGTCGAGCGGGCTGACTTCCGGTATGGAGAACTCGCCCACTTCCTCGGCGTCTGCTTCCGCAGCGGTGACATAGGTATCGATCACCTCGGCCGGCGCCCATTTGCGGAGCTTGCGGTCGGCCCCTTTCCAGTTCTCGATGATCAGTTGGCCGATTTCGGGAATCGGCTCGTGAGCGATCTTCGCACGCGGCAGTTCCTTTCGCAGCCGCTCCAGGTCGGCGGGCGGCACGACCGTGTTGCCGAGGTCGATTTCCTCGATCTGCTCGTCGAGCCTCGCCAAATGTTCCAATCCCGCGTCGTAGCACATGTAGGTCTCGACAACCTTGAATCGCTTCAGGTTGGGGATGTGCGAGACGTGCTCGACGGTCTTGTTGGTGATCTTGTCGTCCCACATCGGTCCCACGACGACCTCCTCCAGATTGGGATGCCCGCGGAGGGCGGCGATGTCGTCGTCGGTCACCGCGGTGTGGAACACGTTCAGCGTCTTAAGCTCCTTGATCTGGGCCACCGCCCGCAACCCGTCTCCGTCGAAGGGCGAGCCGGCCAGCCGCATGGACTCAAGCGGATGGTTTTTGAAGGCGATCCACCCGGCGCCGGAGAGAACGTTCGGCTGGCCGCCCCGCGGGGCGCCGGGGCCGCCTTTGTCCATGCCGAAATTGTGCTGGCAATTGATGTGCTGCAAATGCTTGAAGCCCGCAAGCTTCTTCAGTTCCTCGTTGTCGATCGCCTGCTTGTTGAACAGCGCCTTGACGACCCGTCCCTGTTCGTCCAGGACCAATCCGCAGGTATAGCGGCTTTCACCCTTGAAACCGATCCACTCGGCCCGGCCGCGCCGGTAGTGAATCTCCGGCTCGGCTTCGGCCCGCTCAAGCAGCCACTCGAACGTTGCCCGGTCGCTTGGGTCGGTCAAAACTTTCGCCAGTTCGTTCGCCGTCGCAGAATCGAATACCGACAGGAAGAACAGAAGAACACCAAATGTACGCAAGCAGTTAAATCGCACAGTACGAACCGCGAAAAAGGCGCCGATCGAATTAGTCAGTAGGCTTTGGGTCGCGCACAACGCGGAATCCCGTGTAGCAGAACGCGTCGCCGGCCTCACCGTACGCTCGCATCGTCGAGCGGCAGCTGATCGGGGCCACGTTCCACCCGCCGCCACGGATCACACGCCAATCGCCGTACTTATCCGATGTCGTTTCGGAAGGACCGACCGGGTCAACGATGACCACTTCTTCTTCATCGATACTCTGTTCTTTGGCGAATTGCTTGATTCTCTCGCGGTAGTGCAGTTCTTCGTACTTGTCGCCGACCCATTCCCAAACGTTGCCATGCACGTCGTGCAGCCCCCAGGGATTGGGTTTCCGACTGCCGACCGGCGCAGTGTAAACGAACCCGTCGCCGTCGCCCGGTTCGAGCCTGACGATCCGCTGAAACTTCGTCAGCCCCGGGTGGGCCTGCTCCAACGCCGCATCGGCAACGTTCCCATGCGCATAGGCCAGGTCGGGGTCGTTGCCGAAGCTGTACCAGGTGTCGGTCCCCGCTTTGCAGGCGTATTCCCACTCGGCTTCAGAAGGCAGCCGATAGGTCGCATCTTCCTTTTTGCTGAGCCACCGACAGAACGCCTGTGCGTCGTTCCAGCTAACGCACACGACGGGGTGATTGTCCTGCTGAGGAAAGCCGGGCTTCTTCCACGTGAACTTCTTGTCGACCGAAAAGCGTGCGAAATGAAGTTTTCGGTCGCTGGTATCGTTGGCTTCGCGGTTGAAGCCCAGTGCGGTGTCGTTTTTCTCGGCGTCAGTGACGTAGCCACTCTCTTCAACAAACTGCTTGAACTGCCCCACGGTCACTTCACATGCGGCGATGTCGAACGGTCTCGTGAGCCGCACCGTGTGAGCCGGTTGCTCGTTCCATTGCTCATTCCCCTTGATCTGGACGCTGTATGGGTGATCCTCGCCCAGTTCCCGCCGAGTGGGACCGTAGAGCGTGCGGCCGACGCCCATGGTGAATTCGCCCGACTCGACGCGGACGAATTCCATCTCAAGCGAGTTAACATCCGGGCCAGCCGATTGGCCCGACGCCGAGGACGCCCCGATCCACATGAAAGCCAGCAATCCCACAACCAAGACGACTTCGACAACTTTCATACGATCGCACACAACAACGAACAACTCTTAACTAAGAACCACGAACCAAGCACTAAGAACCAACAATTTCCTTCACCACTCCCGTACTATCCTGAAACTGGCCTTCGATCGGCACGCCACAGCGGTCGAGCATGGTGTGCCAGAGGCAGGAGAGTCGCGTGTCTTCCAGGTCGATATGCCCTTGATGCTTGATCCCCAGCCCGCGTCCGCCGGAGATCATCGTGGGCAAGGCGGTCTTGCTGTGCCCCATCCCCATGCCGCTGGAATAGCCAAGCACGGTGCGATCGAGCAGCGTCTGGTCGCCTTCCTTGATCGACTTCAGCCGATTCAGGAAATACGCCCAATGCTGCATGTAAATCGTGTCGACCTTGGCCAACTCGTCGAGATTCTTCGGGTCGTTGCCGTGGTGGCTCAGCGCGTGGTAGCCCTTGGAGACGTTGAATTCGGGGTACACCCCGCCGGCCAGTTCCTTGCGGACGACGTAACTAATCACGCGAGTCGAGTCAGTCTGTAGGGCCAGCGCGATCAGGTCATACATCATCTTCGCGTAGTCATCGTACAGATAGTCGCCGTTGCCTTCGGGACCGGGCATCGCTTTGTCGTACGTGCCGTGCAAGTCGTCGGTCTCCGGAATCGGCTTGGGGGTGTCGGCCCAGTCGATTTTGCGGTCCAGGGATTTTTCCAGTTCGCGGACCGAGTTGAAGTACTGATCGAGCTGCTGACGATCCGCCTCTCCGAGATTGCGATGCAGCCGTTTTGCGTTTTCGTTGACCAGGTCGAGCACGCTGCCTCGGCGGCGGAATTGTTCGCCTTGCTGGGCTTTCTCTTCCTTCGTGTCAGGACGAAAGAGTCGATCGAAGAGGGCCTTCGGGTTGTTCTCCGCGGCCAGCGGCACGCCTTGCTCGTTCCAGGAAACGGTCGCCACCGCGTTAGAGCCGAAGTTGGTGCCACGGTCGACCGACATCACCAGCGACGGGAACCGCGTGCCTCGCCCGATCACGCCAGCGGCGATCTGATCGGGCGAGATCTGCTGCTTGCCTCCTTGTTCGATGCTGGTGGCAAAGGGATACGCTCCCTTGTGACCGCCCCCCTTTTCCAGGATCGTTCCAGAGAGCACCGTGAATTCGCCGCGAAGTTTTTCCAACGGCTCCAGGATGCGGGTCGTCGTATAGTTCGGCCCGAAGTCCTTGGGAAAATACTCTCGGGTGTTCATCCCGGTGCCGAAGTAAAAGATGCCCATCCGCGGAATCGCCGTCGGCTCGGGCGACGCCACCGCGCTGGACGGCATCATCGCTTCCAGGTAGGGCAGCGCCATCGCGACACCGGTGCCTCGGAGGAACGTGCGGCGGTTAAGACGTTTCATGTGCTTGGTTCCTCGTGCTTCGTACTTCGTTCTTCATTCTTGGTTGTTCGTTTTTTATGCTGCGTTCTTTATGCTTCATGAGGCTTTGCTCACGACGCGACCAGGACAACGACGCGCCAACAACGAAGAACGAAGAACTACTTTTCTAAAAACTTATCGCTGAGGATCAGCCCCTTCATCAGACTACGCATTGTGTAATCGTTTCGTGACATATGCCGAGTCAACGAATCCACGAAGCCGCGATCCGATGGTTCGACGGGACGCCCCATAGCGTAGACGATCATCTTTTCGGCCAGACCGCGATTGAGACGATCGCGCTGGGCTAGCAGCAGCGCCTTGTACTCGTCATAGGTCTCGAACGTATCTCCGTTGGGCAGCCTGCCGCTGGGGTCGACCTCAGGCCGATTGCCGCCGCGGAAGTCTTCGCCATCTTGGCGGTCTCGCCACAATCCGATGACGTTGAAGTTTTCCAATGCGATGCCGTAAGGATCGAGACCGCGATGGCAGCCGGCGCAGCTCTCGATTTGTTGATGCTGGATCAGCCGCTCACGGACGGTGAGCTTCTCCCCTTCAATGTTCGGCTCGATCTCACCGACATTCGGCGGAGGCGGGTCGGGCGGATCGTTGAATAGGACTTCCCGAACGTAAACCGCCCGGCTGACCGGCTTGGTGCGGTTCCCGTCAGAGCCCCACATCGCGATGCCTGCCATGCCAAGCAACCCACCGCGATACGAGTCGGCAGCCAGTTCGACCCGTCGGAATTCGTCTCCCGTCACGCCGTCGATGCCATAGTGCTTCGCCAGTGGCTCGTTGAGGAAGGTCCAATCCGAGTCGATGAACTCATGCACCGGGCGGTCGTTCATGAGCACCTCGCGGAAAAACGCCAGCGACTCTTGAACCATCGCCTCGCCCAGCTCCGGCGTGTACTGGGGGTAAAGCTTTTCATCGGGAGTGAAGTTGCGGAATTCGCCGGTGCGGAGCCACTGCGCACCAAACCCCTGCACGAACGCCTCGGCCTTGGGATCGGCGAGCATGCGGTCGACTTGCGCCTCGAGGACGTTCTTGTCGGAAAGCCGTTCCGATTCGGCCAGTTCGAATAGCTCCGCATCCGGCATGCTCGACCAGAGGAAGTAGCTCAAGCGTGACGCCAACTCGTAGTCATTGATTGGATGCGGGTCGCGCTGGTTCTCCGTGCCGGATTCATGAGCTTCCTGGACATCGGGTTCATGGATGTAGAGAAACGCTGGCGAGCTGAGCACTGCGGTCAAGCCCAGGCGAACCGCGTCATGGAATGTCGCCCCGCGCTCCAGCTCTCCGGCGACCAATTCGACGTACGGCTCGGCTTCCTCCTCAGCGACCGGGCGTCGGAAGGCCCGCGGAAGGAACTGCGTGAAGATCTCCCGGACGTAATCGACGTCATGCTCACCCGCATCACCCTTGAACAACAACAGCTGATGGCTCTGAGGAGGCCAATTGTCGTAGAGCGGCCCTTCGACCTCGAACCAGTCCAGGTACAGCTTCGGCAGCTTCGACGGGTCGGCCCAAATCGGATCGGGTGAATTATTGTCGTGCCCACCCTCCAGTTTCTTCCGCGATTCAAGCCGCAGCACGGTGGCCAAATCGCCTCGTCGTCCGGCGTCGCGTCCTTCGCGGAAGACGTGCCAGTAGACCGGATTGGCATGTCCCAACTGCCGACCGCTGAGAAACTCTAGACGCCAATGTTTCGAGTCGGGACCACGCACGGCGATCGTCTCGTAGACCTGCGGGCGATCGGGAGCCGCATCGATTACGAACTCTTGCTCAAAGGACAAACTCTCGACGGGGTGTTGTTGGGCAATCCGCAGCTTGAGCGTCTCACCCGCCTCACCGGGATCTCCGGCTGCTCGGAACCGGATGCGGTATTTGCCCTCCACCGGAATCGTGGTGTTGGTGTCGGGATAACGCAGGTCCCGTCGCAAGTGCAGCGTTTCACCCATCATCCCGATGTCATTTTCTCTGACGACCGAGGTGATTTGGTTGGCAAGTTCCTGGACAGTGCGCTCTTGGGAATCTGGACCGAAATCGAGACGCATCGTGCGAGTTTCGAACGGCGGGGGCCCCTCAACGATCGCCTTCTGGGCGACTTGTTGGGCGACGGTCAAGTAATTGTCCAGCAGGGAAGGATCAAGCATCAGCGCGGCGCTGACTTTATCGAAGCCTTCGGCGGTGCCATCAGGCGGTAGGATTTCAGTCGGGTCTTCGCTCGGCAGGAATTCGATCTGCAGCAGGTCGCTGATCGTGTTGATGTACTCCGTCCGATTCATCCGCCGCATCAGTACTCTGCCACCAATGCTGAGCCTCTGCTTCTCGGCTCGGCGCAACTCCGACGCGATCCACGAAGCGAGCTCACGGACTTCGTCGACATCGGGACGCGGTTCACTCGGTGGAGGCATCTCGCCCAGGTTCACGCGGTCCATCACCTCGATCCATTTGGTGACCGTCGTGGACGAGGCGAAGTCGGCCGTCAAGTTGTCCAGGCGGAGTTCAGCTTCCTGCAAATCGGCCCCATGGCAGGCCACGCAATAGTCCCGAAAGAAAGACGCGACCTGTTCCGGTTGCGTGTTTTGCTGCGAACCCGGGTCGCCCTTGGCATTCAGCGGGTCCAGGCAAACGACTGCCAGGAGACAAAGCGGGAAGACCCCCGTCACGCATTTCTTTGCCTTCTCCCGTAACATTGCCGGCAGAGCTTCGCGCAATGACACTTAGCTTTCCCCACGTCGAACGATCGAGTTTTCCATTTGCCAAGCATCCAAAGGGTCGGGAAACGGATCGCCCATTTTACTCCATCGTAGACGCTGTCTGCATTCTAATTGTCCACCGCCCAGGTGAGATAACGCGAAATCCTCAGTTTTCTCGGGCCTTCGTGCTCCACCCAGCGGCTCCTGCTGCGGGTCACAACCGCCTGACGAGTTTTCACCCCTAGGTTTTCATTTCGCCGACTACCTGTAGCCTGTGCGGGGGGGCGGCAAGGCGAATCCGCTTAGCAACGAACCGAAAGCAAAGGTCGCCTTTCGCTCCGCGAAAGCTGTATTGCATGAACTTTTGTAGAGCAAAAGGCGACAATAAGAGACCGATCGTTGCTTACGTGCGTGGATTGATGTTATCTCTGGCACCGAGCGGACAATAACTTGGCAGATGATGTCTGACTGCATTGAGAAAATTGTCGCTGAAGTGCTGGCCGGTGAGCTCGACCGGTACCGCGAAATCGTCGTCTCGTTCGAGACTGACGTGTGGCGGCTCGCTGCGCTGACACTACGCGATCGTTCCGCAGCCGAAGATGTGACCCAGGATGTTTTTGTGACGGCTTATCAATTGCTCGACAAATACGACCCGGACCAACCGTTTCGTCCGTGGCTAATGGGCATCGCCCGCAACCTGTTGCGAAATGAGCTGCGGCGGAGGACCCGCGAGGATGCACGGATGGAATCCTATGCCCGGTTCCTGCAAGTGGCTTCGGCAGCGTCATCGTCGGCGGACCACTCGGCGCTCGCCGATGCGGTCCGCCAGTGCCGAGACAGCTTGGGCCAGGTGGCCGCCGAGGCGATTCGATGGCGGTACGACGAGGGGCTGTCGATCGAAGCGGTCGCCGACGAGCTCCAGCGGTCTCGCGCGGCAACTCAGCAGCTGCTCTATCGCACCCGGATCGCACTGCGTGAGTGTGTGGAAACCCGACTCGCGGGGATGGGGAGTGGAAAGTGAATCGGCTCGAGGAACTCACCCTGCGGTTTTGCGACGGCGAACTGAGCCGAGCGGAATCGGCGGAATTGGAGCGGCTGCTGCGGGACGACGCCGCAGCGGCCCGTTTCCGCAGTACCGTTTTGATCGAAGGTGAACTTTGGGCGGCGGGGCGAGATTCCGCATCGACCGTGGTCGCCGATTCCGTCCTCGAGAGGCTCCGCCGCGATCGTTGCGGCCGAACGGAGACCGCCGTGATGACGTCGCTCCGGAAGGCATCACCGACGTGGCTCAAGCCCGCGGCGTGCGAGTCAGCTTCGCTCTGGGGTTGGAGCGTCGGCTGCTTGGCGGTCGCCGTGGCCGTTCTGCTCCTCTTGGGCTTCGGGTGGCACGTGTGGCACCAGCCCGGCGAATGGCACCAGCCCGATGAAGCGGTCTTCATCGCGACGTTGTCCATCAACGGGAATTCCGAGCCACTCCAGGCCGGCCGCGTGATCACCACCGTAGGCAACGCCGATTCGGGCGAGATCGAATATGCCGACGGCACGCATGTCGAAATTCTCGACAATTCGAAAGTTGTGGTCGAACAAGACTCTGATGGCAGAAAGCGATTGACGGTCGTGGAAGGGGCCGTCCGAGCCGATGTCGCGCCTCAACCAGCCGGCCGCCCGATGATGATCAATACACCCACGGCCACGCTGGAGGTGCTGGGGACATCGTTTGGCGTGGAGAGCGGTGATTTCGCGACGCAGCTGGATGTGGCCAGCGGTCGCGTGTCGATGACTCGCAAGATCGATGGCAAACAGATTGAGGTCGCCGCCGGGCAGTTCGCCAAGGCATCGAAATCGGCGGACGAATCCCTTTCGCCGTTGCCCTTGCCGAAGTTGCCGGACACTTGGTCGGAAGACTTCGCCGCTGGCTTACCCGACGGGTGGCAAGCCGGCCGATTGATTGCGAGCGAAGAGGGCAATGCGGTGTGGGCTGCTCCCGATGGTCACGGTAAGGAAAACAACGTCGCGGTCACGACTCACAATGCGTGGCGGGAAGGACAACATGCGCTGGCCCAACTCCACAACGATTCCGTCTTGAAGGTTCGGTTTCGTCAAGATGCTCCGGCCCCGCTTCGCATCATGCTCGTAACCCGAGCGTACCCCCGTGAGGGCCGGCGGTTCGGCAAAAACTTCTTTTATGAAGATGACTCCTGGAACTCCGATTTGCCGAGGGGCCAGTGGCGAACGATTTCGGTACCGCTTTCCGAAGCGTCTTATACCAAAAAACGGGGTAACATCGACAACGGTCCTGAGCCGGTCGATGGGCTAGCCGTGTTCATGCTGCAAGTCACCACGCTTGAGCAAGATGTCGGGCTCACGGTTGATCGGATGTGGATTAGCCGAGAGTAAGCAACAACGTCGTTTGGTATGAGCGAGTCGTGGACGGAGGGGACCAATGAAACGTTGGCTGTTGTTCATCACCATTGCGGGTATGTCGGTCACGTCCCTGGCAAGGGAACCGCTGCACGAATTGTTGCGAAGCCACTGCGTCGACTGCCATGATCGGTACACCACGGAAGGCGAGCTCGACCTGACGGAATTGCTCGCGAGCGAACTGGCCGCTGATTCACAGGCGCGGGTGCTGACGCGGGTGCGCTCACGGGTCGAATCGGGTGAGATGCCGCCGAAGGATGCAGAGACGCTCAGCTCGGATCAACGTCAGCGGCTGACTCAGTTGCTCACCGACGAACTGGCGACGCTCGCCGAGAGCCTCCGTGACGACCCCGGCGAGGTGGCGATGGCTCGCCTGACTCCGTACGAGTATCGCAACGTGATCCGGGATCTGAGCGGTGGTGTCGTCACCGACGCCGGACGGTTGCTGCCCAACGAGGGTGGCGCCGGTGAAGGCTTCGCGAACGTCGGCGCGGCCCAGGTGATGACGCTGTCGCAACTCGAAAGGTATGTCGACGCAGCCAAGGAATCGCTCAAGCATCTGAGAGTTTATCCCGTTGCTTCCGATGCCCCTTCGCCGTCCCAGACGCTATCGGCTGTCTGGCTGCCCTATCCCCGTGACTGGGTCGATGAGCGGTCGGCCGCCCGAAAGGAAGTCGTCGACGAGATCATCGCCTGGTACGTCGGGCAGCAACAGAAATGGGGCGAACAGCATCGCAACGATCTGGAACAGCAACTGGGCTTTGTTCACTCCGCTTACCTCGAGGCAGCTTGGCGGTTTCACCACCGTGAGCATTCGTCGGACCCGGTGGAGTCGTACGCTTTCGTCCGCGACGAGAACGGCCGCACGATCCGCTTGTCGACTGCGGCACTCGCAAAGTGGCATGCCATTCTGACCAGCGACCGGAAGGATTCACCGCATGCCTCGTGGGCCGCGGCTTGGCGCGAGCTTCCGAAACGGCTCACGCCCGATGAGCTTCGCACGCGATGCGTCGCGATCGTGACAGGCGAAGAGTCCGTTGCCGTCGAAACCGAAGACTACGCTCCGCGGTACGAAATCAGCTTTCACGAGGCAAAAGAAGAGATCTTGGAGGCGGCAGAGAACGAAAAACGTTGGCCGTTTCGGATCGACGTCGGAGACGCCGAGGAGCTTTTCCTGGTCGTTACCGATGCGGGTGATGGAGGCCGCGGAGAGTATGCCGTCTGGCGACAAGGGCGATTCCTGTTCCGCGACGGATCGTCGAAGCCGTGGCAAGAGGCGGTCACGATCCTCGGTGCCAATAGCGGTCGGGAGTATCCCTGGGGAGTTGACGGCGAGAACGCGAAGTCGCTGAGCGAAGACGCCGTCGGAGCGAAGCCCCCGGGGGCACTGAAGTTCACGGTGCCCGAAAACACGGTCGTCTTCGAAGTCGATCTGACCCTCGATGAGAACCGAACGGAAGTGGCGAGCATCCAGGCGCTAGTGCTCAAGGAAAAGCCGAAGTCTCAGAGCTACATCCCAGGACGATTCGTGTTCGGCGGAAAGAAGCGTCCGGTTTCCGCCGACGTCGAACTGAAAAAGGAGCAACGACGAGCGCTGCGGAAACGAAATATTGCCGAGGCGAATCGGACCAAAATCGGTTTGAATGCCGAACGCAATGTGCTCGCGTCTTGGGATCGATCCCCCATCGAGGCGATCGGGGGACCGTGGCCCGATCAAGACGCCGACCAATTCGAGCCGGATTTCCCTTATCACTACACCGTGCCGGAGGTGATACGAAACGCCACCGAGGCGGACCTTTCCGAGTTGCACTTGCTCGAGGATCGACTGGCTTCGTTGATCGACGGCCGCGAGGAGACATCGTTGCAGAAGCATGCCGAGCAGATCATTCGCCCCTTTGCCCGCGCCGCGTGGCGACGACCGGTCACGGATCAGGAGGTTAATTCACTGTTAAATCTGTACCGTGAAAGCCGTGATCGTGAGTTCAGTTTCGATAGTTCGGTCAAGTCTTCGCTGCTGGCGGTGTTGACGTCGCCGCACTTCCTCTATCGCGGGGTCAGCCGCACGTCTCCCACTGAGCTTGATCGTGAGCCGTTGACGGGCGGTACAGAGCTATCCAGCTTCGCGCTGGCTTCGCGGCTTTCGTTCTTTCTCTGGGCCAGCCTGCCCGATGAAGAGCTTCTCGAATTGGCGGCGGATGACAAGCTACGAGACCGGGATGTGCTGATCTCGCAATCACACCGCATGCTTCAAGATCCCCGTTCGACTTCGCTCGCGACCGATTTCGCGGGCCAAATGTGGGACTTCACTGATTTCGACACGTTCAACAACCCAGACGAAGAACGGTTCACCGAGTTCACGCCCGAACTGCGGCAAGCGATGCTCGACGAGGTGACCGCTTTTCTTGCCGACTTGATGCAAAACGACCGACCGCTGACTCATTTGCTCGATTCCGATTACACGTTCACGAACGAGACGTTAGCCGACCACTACGGGATCCGAGACGCACGCTACCCGGATACGGACGATCGCAAGAGTCTGGGGACGACGGCACACTTGACGAGGGTGAAGCTTCCGCCGCACCGCGGGGGGCTGGCCACGATGGGATTGTTTCTCACCAAAACCTCGCTTCCGCTGCGAACCAGTCCCGTCCAACGTGGCGTTTGGCTGATGGAAAATTTGCTGGGAAGGCATCTGCCGAATCCCCCGGCCAACATCCCGCCCCTTTCGGAAGAGGCGGTCGACGAGTCAGGGCTGACGATCCGGGAACAACTCGAGCGACACCGCGCCGATTCGAGCTGTGCAAGTTGCCATGATAAGATCGACCCGCTCGGGGTCAGCCTCGAAGGGTTTGACGCCATCGGCCGATCTGTCGATGCGGAAATCGACGTCATCACGCACGACGGCGTCACGCTGGATGGAGCCGGAAGTCTGAAAGCCTATCTTGTCGAAAATCGGGAGGAAGTCTTTGAACACTTCAACCGCAAGCTGCTCGGCTACGCGCTCGGGCGGGCGACCCACGTCGGCGATCAGGCATTGCTGGACCGCATGAGTCAGCGGCTAACGCAAGAGGATTATCAGTTCTCTTCGCTGGTCGAAGAGATCGTAACGAGCAACCAATTTCGAACGAGAAAGGCTGGTAGCGATGAGTAAAGTATCAAGGCGGACCGTCCTTCGAGGCGCCGGCGCCACCCTCGCCTTGCCTTGGCTCGAGTCGGCGGCCTGGGCGGCAGGACAACTGTCCGACAAGCCGCCCGTGCGGTTCGGCACCCTGCTATTCGCCAATGGCGTGAATCCCTACGAATGGTCCGCCAGTGGCGACGGCGATGCGATGCAGCTCTCGAGCACGCTACGCCCACTCGAACCGTTCAAGCACGACATCACGGTGCTCAACGAATTGCACGTGTTCAACAACACCAGTGGGCCCCACTGGCCGCTGTTTAGTAACATGCTTAGCGGGGCTCAGTTCAAGCAGAGTCTGATCCCGCAGGGCGCCGAATCGATCGATCAGCTGATCGCTCGGCATACCGGCAAGCGGACGACCGTTCCGAGCTTGGTGCTCGGTGTCGAACCGGCGGAATCGGGGCTTCGCGGCGGGGTTCCCAGCGTCTATTACGGCACCGTGTCGTGGAGTTCGCCGAACACCCCGATCCCACCCGAAATCTATCCCCGAGCCGTCTTTGATCGGCTGTTCGACACCAGCCGACTGCTCCGCGATCGCAGCGTCCTGGATGTTGTCCTCGAGCAATCCAAAGACTTCGAACGGACACTCAATCGGGGAGACCGTCAGAAACTCGACGAGTTTTCGACCAGCGTTCGCGAACTCGAACAGCGAATCGATCGAGCCACAAGTGACGATCGCTTGGAAGGTTGGCGTCCCACGCTGGACAAGCCCAACCTTGACCGTCCGGCCGAAACCTTGCCGCAAGACGTTGCCGATCACATGCGGATGATGGTCGACCTGATCTTGCTCGCCTGGCGGATGGACAAGACACGCGTGGCCACGCTGATTTTCAACCGCGATGTCTCGCACATGAAGTTCGGGTTCCTCGATGGGGTGCTGAATGATCAACTGCACGGCATCTCCCATCACAAAGACAAGCCCGAGAAGCTCGCCTCGTATCAGAGGATCAATCAGTTTCACGTCGAGCAGTTCGCCTACCTGCTCAAGCAGATGAAAGGGATCGACGAAGGGGGCGGGACGACCTTGCTCGACAACGTGATGCTGTTGTTCGGGTCGAACATGTTCAACGGCGACTCGCATGACGGCCGCAATTTGCCACTGGTGCTAGCCGGGCATGGCGGCGGCGCGATCGCGGGCGGCCGGGTGTTGGACTTCACCGAGAGATCGGAAGAAGAGCAACGGGCCTGCAACCTTTACACGACGCTCGCGCAGATCATGGGGGTCAAGATCGACCGGTTCGGCGACAGCGTCGCCCCGTTGCAGGGCTTATCGTAGAACACTTGCGGATGCCGGCTCGACGATGCCGGTCGGTACTTGCGGATCGATGCCTGGGCCGTCCCGGGGTGAATGGATCCGGCGATTCTGCGAGCGCAGCGGGCGACAGATCACGGCAGTCGAGTCGATCGGAAATGCCGGATCTTCCGCTCAAGTGTGGGTAGGAGGTGCGTCGGCCTCCGGCCTAAGCCTAAGCAGACGAGTGTCGGCTTTGTTCCGCAGGGTATTGTCATGGTCTTTCGCAGCTTTCGTTTTGTCATCGCGGCCACCTCGTGTCTCGGAATTTTTCAGGTGGGCCTCCTGCTCGCTGCCGATGCCGGTCCGGCCAAGCCCAACGTTTTGTTGGTTCTGACGGACGATATGGGCAAGTGGCATCTGACTTCCAACGTCGACGGCAACTACCGCGGCCTGCAACCGGTCGCAGCCGAACACTATGGCTTCGACTTCGCGCCGCCCCTATTGCCGGACGACGAGTTCGAACCGGGCGGCGACCGGGGCGTCGGTACGCTGACCGATCAGGCGATCGAGTTCATCGCGGCCAATCGCGAGCGGCCTTGGTTCTGCTATCTCTCGCATCACATGATTCACGGGGTCGTCGTCGCCCCCGATGAGTTGACCGAAAAATACCGGGAGCAAGGCTTCACCGATGAAGGCCCGAACCGGGCGGTGTATTTGGCCGGACTTGAGTGCATCGATCACTCCGGCGGTCGCTTGATGACCGCTTTGCAGGAGTTGGGGGAAGCGGAGAACACGATCGTCATCTTTCTTAGCGGGTTGTTCCGCGATTTTAGTGGCAACTGCCCAGAACGTAGGTTTTGGAGGCATTGCTGCGATGTCCGAAGTGAGGATGCGAGCGAACGCGGACAAGCT
>JAWLFY010000092.1:0-19821 GCA_041685355.1 Pirellulaceae bacterium | reverse complement strand
GTCGCGAGATCGCGGCGTGCGAAGTGATCGGATTTGACACGGAATTCGTGTCCGAAGACCGCTATCGCCCCCAACTCTGTCTGATCCAAGTCGCCGCCGCCGATCGCCTGGCCGTCATCGATCCGCTCGCGATGGAGTCGACCGCCGCCTTTTGGGACCTCCTTACCGAACCCCGACGGGCGGTCGTCGCCCACGCCGCTCGGGAAGAAAGCCGGTTCTGCTACCGTTTCACCGGAAAGCCGATCGCCGCCCTCTTCGACACCCAACTCACCGCCGGGTTTGTCGGGCTGGAATACCCCGCCGCCCTCGGGACGTTGGTCTACAGGCTGGTCGGAAAAACCCTGTCGAAAGGGGAAACCCGCACGAATTGGCGAACACGCCCGCTGACGACGGACCAACTCCATTACGCCCTCCGCGACGTCACCGAATTGGAGGCGATGTACGACCGGCTCTCGGAGAAAACCGCCAAACTCGGCCGCGAGGCGTGGGTCCGCGAAGAATGCGACGCGTTCCAACAAGCCGTGATCGACGCCGAAACCCGCGAAAACTGGCACCGCGTCAGCGGCTCCGCCGGCTTGACCCCGAGACAGCTCGAAATCGTCCGGCAGTTGTGGCTGTGGCGGGAAGCCCAAGCCAAACGTGTCGACCAGCCACCGCGGCGCGTCCTCCGCGACGACCTGATCGTCGAACTCGCCCGCCGCGCCTCCTCCGACGTGAAGAAAATACGAGGCATCCGCGGGATGGAACGCCGTGGCTTCAACGCCCACTACGACTCGATCGCCGCAGCGATTCAAACCGCTCTCAAGACCCCCGACGAAGAATTGCCCCGAAAACGCCGCGGCGGCCGACAAGCCGTCTCGCCGATGCTCAGCCAATTTCTGTCGACGTCGATCGCCTGCATCAGCCGCCAACATCGGCTCGCCCCGCCGATCGTCGGGAATGCCGACGATGTCCGCGAACTGCTCGGCTACGAACTCGACCCTCGTCGTAGTGCCCCCCTCCCGGCTCTGCTCCAGGGTTGGCGGGGCGAAATCGTCGGGAAGCCTTTCCGAAGCCTGCTGGCGGGCGAACTGGCGATCCGCATCGCCGACGTGAACGAATCGCAGCCCCTCGAGTTCATCGAAGCCGCTGCCAACCCTAACGGGTCTCTCCGTCGCCGCTCCGACGGCTGATCCGTTGCCCGCCGTCGTCGAGAAACCGGGTCGCTTCCTCCGAGACCAGCAAAATCTCCCCCGAACGGACCTCGGTCCGGAACCGGTGATTCCCCGCCTGCTCGGCCGACGCGAACACTCGCAGCACGATCTCCTCTCCCGCCCCGATCGATCCGATCGGCTCGAATACGGCTTGTCCGGTGAGCACGCGTCCCGGATGGCCCGCGACCGAGTTCGGCTCGATCCCGTCGCTGAACTGGACCACCACCCGGACGTCCTCCGCCGCCTTGCTCCCGCGGTTGCGAAGCGTGATCTCGTACGGCACTTCGCGCCCCACCGGCGCCGGCGCCAGCGGGTCGTTGACCGACATCACCAAGTCGGCGACCGAAGTGACCTTCGTTTCAAGCTTCACCGTCGCTTCACCCGCCGCGGTGCCGCGACACGCGAACGCCAGCGACTGCAACCCCGTCTCACTCATCAAACAACGAAACTCGAATTCACGTGTCGCCCCCGGGGGCAACGCGTCGATCTCCCAGCGAAGCTCCTCGCCTCGACGCTCGGCCCCGTCGATCCCTCCCAAATACTCGACCCCTTCCGGAAGCCGCATCGTCGCAGCCACCTGCCGACTTTCCGCGTTCCCACGGTTGGCGATCTCCAGCACGTACGACGCCTCGGTCCCCTGGTAACGGTTCCCCGGTCCCGATAGCACCGCCTCAAGATTCGCGGCGATCACCCGAATCGACTTCGACGCCTCCGCCCGCAACTCCAGATCGCCCGACACCAGCCCGTCGATCTTCAAACCCCCGCGGTCCTGTGCCGTCAACTCGAGTTCAAACTGCGCCTCTTTCCCGGCCGGAATGTCGCCGATCGGCTGCGACTGCGGCTTCGACGAATCGGGCCCGAGCGTGAACCGCACGTTCGGGGCGAGACCGTCACCCGGGTTGAGCACGCGAACCCGATAGGTGCGGGTTTCTCCGAATACGACCTCGTCCGGACCGTCGATCGACAGCTCCAACTTCGGTTCGCGGACCCGGATCGTCGCGGCGTGACGAATCGGGTCGGCCGACCAGTCGACTCCCAGATCGAACGTCCCGCTTCGCGTCGCCCGGACACCGACGACCAACTCGGCCGATTGACCCGCACCCAAGTGATCGATCATCCACTCGCCGCCCCCGGAAACGCCCTCGATCGCCTCGAGGTTCCCCTTCGTGGCCTCACGCGCTTCAACCGATGCCCCGTCGGGGATCGACGTTCGCACCCGAAGCCCGGCAACGTCGATCGATCCGCGGTTCTCGACCCGAATCGTGTAGTCTCGCGATTCGTGAAGCCTCAATTCTCCCGGCCCATCGGTGGTCACCCGGACACCCGAAAGCGCCGACGAAACGTTCGCGTCGGCCGCCGGCTCCCGGTCCGCGTCCGGCACCGAAGGCGTTCGCTTCGACGCCGGCAAAGCGATCACCCCCTCGCGCGAACTCGCGACCTTCGCCGTTCGGCTCGCGGCCGGTTCCGATCGCTCGACGACCGGTTCGGATCGCTCGACGACCGGTTCGGATCGCTCGACGACCGTTTCGGAAGACTCACTTCCCGTTGCCGAACGTGCCTTTGCCGAACGTGCCTTTGCCGAACGTGCCAACGACGATCCCCGCGAGGAATCGACTTCTTCCGCAAGCGATGGGGGGGTCGCCCCGAATGTCGCGATCTCCGCCGACGGGACCCCCGCCGGTCGGCTCATGCCCTCCGCCGGCTGGCGGCTCATGCCCTCCGCCGGCTGGCGGCTCATGCCCTCCGCCGGTCGGCGGCTCATGCCCTCCGCCGGTCGGCTCGATCGGAGATCCGCGGACGTTTCGCCCCCCGCGTCGGACGACTCCTTCGCGGGAGCCACCTCAGCGATCCGAGGCGGAGCTTCGTTCGCCCCGGAATCACGCTCACCCGCCCCTCGGCGTTCGGCGGTCTGGGCCCGTCGCGATGACGTGGCCGACGGCTCTGATGTCAAACCTGACCCCGCGGACGCCGTCCGCCGTGAAGACTCGCCAAGATCGGAACCGATCGGATCCGGATCCGGGGATGCCACTTCTCGGCGTGAGACTCGCGGGATCAAAGATTCCGAATCGTCCCCTGACTCGCCTCCCGACAATCCGGGTCCCGCGGCAAACGGGCCGAGACGTCTCGCCGCCTCACCGGCAACGTCCCGTGAATCTTTTCGAGCCGATTCCGGGCCACGCGCCGCCTGGACCGGACGTCGCGTCGAACGACGGCTGCTCGTCTCCCGCGACAACGGGCTCCGATCCCAAGCGTTGGTCGGCTCGGTTTGCTTCGGCGGTTGTGCCCCCATCGCCGAAGGGGCCAGCAACGAAGGGGGGCTCGGGACCGACGCCGTGGATCGTCGACCGCTCCCGACCGACGGGCCGGAAGAGCCCGACCCGGAACCGGATGCCGACGGTCGGCGGGCGACCCGCGTGGGCCGCGAGGTCTCGAGAGAACGGGCCTGCTTCCCGCGAACCACCCGAGGGGCATTTTGCGGCCCCGGATCGCGAATCGGCGACACGTCGGACGGGATCGCCATCGGCTCCGGGTCATGATACGGAACCCCGTCCCAATTCGGCGGCTGACGATCCTCCCCAGTACCCGCCCGACCAGTACCCGCCCGGCCCGAAGCATTCGATCCGCCGAAAATCTCCGAGAGCAGCCCGCCCACCGGCTCGACCCTCCCCGATTCGTCCCCCTGGCCGACGGCTTGCACCACCGCCGGCCCGTCCGCGGCCACCGTCGGGGCGGGGCCGAGGAACATCGGAAGGGCGAACAGCGTCTTCGCGACCCAAAATTGTCGTTTCCGGCGGGCCATGGTTGATCTCGCATCATTAACGGATAGACATTATCTCATCGCTCCTATCGGTCGACGCGGTTTTCGGTGTTGAAACAAATTTGACGATTGTGCGGAACCCAACGAGAGTCTTCATGAACCGGAAAGAGAAAATCGAAGCAATGCTCGCGGACGACCCGAGCGACACCTTCCTGCGATACTCCTTGGCGATGGAACTTCGCCAAGAGGGGAGCCACGACGAAAGCCTGAAAAAACTAGGGGAACTGACCCGAGACGCCCCGCCCTATGTGCCGGCGTTCTTCATGGCCGCGCAACAGCTCGCCGACCTCGATCGTGTCGACGAGGCCCGAGACTTCCTCCGCACCGGGATCGAACAAGCACGCGAGCAAGGCGACACCCACGCCGCGGCGGAAATGAGCGAATTCCTCGCCGTTCTCGGCGAACGCGGCGAGTTGTAGTGCCCTCGGAACAGACCAAGGCGGTCGTGCTCCGTATCATCGAGTTCAGCGAAACGAGCCTCGTCGTCACGTTGCTCACGCGAGAACTCGGCCGCGTCACCGCGATCGCCAAAGGGGCACGGCGGCCCAAGGGGCCGTTCGAAGGTTCGCTTGACCTGTTGGCCGTCTGTCGTGTAGTCGTCATTCGTAAACGGGGCGACAACCTCGATCTGCTCACCGAAGCGAAGCTGCTACGCCGGTTTCGCGGCGGCGAACGATCGCTCGGACGAACCTACGCGGGCTACTACGTGGCGGAACTGTTGCGACTGGTCACCGAAGATCACGACCCACACGCCGACCTTTACGACCTCACGATCCGAACGCTCGGGGAAATCGATGGCTCCGGAGACTGCGCCACCGCACTCGCCTACTTCGACGCCCAAACGCTTCGGATGGTCGGGTTGCAACCCGGAACCGACCGCTGCACCGGCTGCGGCGGAACCGTCGCCGACTCGCCCCGAGTGGCGTTCTCGTTCGACGCCGGCGGAATCGTGTGCCACGCCTGCCGCCCCCGCCAATCCCGCTCGGTCTCGCTCCGGCGAGGCGTCCTCGATCTCCTCCGTCACCTCCAGGCCCCCGAGACGGATTCGCCGATTCCGATCGATCCGGCTTTGTACGGTGAGTTTCGTTCGGTGATGAACCGATACATTGAAAGCCAGCTCGGGGTGGTGCCCCGCATGCAGCCCTTCCTGCCCAACGCGATTCGGACGGAACCGACCGCATGACGATCATCCTATCGCTCCCCACGAAGTCGCCTCGCCGCCGCCGTCAGACGCCCTGGTGGGCTCGACCGCTCATCGGCGTCGTGTCGCTGGGCCTCGCGTTGCTCCCCACCGGGTGCCTCTCGACCAACCGCTCCCCCGCCGACCCGTGGGGACTCCGCGGCGCCGAACCGACCGGTCCGGTCGCGGCGAGCGACCCGCAATCCGCCGACCTGCAAACCGACACCCCCGCCATCCGGCAAGTCGCCGCCCAACAGCCGACAGCCAACGACACGGAACCGCCTGCCTCGACAGAACCGTCAACCGTCGCCGAAGCCGCCGACCAGCAACCCAGCCCCGACCAGCAACCCAGCCCCGACCAGCAACCCAGCCCCGACCAGCAACCCAGCCCCGACCAGCAACCCAGCCCCGACCAGCAACCCAGTTGGTACTCGCCCACCCGAATCGCGAATTGGGTCACCGGAAAGGAGCAACTCCCCCTCGACCGCGCCAAAGTGGCGTATCGGGAAGGCGACGCGCTGTTCCGACGCGCCGAATCGATGCCCCGCGACGAGGCCAAACCAGTCTTCGCCCAAGCCGCCGAACGATTCGAACGGGCGAGCGACGCCGCACCCGACTCCGCACTCGGCCAAGACGCGCTGTTCATGTTGGCCGAAAGCCAGTTCTTCGCCGACCGGCTCGCCACCGCCACCGATTCCTACCAAAAGCTCCAAAACGAATACCCGCGGAACCGTCACAGCGACCGAGCGGCAGCCCGCTTATTCAGTATCAGCCGGTACTGGATCGAAACGGAAAAGGTCGGCGGAGGGAGTTGGACCCCCAACTTCACCGACCCGACCCGCCCGAAACTCGACGCGAAAGGCCACGCCATCCGCGTGCTCGACCAAATCCGCTTCGACGATCCTACCGGTCGACTCGCCGACGACGCGACGATGGCCGCCGCGGCAGAATTCATCCGCCAACAAAAGTACGATCGCGCTGATGAGTTCCTCACCGACTTGCGAGAAACCTACACCGACAGCGAACACCTGTTCCTGGCGCACCTGCTCGGGATCCAGTGCAAGCTCGAACAATACGCCGGGCCCCAGTACAGCAACCTGCTCCTCGACGAAGCCGACAAGCTGGTCAAGCAGACCCGCAGCCGGTTCCCCGACCGGATGCAGGAACAAAAGTACGCCGACATCGTCGCCCGGGCCGCGGCCCGGATCGATTTCCACAAGGCGGAAAAGCTTTACACCCGCGCCCGGTACCGCGACAAACGCTCCGAATACCGCGCCGCCGCGACCTACTACCAAGAGATCCTCGATTCGCATGGCGATACCCCGTTCGCCGAGTCCGCCCGCGAACGGTTAACCCGCATCGATGACCGACCCGCGATCCCCGAACGACACCTCTCCTTCCTGACAAAAATTTTCAACGACGGCGACCGGAAAGTGCCGCTCGAGATGGCGGGCACTGATCCGTCAAAGTCGCCGAACGAAGAAGACCCGACGGAAGACGATGCCCCGCTCCAAAACGGGGGCTCGTTCCTGCGATGATTCGGGACACCGCGACGAATCGGATCCGACTCGCAACCCTCTGCTGCCTCGCTCTCGCGACCCCAATGATCGCCGCAACCGGCTGTGCCCCCTATCGGTTCGGGAGCCAAACCATGTTCCCCCCGGGGATCCGAACCGTCCATGTTCCTGTCGTCCGAAACGACACGTTCCGACACGATTTGGGGATCCGCTTGACCGAGGCGATCGTTCGCGAAATCGAGACGCGGACGCCCTACAAGGTCACCGGAGACCCGGCGGCCGATAGCACACTGACAGTCCGCGTCGTCAGCGAGACCAAAAACGTGCTCACGGAAACGTCCGACGACGATCCCCGCGCGCTCGACGCGTCGGTCACCGCCCAAGCGACTTGGACCGGACGCCAAGGCCAAATGCTGATGAACAATCACGTCGTCCCTGGCACCGCCGGCGTGATCAACTTCGGACAAGACTCGCGGTTCGTCCCCGAGGCCGGTCAGTCGATCGATACCGCCACCCAAGCGGCCATCGAAGAACTGGCGCAGCGAATCGTCTCCGAAATGGAGGTCCGATGGTAAGCCCGCCCCCGGGGCCCCACGCTTGGCACGTCGGCCGACGTCGCTTGACACTCCGCCGCCGTCCCCTCGTGATGGGGATCCTCAACGTCACCCCCGATAGCTTCTCCGACGGTGGCACCCACGTCGAGACTCGCGACGCGATCGACGCCGCGCTGCGGATGGAGGACGACGGCGCCGACATCATCGACATCGGCGGCGAAAGCACGCGGCCATACAGCACGCCGGTCGATGCCGACGAAGAACGCCGTCGCGTGTTGCCCGTGATCGACGCGCTCCGTGACCGACTCGGTATCCCGATCAGCATCGACACCTCCAAGGCGATCGTCGCCCAACAAGCGATCGCCGCCGGCGCCGAGATCGTCAACGACGTGACCGGCCTCGAAGGGGATCCTCGGATGCCCGAAGTCGCCGTCGCCACCGGTGTCGGCGTTTGCGTCATGCACATGCGGGGCACCCCGCAAACGATGCAAGACGACCCGAAGTATCAAGACGTCGTCGCCGAAATCCGCGACTATCTGATCGCCCGCCGCGAAGCCTGCCTGCGACTCGGGATCGCCGCCGAAAAGGTCTGTCTCGACCCCGGGATCGGATTCGGAAAGACCCACGAACACAACCTCGCCTTGCTGCAAGCGACCGCCGAATTCACCGGGCTCGGGTCGCCGATCCTCATCGGACACTCCCGCAAAGGCTTCATCGCCCATGTTCTCCGCGACAAGGAAGCCGATCGCACCGCGGGGACGCTGGGCGTTACCCTCGCCGTCGCCCGCGCCGGCGCCCACGTCGTCCGTGTCCATGACGTCCGCGTGACCGTCGACGCGCTGCGACTGTTCGATGCCGCCGGCGGACTTAGCCCTCACGGATAAGCTGCATCAGCCCGCGGAGGACCAGGTCGTGGTAGCTCACCATGCCGACAACCCGACCGTCGCGGATCACCGGGGCACGCATGATCGAGAACTGCTCGAGCAGTCGCGCGCAGTACCGAATGTTCATCGACGGGGCGACGCCCAACACCGGCTTCGACATGATCTCGTACAGGTTCACCCGGTCGGGCGACCGGTCAGCAGCCAGAATTTTCTTCGCAATGTCCGAGATCAACACGATCCCGTACTCGTCGTCGTCGGTTCGCTTGTCAACGATCAACGCCCGGACTTCCGGGTACTTCATCGCGAGCAACGCATCTTTGACCGTTAGCTTGCCGTCGATCAAATCGAACTCAAGCTTCATTACATCTTCGACGCGCACCACCGATTTCTCGCTCACAGTTTCTCCTCCACGATCCGGGTCAGCTGCTCGATCTGGTGACTCACGCCCACCGCGTCCTCCACGTCGATCTGGATCGCGATCCCGGTCCCCGGCTGGGTGTCGAACTCGGCGATCCGCGACACGGTCTCCAAAATGGTCCGACAGAGATGTCCCTCCACCAAAAACATCACGACGTCCCGCTGGTTCTCGAGGGTCAACCCGAAAAACGACTTCGCCGGGCGGATCCCCTCGCCACGCGCGTTTCCGATGATCGTCGCCCCGGTCGCCCCCGCCTCGCGGGCGGCCGACATCACGGCAGACGTCTTGTCATCGTCGACGAACGCGATGATCAACTTGAAGTGCATGACGGCTCCTCGTTCTGATCGCCAAGTTTGCGGGTGTCACGCCACCGGTTCCACCATCCGGCGAACTGGGCGTAACCCATCACGGTCATAATCGGAAACAACGACGCGAGCGCGATCAATCCGAAACCGTCGACCATCGGGTCCCGACCCGGTATCTGGGTGGCTAACCCCAAACCGAGCGCGGCGACCAACGGGACGGTCACGGTCGACGTCGTTACACCCCCCGAATCGTAGGCGAGCGGGATGATCTCCTTCGGTGCCAAATAAGTCTGCACCACGACCACAAGGTACCCGGATAACACGACATACGGGAGCGGGATCCCGAGGACGATCCGCAGCGTCCCGAGCGAGACCGCGAACCCGACCCCGAAGGCGACAGCCAAACGCAACCCCCAAGAGCGAATCGAGCCACCCGAGACTTCCTCCGCCTTCATCCCGACCGCGATCAACGCGGGCTCCGCAAGCGTCGTGCTGACCCCGATCGTAAACGCGAACAGGTACGTCCAGTAATAATTCCGCCAATCGGGCACCACCTCGTCACCCGCACCAGCGTCGCCCGCCCCAGCGTCGCCCCCAACGTCCAAGCCTCGCCCGATCTCGGCTAATTGCTCCGCCATCGCTTCGCCCAACGGGAACAACGCCAACTCCAACCCCATCAGGAACAGACTGAGCCCCACGACCACCAGCGCCGACCCCCACAACACTCGGGCAAGCCGAGGGATCGGGCGACGTAACACGGCGAGCTGAAAAAAAACGATCACCGCCAAAATCGGCAACACGTCTCGGAGCGTCGCGATCAACGCATCTGCCGTTGCCGCAATTGCGTTCATCGCCACGCGACCCCCAACACCAAGACGAACAAGATCGGGGTCAACGACGCCAACGCGATCATCCCGAAACCGTCGAGCAACGGGTTGCGGCCGCGGAGACTCGACGCCAAGCCGACCCCGAGCGCCGTCGTCAACGGCACCGTGATCGTCGACGTCGTCACCCCCCCGGCGTCATACGCGACCCCGATCATCGCCCTCGGTACAAACGGCGTCAGCATCATCACGAGCAAATAGCCGCCGATGATCAAATAATGAACCGGCCAACCCTTCAAGATCCGAATCACCCCGATCACGAGCGCCAACCCGACCGCCACCGCGACGACGCCACGAAGCGTCATCGCGAATCGGGTTCTCGCCAGCCCCCTCGCTTCCTCGTCGAGCCCCGTCGCCTTCAGCTCACCCGCCTTATCCGCGATCGCGATCAACGCCGGTTCGGCAAAAGTGGTCCCGAACCCCAACGCGAACGCGAACGCGACCAACCACGCGACGTTCCCCTTCTTCGCAAACGCATGGGCCATCGCTTCGCCGAGCGGGAACAACGCCATGTCGAGCCCCGCGACGAACAGCGTCAGCCCCACGACCACCAACGCCAACCCCAACATCAACCCCGCGACGTCGTCGAGCGGTTGGCGAAACAACAACAGCTGAAACGCACCGACCACCAACACGATGGGCAGCAAGTCGCGGACGCTCTGCCACAGCAACTCGCCGCACCGTTTCAAAGCCCTTTCCAGGTCGACTCGATTCACCCTCGTTATCCCCGTACATTCCGTTCGCTGCATGGAACTCCGTTTCAATGCGGGAAACGTCGCGGTGGGTCCCGGCAACGAAGAAATCTTATCGCCGCGATCGGCCGGCCGGGTAGACCCCGATCATCGGCGCCCCGCCGCCGCCTCTTCCAGGTCACCGGACGGCCGGTCCGGGGTCAGCTCCAGCACCCGCCTCGGCTTCGACCCGAGAACGACGACCCGGTGGACGTATCGGTCGTCGCGGTCGAACAACACCCGCGATGTCACCGATCGAGGCCGATCTCCCCCTCGCAAGGCGACCTCGAAAAACCACCACACGTGCCCGCCGTCCTGCTTCCGCCCGACCCAGCGATAACGGTCACCGCCGCGGCCCATGCCGCCCGCCCCCCCTCGGTCTTGATCGGCCGTCACGACTTCGCCCGCACCCCTGCGATCGGCAGAAAAACGAAAATGCCGGCTCAAATACCGAAGCCTCCAACCGTCTCCGCCCCGGTGATGCCGCTCGATCCATTGTTCGTCCAGCACATCGAACATCAACGCGACCTCCATCCGTCCGGTGTCCACGTTCCATTCCACCTCCGCCAACGTTTGATGACTCGGGTGCAAGACCGTCGCCGCGATCAGTAACTGCATCACCCCGGTCATTCTTCACCCCCTTCACCGCCGGATTCCCCTTCGCCCGATGAACCGTTTGACGACGAATCGTTAGACGATGAACCGGAACCACCTTCGGCGGCCGACCCCGACTCGGCGTTCTCCTCGCGACCGTTCGCGCCGTTCGGTTTCCCCAGCCCCGCCTTCTGCATTTCGTTCTTCGACTCGGACTCCTTGAACAGCTTGAACCGGCTGGGGACGATCTTCGGCGGCCAATGATCGTTGCCCGCGTCGACGTCAGCGGTCTGTCGTTTCGGGTCGAGCTCCAAACGAAGGATCTCCTTCTCCGTCACGAACAGCTTGCGAACCTTGCGGCTATCGGCTCGCCAAATCTCCGCCGGGATCGTGACCAGTTCGCTGCCGCCGTCGGTGAAGTGCAGTCGCACGATGATCGGCATCACCAAACCGCCCACGTTTTCAAACGTGACGACGTAAAAGTTCGACTTCCGCTCCAAGAGCGACCGCTCGGTCGCGTCAAGCCCCTCCATGAATTTGCGAAACGCCTTGCGGTCCGTCTCTTCGACGGCAAACTCGTCGTATTGCGGGCTGTTGTAAAAGTCCTTCAGACCCGGTTGCCACTCGATCCGACGACGCAACGACTCGTTCCGCTCGTCGCTGATCGATTTCTCCTTGCGATCGCGTTCCTGACGTTTGCGCTCCGCCGTTTGATCGGGGTCACCCCGATCGATCTGGAAAAGCTCGACCCCCTCGATCCCGATGTCGACATGGTCGGTGCTATAAAACCATCCACGCCAAAACCAATCGAGGTCGACCCCCGAGGCGTCTTCCATCGTGCGGAAAAAATCGGCCGGCGTGGGCCGCTTGAACCGCCACCGGCGGGCGTACTCGCGGAACGCGAAGTCGAACAACTCCCGACCGAGAATCGTCTCGCGGAGAATGTTCAACGCAGTCGCCGGCTTCGAGTACGCGTTCGGGCCGATCTGCAACAGTTGGTCACTCGGCGTCATCACCGCCCGCTGATTGCCGCCCTTCATGTAGCCGGTGATCTTTTCCGGTTCCCCCCGCCGCGACGGATAGTCCTCCTCCCATTCCTGCTCCGCCAAATACTGCAGAAACGAATTGATCCCTTCGTCCATCCACATCCATTGCCGCTCGTCGCTGTTGACGATCATCGGGAAAAAGTTATGGCCGACTTCGTGGATCACGACCGAAATCAATCCGTATTTCGTCGCCTCGCTATACGTCCCGTCCGCCTCCGGCCGGGGACCGTTGAAACAGATCATCGGGTACTCCATCCCGTACACCGGCCCGTTGACGCTGATCGCCACCGGGTAGGGATACGGAAACGCATACCGGCCGTAGACGTCGAGGGCGTGCACGATCGACTCGGTCGAGTATTGGCTCCACAACGGCTCCGCCTCGTTCGGGTACAGCGACATCGCCAACACCCGCTCCCCCTCGACCTCGGTCGCCATCGCGTCCCAGATAAACTTGCGGCTCGCGGCAAACGCAAAGTCCCGCACGTTTTCCGCCTCGAAAACCCACGTTTTCGTCTTCGCCGAACGCGATGACTCGTTCGACTTCGCCTCCTCCGGGGTGACGATGAATGTCGGCTTTTCCGATCCCGGCACCGCGGCAAGACGCTCACGCCACTCCGGTTTCAACACCTCCTCCGGGTTCTGCAACTCCCCGGTCGCCCCCACCACCATGTCCTCCGGTACCGTGATCCGGACCCGATAATCGCCCAGCTCGAGCGTGAACTCTCCGATCCCCAAGAACCCCTTGTTCTGCCAACCCGTGTAGTCGGTGTACGCCGCGACCCGCGGATAAAATTGGGCGATCTCGTAAATCGAATTGTCGTCTTCCTCGAAATGCTCGTATCCCCCACGGGCACGGATCAGCTCGGCGTTGACGATGTTGTACGAATAAGCGATCGCAACCTCGACCGAGCCGCCCGGCTCCAACGGCCCTGGCAAATCGACCCGCATCATCGTGTCGACGACGACGTGATCGAGCGACGCCTCACGCGAGCCGTCCGCCCCCTCACCGGTCACGAGCCCACCGGTCACCGAGTCGATCGTGTAACCGCCGTCGAACTTCAGCCGCGCGAGCGTCGATTCGAGCCGCCGAAAGGTCATCCGCGGGCTCAGCGACGGCGCCCGTGCGGTCGACGCGCCAACCGAATCCGGTTCAAACAGGTTCTGGTCCAGCTGGACCCACAAATACCGCAACTCGTGCGGCGAACGGTTGTGATACCGGATCTTCGAGACGCCCCGGATCCGCTGTGTCGCGTCGTCAAGCGTGACGTCGATCTCGTAGTCGGCCCGTTGTTGCCAGTAAGCCGGTCCCGGAGCCCCCGACGCCGTCCGCTCGGGGCTCGGTGTCGGCAACCACGCGTCGATCGGATAAAAGCGATCCTGGGGGTCCCCGTGCTTCCGGTTCTCCGGTAACTGACCCGATACGTCACCTTGGGTCATCGCCACCAAAAGGAAAACCACGAGCCCGCCGGCAATCGCTCCCGACCATCGCGGACATCCAGGACGAGCCAGGTCCCCATGAGGACGAGCCAAGGCCCCATGAGGACGAGCCAGCGCCACATGAGTACAAGCCAGGACCAGCCGCGTACGAGCCAGGGCCCGCACGGAAAACGAAATGGGGCCCACCTGGGCCGATCGCGTCGGTCGGTGTCGCATTAAGAATCCATCGCCGAGAGGGGTCGAATCGTTGCGTTTCGGGCTCCGCCACGTCCCGCCGAGGCCGGCCGTCTGGCAGACCACATTGCGACCAGTGTACTCGGCCCGTTGTCAAAGGGAGACGCCCGGGCGATTCTGGTATCCTCCCCGCTCGTCACCGTCCCCGACGCGCTTGGCCACGCCCCCAACGACATCCCACTCCCACCGGAGTCGCCCCGTGCCCGCTCCCCACCCGCGACACGATTCGATCGGGTATTGCACCAACGTCCACGCCGGGACCGACCTGGCTTCGATCCGTGAAAACCTCCTCCGCTATGCCGTCCCGATCCGCCAAAAGCTGGATCGCGCCGATCGGCTCGGCGTCGGACTCTGGATCCCGGCCCAAGCCGCCCGCGAACTCGTCGATCCCGGCGCGAATCGATTTGCCGATTTCCTCGCCGAGCACCAACTCCACCCGTTCACGTTCAACGCCTTCCCCTACGACAACTTTCACCAAGACGTCGTCAAACACCGCGTCTACTCTCCCCCGTGGTGGATGCCGGAACGGCTCCAGTACACCGAACGTCTGGCGAGCCTCCTCGCCGCGATCCTCCCCGAATCCGAACCGTGCGGGTCGATCAGCACGCTACCGATCGGGTGGCCCAACAATCCCCACGACACCGATCCCGATCCGATGCCAACGCGACTCGAGAAAGCCGCGACGAACCTGCGGTCGCTCGCGAAAACGCTCGGTCAAATCGAATCGGATACCGGACGCCGGATCGTGGTCGCGATCGAACCGGAACCGGGATGTATCCTCGACACCGCAGACGACATGATCGCGTGGTTCGACCAACACCTCGCCGATCCGGATCACCGCCGCTACCTGACCGTTTGCCACGACATCTGCCATTCGGCGGTGATGATGGAGGACCAAGCCGATGTCCTCCGCCGCTATGCCGAAGCCGGGATCGGCGTCGGAAAGGTGCAAGTCAGCAACGCCGTCGTCGTCCATTGGGACGCGATGTCGGCCGACCGGCGACGCGAAGCCGCCGAACAACTCGCCGCGTTCGCCGAAGACCGCTACCTGCACCAAACCGGGCGGCGGACCGCCGCCGGCGAGTTCATCCTCGAGGAAGACCTGCCGGCATGCTTGAACCGCGACGGCGATCCCGATCCCGCAAAAGACGACACGAAATGGGTCGTCCACTTTCACGTCCCGATCTTCCTTCAGCGGTTCGGACACCTCACGACCAGCCAACCCGACATCGAAACCTGCCTGCGAACCCTCGCCGACCCCGATCTGTCACTGGAGTTCACCGGCCACTTCGAGATCGAAACCTACGCCTGGACCGTCCTCCCCGAACCGATGCGACGGAAAGGACTCGCCGAAGACATCGCCGAAGAGTTCCGCTGGCTCGGACGACAGCTCTCACCGTTCAAGGAATCCCGCTCATGATCGATCTCGGCGTCAACGTCGACCACGTCGCCACGCTCCGGCAAGCGCGCCGCACCTTCGAACCCGACCCCGTCGCCGCCGCCGCACTCGCCGAACAAGGGGGCGCCGACGGGATCACGTTCCACCTCCGCGAAGACCGCCGACATATCCAAGACCGCGACGTCGAAGTCCTGAAACAAACGGTCACCGTCCGAACCAACTTCGAACTCGCGTGCGCCGACGAAGTCGTCTCCGTTTGCTGTCGCGTTCGCCCCGATTGGGCTCTCCTCGTCCCCGAAAGCCGCGAAGAGGTCACCACCGAAGGGGGACTCGACCTGACCGGTGATCCAGCCCGTGTCGAGAAAGCGGTCAAGCGGATTCGCGATGCCGGGATCCTGACCAGCCTGTTCCTCGACCCCGACCCCGAACAGATCGACCAAGCCGCCAAACTCGGCGTCGACGCCGTCGAACTCCACACCGGACCCTACGCGCTCGCGTCAAACGACGACCGCGACCGACAACTCGAGCGCCTGCGTGACGCCGGAAAACGGGTCGTGGACCACCGGATGCGGTTCCACGCCGGCCACGGACTGAACTATCACAACGTTCGCCCCGTCGCGAAACTCCCCGGACTGGTCGAACTCAACATCGGCCACGCGATCGTCAGCCGCGCCGTGATGGTCGGGTTCCGCGACGCGGTCGCCGAAATGCGGCGACTCCTCGATCTCATCAGCCCCTGAGTGTCGGGGCTGCTCCCGCGTACGCGCGCGGAACGATCACACATCCGACCGCAAGCTACCTAGCCCCGCGGCGACGAACCCTGAGGCATCGTGCCCTGCGGTACAGAACCCTGCGGTACAGAACCCTGAGGTACCGAACCCTGAGGGACGGAACCCCGCGGAACCGAGCCCTGCGGCGAGCCACCACCCGGCATCGACCGCGGCGATGACGTTCCCTGCGGCGACATCCCCTGCGGGGCGCCCGACGTCGGTGGTGGGGCCGTTCCGTATTGCGGAGACGGGGATTGTGCCGAGCCGACCGAGGTCGGAACCGGCCCGAACTGCTGCGCACGTTTTTGCTGACACCCGGTCGACAACGCCGTCACCGCGATGGCCGCCACCCAAGCGGCCGCACTCGAAATTAAAAAACGCATCCGAATCCTTCTCTCACACGGGGGTGAAGTCCATTTCCTGAGTCCCCCCTAAGTGACTCCTGGGGGATGTCGCAACCGCGATTCGAAAAACGAATCCCCCACGATCCGCCCGCTCAAATCCCCGTTCACCCCGATGTCAACGGGACGCCCTTCTCTTCGCCCGAGCTCTGGAACCACCCCAAATTTCCCCGAATTTTCTTTCGGCGGCGTGACCAGACGTGTCGCAGGGCCTCCCAACAATGCCCCCGTCCCGCGAATCGAACGCGGCGTCCCGCGAATCGAACGCGGCCAAACGGAACCATGATTCGGGAGCCTAACGATGACCCAGCTTTCCCTTTTCGACTCACCCTCCCTGCTCCTGGATGCCCCCGTCGTTGCCTTGCCCACCCGCAAGCGTGCGGAGCATCGATTCGCGGCCCACGCCCCTGCCGACGACGCGAACGACTCGGAAACGCCAAGCCCCGCGGTCGCCCCCAACGGTTCGCTCATCCGCCTCGCCCGATTGATCCACGACGGGAATCACCGCTCGAAGCCCTCACGCTCGGGCCAGGTCAACCGAATCGGGGACCTCGCCCGGATCGCGTTGGCACGCCACGACCTTGTCGCCCGCCGCCGCGACTTCAAAGCTCGCCGCAGAGATTCGACCGCGGCGACTCCCGTCACCCTTTAGCGTCACGCACGTCGACCGGAGTCGCCAAAAAGATCGACCGAAACAACAGATGAAACGTCGCTTGGGTCCACGCCCGGTAATGCGGTCGGAAACCGAACAGGTGGACTTCCCCCTCGCCACATTCCGCCACCACCCAGGCATCGCTCCCCTCCAACGTCTCGGGGTTGCGAATAAACCCCGACAACAGCAACCGGTTTGGGGCGTACCGAAGCAATGTCTTGATCGAACCGCCGTTCACGCCCTCCGCGTCCCGATCCGAATCGCCCGTCCGCTTCCAACCCGACGAACGGGAGAAGAAGAGCGAGATCTCACCGGGAAGCCCCGCGGTCAACGCATGCGGTTCGACCACGCCCCGAAGGATGCTCCCGGGACACGAGAAGTCCCCCGCCTCATTCCCCCGCGTGACGTCGGTGAGCGGAAGCCCAAACAAGTCGATCGCCCACGCCGACGAACTGCCAAGCGTGATCAGCCGGCCGCCCCCGCGAACGAACCGCTGCACCGCGAGCGCGCCTTCGGGGTCGAGCCCGCCCGATATCTCCCGCGGTGACCCGTCGGGACTTCGCCCCCGATCGATCGACCCGCGCGTCACGCTCGGCAAAATCAACACGTCGACGAGCTCGTGCAATTGCCCGTCACGAATCGTCTCGTTGCGGATCCTCTGAAACGGGACGTCGAACTCGTCAAGAACCCATCGTAACCAGCCCTCGTCCATGCTCGCCGCCCAAGGGGCATAAACGCCGATCCGCGGCATCGCGTCAATGCGAGTTACCGACTCGCCCGAAGACGCATCG
Source organism: Pirellulaceae bacterium (assembly GCA_041685355.1). Classification (GTDB taxonomy): domain Bacteria; phylum Planctomycetota; class Planctomycetia; order Pirellulales; family Pirellulaceae; genus JAWLFY01. The sequence goes on along the minus strand of JAWLFY010000092.1, from coordinate 2,013 downwards.
TCATCACGCTCACCCCCGATCGCCGCAAGACCCGCCCCCTCGCCACCGAGCCGCACCCGCGCGGACCCGCCGTCGCGAACCGCCTCGATTAGCCGGATCCAACCGTCGCTGTCCGCCAGCGACACCACTTCAGCCGTCCCGCCGGCCCCGTCCGCGTTACCAGACTCCTCGCCAGTTCCGTCGCCGAACTCCCCGAGCCGCGGGTCTCCCGCGAACGCCTCGGTCGCCTCCTCCGGTGTGCTCACCGGCCGGGTCGACACCGAAAAGTCGCGCGTCACTTCAACCCGACGAACCCCGAGCAACAACGGCAACGTCCATCCGGTGACGTCGTACGGGTTCGTCCCCGGCGGAAAGTCCTGCAGCTCGAACAGATCCTGAACGTACCCGCCGTACGGCTGGTCACGCCTCAAGACGATCGTGCCCGCCGGGAACTCGCGGCCGTCCGCCTCGAACGACGCCTCGGCGACGTGGACTTCAACCCCCGACGCCAGCAACACGTCGATCATCCGCCGCGTCGCACCCCGGTCCGGATTGTCGATCGGAATCAGCCACCCACGAGGACCGCCGCGAACGTCCGAATCGATGTTTCGCTTCGCCGCCTCGAGCGCGTTGGTCAGCCAAAACCGCGGCTCACGCGACACGCTGCCCAACAACGAACGCCCGAACGCGAGCTCGTAATCGATGATGTCAGAAACCCGCCACCATCCGCCCGCCCACGGGCGCAGAAACTGATTGGATGGCTGATAACGGCTCGACCCGAGCGGATCCCGAAGCGATGAAACCTCCTGAAAGATCGGCGACGCGTACTTCGCCGATGCCGCCTCGGTCAATATCCCGATCACGTTGTGCCGGCACGGCACACTTCGGTTCCCACCGTTCCACCAATTGTCATACGAAACCCCTGTCGCGATCCCGGTGAATCCCTCACGAGTCATGTCCATCACCGCACGCGTCCCGATCAAGTTGATCCCCGCGACGATCCCCGCGTCGAGGTTCGGGTTCAACGGGTCGCGATATGGAGGGACGAAAAAACGCTCCTTCGAATTCCCTTGTTGATGCACGTCCCACAAGATTTGAGGGAACCATTCCTGATACAAAAGCCGCGTCAGGTGCCGTGTCTCGGTTTGCGTCAACATGAACCAGTCCCGGTTGTTGTCATGACCGGTGTAAAACTGATACAGCTTGTCGAGCGACGTCCCCTCCAAATTCGTGCCGACGTGTTCCCGGTACCACTCGACCACATGATCGACCCCATCAGGGTTCAGCGACGGCGTGATCACGACCACCGTTTCTTCACGAGCCGACTTCCATGGCTGTTCGTCCGAAGTCGCCAGCATCCACGCGAACCGCATCCCCATTTCGGTCGCTGCGACCTCGGTCGAATGCATCGACGGAGTCACAAATACGATCACCTTCCCGTCACGCGTCGCGCGGCGGAGCTCCGACTCGCTCTTCCCACGCGGGTCCGCGATCGTTCTCGCGTGCCCCTTGATCTCTTCGATCCGCTCAAGGTTCGCCTCCGACGAGATCACGGCGATCAAAAAGTCGCGTCCCTCCGTCGTTTCCCCAACCTTCGTCAGCTCGACCCGCCGACTGGCGTCCGCCAACTCCCGATAGTACCCGCTCACCTGCTCCCAATCGGCCAGCTCGAAATCGGTCCCGACCGGACGGCCCAGAAAAGCCTCCGGCGACGCAGCCCCCGTCGCTTGTCCACTCGCCGACGCGCAACTCAACAAGCCGATCAAGGCAACCAGCCATCCGCAAACCAAACGCGGATTGCCGTATTTCCAACGATTCATATCGTCCATTCACAATGCGAGGATGCCGTACCCGAATCACGATAGTGTAACTCGCACCGCCGGACTCGATCCGACAGACATCAAACGGCGGACTCGGACCGACGGAGACAGAGACAGGGCTCTTCCGCGATTTTAGTGGCTTGCGGGCTGGCGTCGGCGAGGTTTTTTCAGGCATCGCTGCGATGTCCGAATGTTGAATGAAGTATGCTGATCG
>JAWLFY010000091.1:0-19839 GCA_041685355.1 Pirellulaceae bacterium | reverse complement strand
GATCAGCATACTTCATTCAACATTCGGACATCGCAGCGATGCCTGAAAAAACCTCGCCGACGCCAGCCCGCAAGCCACTAAAATCGCGGAAGAGCCCTCCGGGTAGGTGAGGCAGGGCTGTTCGATGTACACATCAACGTCGCTCACGGCCCGGACGACACGCATGGCCTCGTGCTGCGTCCACCCCGTATTGGCATCCGCGACCAATCGGTCGGTCGGCTGCAGCATCGCCCGCACCGCCTGGATGCGATCGATATCGGTGTCAGGATCACCGCCAACCTTGAGTTGAAAGCGGGTGTAACCCTCTTCCCGGTATGCGGCGACACGGCGAGCCATGCTGTCCGGCAGGTCCTGGGAAATAGCCCGGTAGAGCCGTACGCTCTCCCCGAATCGGCCGCCCATCAGCACGCAAACCGGCAGCCCGGCCGCCTGGCCCAGAAGGTCCCAACAGGCCATGTCGATGCCAGATTTGACGTAGGGGTGGCCCATCAGCGCCGCATCCATGCGTCGATTGATGACATGCAGCTCTCGCGGATCAAGCCCAATCAGATGCGGCGCCAGTTCCTTGATTCCGCAGCGGACCCCTTCGGCATAGGCCGGAAGATAGAACGGCCCCAGGGGACAGACCTCGCCGTAGCCAATCAGGGCCACTCTCGGTTTCAACACCGACGATGGTGCTGTCGAACAGGGTGATCGATTTGCCACCCGACCATTTGTACGAGCCTTCGTGCAGCGGCAGCTCGATACGGTGAGCAAAAATGCGGGTAATCTGCACGGCCGAACGCTCCTGAGCTCGAGGAGATTGATGCACCCCGATTGAAGCTGTCGCTTCCGAGGGTCCGTCCGCTGGCTGACGGTTCGGAGAGCATCTTGAGGCCTTTCGGTGATCGGCGAAAGTCCCCGGTCGTGCAGGTCCTTCGGGTAGGAACAACGCTCACCTCCGAGGGGAATCCTTCCAGGAATCTTCGCACAGATTCGGCTGACGAGGCTTTTTCATTTTGATCCTTTTCAAATGGGCTCGGCGGCGACCAACGGAACAACGAAAAGCAAGTTCGTCAGCCAACAAAACGCGTTTCTCAAAACCATCTTTCGGTCCCCGTGAGCGATCAGCGAAGCCTTTGACCAAAGTAGCTGCAAATGCATTCGGTGTGCAATTGGGGGGGGCGAGGGGAAATCGAGCTTCGCTGAACCAGTACAGCTTGTCCGGAAGCGTCGCTGCCGGCGGCCGACGAGCAGCTTCGGGGCACCGTCGCCCGCGCGATTCTTTCCGATGTTGCTACCCCGCAGAGCTTCAGCCAGCTTCACCCGGCAAGCCGAGTTGATCGAATGCGGCGACTGCATGACACTAAATCGCAAGTGAGCAACGGACGACACGGGTTGGCCACACGAGACCGCTTCGCCATTGCCTCGCTGAGATCGACCCTCCGTTTCGTTGTTGACCGTGGCGCCTCGGATTGGTCTCCACCGCCTACCCTTGCCGAGCAACAAATGGACTGGACACTCGCGCTCTTCTTGATATTGGTTACGGTAATCATCGTGATCCGGCAGGTTGCCTGGTGGGGCCTGCGCCTGGTTTCACGCCTCTTCAGCAAGTCGGTGACGGGGCTCAATCGCCTCCGGGCTCGCGACGACCTATCTGAACTTGGTGCGTGGATCAAGACGTCGTTTCCGGCGACGACCGAGTGGTTGCACGCGCGGCTAACGCCGAACCGGTATACCGGCCTGCCCTTGACGCTCATGGTGGTCGCAGCGCTTTACGTCGTTGCCTTGCTCGGGGGACTGGTCGAAGAACTGTTGGAAGCGGACGAACTTGTCCGCCTCGATGAAAGTGTCAATCAACGGATCGCCTCGATCCGAAGTGACGGCATGATCGCCGTCTTTGCCTGGATTACCGATCTTGGCGGATCATCCACGATTGTGGCGGTTGCCCTGGTGACCATGGGAATGTTGTGGACGCAACGCCGCCGCGACCTGATTGCTCCGCTATGGCTGACGATTCTTGGCTCGCAACTCACCACGTTTGCCGGGAAATACGTGTTCGCGCGACAACGGCCGGAGTTTGCGACGGACATTTCTACCTTGACGCCATCGTTTCCCAGCGGTCATTCAACGAGTGCGATGGCCGTCTACGGTTTCATCACCTATCTCCTTGTTCGAGACCCGATGTCGACGCGGCAGCGATTCGAATTGATCTATTGGGCACTCGTTCTCATCAGCCTGATCGGCTTCAGCCGAATGTTGCTGGGCGTGCACTACGCCAGTGATGTCGCTGCGGGATTCCTGGTCGGCGTGTTCTGGTTGCTGCTCGGGTTTTCCCTCGCGGAGCACAAACGACACCGATCGGCAAACCGAGTCAAGCTTTAGCGCCCGGTTCGCAGGGGCGGGCGACCGTGATGATGGCGGACCGCGTTCACCAGTTCCATCGCCGGCGGGTGCGACCGTAGCAGATTGACGATCGACGTCGTCGTCACGCCCCACTCACCGGCGACCAGGCTCGGTTGTCCCCCCGCGACGTGAAGATCGTTGAGCAGGATCGCGATCACGGCGGGACGATCCGGATTGTCGGCCGCCAACTTCAGACGACTTCCTTGATACCGCGAACGAATCGCGGCCTCCTCCTCAGGGATCGATTCCGACCCGCGTGTCGATTCGCTCGTCGATCGATCCGACGCCGACCGCGTGCGGACCGAGACGGCCAACAGCAGCCGAAGACGCTGGAACGCGACCGAACGATTCTGCCCCTGGCTCCGCCGCTCGGTCGCCTCCGCCACCACTCCCGTCGGTCGATGTTCCAAGAACACCCCCGAGCTCGTCTTGTTGCGATGTTGCCCCCCGGGGCCGCCCCGCCGCTGGGCTCGGAACTCGCATTGCTTCCATAACGTATCGGGGTCCAGCGTCGACGGGTGAGGCGGATCGACCAGTCGAAGCGGCATCCGGTCCTCGGCCCGAGGCGGCGTCGCGGCTGGGCGTTCAGGTTCGCAGCCACTCACCGATTCGCTCCCAAAGGTCGGTGACGAGCGGACGCGGCGGAAAACGAAATACCGCGTCACAGCTCCCCCCGATCTGGCTGACAAACTCCCCTGCCCTGTTCCCCCTGCCCTCTCCCGTCGGCGTCTCGCCATCCCCAGACGCCCCCGAACGCCTCGGACCCGGTTTCGAGATTGCCGGCGCACGCGGCAATTCGCACAACACCCGAAACGCACCGCGACGGGTCACCGACGTCGCGTCGGCCGCGACCGCGGAAACCGACGTCACTCGCGACGCGATCACTTCCCCCGGGGCCTGACCCAACCGGATCGTGACCTGAGTCCCGACCTCGATACGGCCTCGGTCGCGGGCATCGATCCGGATCTCCGCGACGAGCCGCGTTCCCTTCGCGATCCGGCACCACGCTGATTTCTCCGTCGCCACCTGTCCCAGGCGGTCGCGGAGGGACGAGACGCCGGCGGTACGAACCCTCTCGGCCCCACGTGACCGGCTACTTGCGCCCCACGATTCGTCCGAACCCGCATCCGTGTGCGACGCGTCCGCCGGCAACGGACCCGAAAACGACGACTCGGACGGCGGCGGATCGGAACCGAACGGCGGAATCACCACACCGTCGATCGGCGCGATCAGGCTCCGTTCACCCAGTCGCTGGCGTGCGAGTTGCAAACGCGTCGACGCCGCTTCCTCTGCGGCACGAAGTGTTCGCCACCGCGCCGCCGTTTCGTCGTCTCCCGCGGGACTCTCCCGCGCGACCCGCGTCCGCAACGAAGTCAATCGGAGTTCCCCTTCCAAGCGGGCGACCTCGAGTGCATCTTCATCGTCAGCGATCCGCGCGAGCGATTCGCCGGCCACGACCCGTTCCCCGAAATCGTGACCCACCTCCTCGATCCGCCCGCCCCGTGTCACGAACACCGTGGTGGCGTCGGCGGCGTCGACGCGACCCGTTTCATGTCGAGTGCGGGGAACCGGAACGAAGAGGACCGCCATGATCGCCAGCGGCCCGATCGCCCCGACGAAGACGCGTCGTGGGATCGATACCCGCCCCCACGGTCCCCAGCCGCCCAGTACCCGAGCGGCCCGTTTTCCCGATGCGGCAACGGCAAGAAGCACCCCCGCCGCGACCGTCCATCGCGCGATCGTCGCCAACCCGAAAACCGACGCCCACGACACGATCAATCCCGCGATCGCGGCCGCGATCGTCACGCGGTAAACAACCGAAGCGGCGTGGTAACACGTCAACCCGACCCCGCGACGGTCTCGACGAATCGGCACGTCGTATCCGCGACCCGCCAATCGACGCGTCACGACGCCGCGGAACGCGTCGCTTGCCTCGCGGCGAAGCCCGACGCTGTCGATCAAGTCCGCCAACAAGTGATACCCGTCGTAGCGAACGAGCGGGTTCGCGTTGAACAGCAAGGTGCTCACGCCACACACCACCACGACGTGTATCGCCAATAAGCGAGTCCCCGGTTCGGCCGCCAACATCCAAACCCATACCGCGACCGACGCGAGGATCAACTCAAGATAAATCCCCGCCGCCATCACCGACCCGCGCGCCCACCGAGATCGGTGCCGCCACACGTCGCTGACGTCGCAATACGGACACGGGATCCCGCACAAAAACAACATCCCGACGTGCCCCGGCTTGGCACCCACCCGCCGGCACATCACGGCATGCCCCAGTTCATGAACACCCTTCGTCGCCACGAAGATCGCACCAAGCCACAACGGGTCGACCTCGGCCAAAAACCGCCGCAGCGACCCGAGCGAACCGGCGGCCTGCCCCCAACGGCTCAGCAACGTCGCGGCGGACACCAGGATGAACATCGACCACACGCCGATCGCCGTGGGACTCATGAGCCAACCGACCCGATCGGCAAGCGGTCTCGCAAGCCAATCGATCGGGCCCAGCGGAAGGCGAACGCACCACGGCGAAAACCTCCGCCGTTTCGCCGCTTCTCGATCCTTCGTCCAACCGGCCGCCGAGGCTTGACCCCACAGCGACGTGTTGGCCCGTCCGTCCCGGAGCCCCGACCAAACGTGTTCCGAAACTCGCGTGAATCGCCCGGCGATCTCGTCGATCACGATGCGACGTCCGCGTCCCTCCGCTGACACGACGACGCTCGTCATATCGTGTCGGAGCCGGGGGGTTCGGTCGTTCTCCATTTCCGTCCTCAACGAACCGGCCCGCTCGCCGAATCGCCCCGCATGCGTTCAGGGGGCCCCTGCCGCTCGGCAATCCGCTGTCGGACGTCGATCACCATCCGCACATCATGACCCGGCCACAACTGCCATTGCCCTCCCGATCCCGGTTCGTCGAACCCGATTCCCGAACCGCTCCCCGGCTCGGTCCCGGTTTCCCGCCGATTCTCGATCTCGGCACGCACCCGGTAGCGTCCCCCCGGCAACACTTGCGGGTCGACCGATGTGACGCGGCCGTGCAGTTCACGCGGCTCGTTCGTCGACGGATCGACCCACGACACGGTTGCGGACGCTCCTCGGCATTGCACCGGCGTCACCGCCGACGCGTCCGCCAACGCGTGAACGTGAAGCCGATCGATTTGGGCGATGGTGGCGATCGTCGACCCGGTCTCGATCCACTCGCCGACCGAACGGTGCATCCGCAACACGACCCCGTCGAGCGGGCTGGTGGCGCGAAGGTTCGCGATTTGTTGATCGATCAGCGACAGGTTTGCCTCGCGAAGCTGAAGTTCCAACTCGGCCTGATGACGACGCTTCTTCGCACGTGCCACCTCCAACTCGCCCCGCTCGACCGCCAAACGCATCCGTCGCAATTGGGTCATCGGAACCGCCCCGGCGACGTCCCGGTAAATCGAACGGCTCGCCTCCAACTCCGCCTCCGCTTCCGAGAGCGCCGTCTCGGCAAACCGTTGCTCGACGTCGTCGCGCAACTCCGAACGGGCGACCTCGACGCGTAACTCCGCTGTCCGACGTTGCGGCGTCAACGTCCGCCCGTCCAACACCGCAAGCACGCCGTCCCTCGCCACCGTCCCGTTCGGCTCCGCCGCCAACTCCGCCACCCGGCCCGACGCCAGCGCCGGCACCTCGACCTCGCGGCCAAACCGGACGACGCAGTCTTCCAGCTCCACGCGATGATCGTTCGCCGCGCGAACCTCGTCGCCCGACACCGGTGCCAGCACGCCCGACACCGGTGCCAGCACGCCCGACACCGATGCCAGCGCGCCCAAACCGAAGCGGCCCAACATGACCCAAGCCGACATCGCGGCGACCGACGCGACTCGGCGATGCCAGACCGATTCGGATGGGACGCAACGCCCTCGAAATAACCGTTCTTGAACGTCCATCACGGGGTCTCCCGATTCATGTCAGGGGGAACGGCGTGGAGATAACTGCGGATCCACCCGCGGGCCGAACGAAGCGTGTCTTGAAACAGGAGCGACACGATCGGGGCCCGGCCGCAACGGAACCGCGCCACCGCGGGGATCCCGTCGTCGCTTCCCAGCCCGGTACTCCGCTCCCCATCGATCGGTTCATCCGCTGGGACAACGCGGAGCCGAACCACATTCGCCGGTGTGCCGTCTTCCGAGCCCAAGATCGCCGGGCCGATCCGTTCCAGACTCGCCCGCCACACTCGGTCGGGATCGGCCGACAAGGTCACCGTCGCTTCCACGTTTGGCTCCAGCCGTGCGACCCGGTTCTCCGCCACCTCCGCCTCGGCGATCCATCCGGTTTCTTTCCCGACCACACTCAACAGCGGCTCTCCGCGTCGGAGCGGTCGGCCGCGAAGTCGGTCGTCCAGCCGCCATCCGTCGATCTGTCCGGCACGGTCAGCGCGGAGCACGAGCGACTCGCGGATTCGCCCCATGATTTCCAGTTGCCGGTCGACCGAACGGATCTCCTCCCGCGCCAATCTCTGCTGGCCGACCAATTCCTCGATTCGATCGGACGACCGCCCTGCCCCGCGGGTGCGGCCGACATCTCCGGACGCGTCGGTGCCGCCGAGCATCGCCTCGGTCCAACGCGCCCGCTGTTGCTCCAGGACCGAACGGCGTCCCTCGAGCGCCGCGATCCGCTCGTCCAAGTCCGGATCCCGCAGCGTGATCAGCTTCTGATCGGTGACAACCCGGTCCCCGTGCGCGACGTGGACCGCGGCGACCACCGCGTCGCGATGAGCGCACAACACTTGCACGTCGGTCGGCCGCAGCGTCGCCGGGGCGGTCACGATTCGAGGGATCGGGACGATCGCGACACCGATCAACGTCGCCAACAGGAGACCCCACACGAAACGTCGACGGTTTCGGTGACCCGCGAGTTGCCGTCTCCCCGATGCCGACGACGCGACGAAACTCGCGAGCCAACCCCCACCCGGAATCGATTCCCACGCGGCAAGCCGAGACGCCGCCAATTCGGCGTGACGGACGAGACGAACCAGAGCCTCCCGGGAGGACACTTCCGGAACAGGCGACTCGGTAGGCTCCAAACAGACCAATCGCCAAGCCGAATCCGCCGACGGGGCGGCAACCGCCGCGACCCGCAACCTCCCCTCTCCCGCTTTCGCCGCCGACTCCTCCTCGCTCCAAACGACGCCGTCGGCATCCAACCGTGCCGACGCGGCCCGCCTCAGTTGCTCGGCGGCGTCCGAATCGTGGCGGATCGTTTCGACGTGACTTACCGCCACCAGCCGCGTCCGTGGACGATCGATCACGCACAGCCCGACCCGCGCGAAGCCGAACACGTCCGACGCCGCGTCGACCAACGCGGTCTCGATTTGGCCGCGGCCGCCGAACGAATGGAAACGCAACGCCGCCCCATCGACGTCGCGTAACACCGTCGCCTCCGCACGCAGCATCCGCGTCCGATCGGCCCGTAAAAACTCACCCGCCAAATCCGCCATCTGGGCAGCGAACCGAAGGTAACCGCGCTGCGTCGATACCCCGCCTTCGGGCTCCAAGAATACCTCGAGCAAATAATCGGCCGGGGCGTCCATGTCGTGCAGCACGATCGGGACCACCGCCGCGGCCGACTCCGTCGGGTTCGCCGGCTGGTCCGGGTCGGTCGCGCCCGGTGTCGCCGGGACGACGGCCGCCGAACCCTCCCCGCCGATCTCACCCAACATCCGCTCGTGAGGGACACGCCCGGACTCGGGGATCGATAAGTCGGTCACCCGTCCCATCCGGACAAGCGGCCGATAATCGAGCTCATCGTTGCCCGCGCCCCGATCGGTCGGGTCCCGCTCCCACACGACCACCCCTTCGGCCGCCATCGCCCGCAAGACGCGATCGACCAGCAGACGCAGGAACGCCCCTCGCGACTGGTCACGCCTCGCCTCCGCCGCGATCTCCCGGACGATCCCGGCGATCTGCTGCTGAGTCTCCGCCACCAAAGGGTCCGCCGATCGACCCGGAGGGATCACCGCCGGGGCGACGTGCGGCGAATACTCGAACGGTCGATGGTCGTTGATCTCGGTCACGAACGGGTCACGGGTGGGAAAGGGTCCGCGCGTTTCGGTCGGCCGTCCGAACTAGCAAACCCGGCCCCTCGCCGGCAACCGAAGTTCTCGCGATCAATCGCGGGAACCGGGCGTCACCTCCAACTCGAGCCGCTGGCCGTCACGCTCGACGATCACCGGCACCGTCTCCCCGATCTTGAGTGCCTCGATCGCGAACGTGTAATCGTAGATGTCCTCGATCGTCTTGCCCGCGAGTTCCACGATCACGTCGCCACCCCGGATCCCCGCCTTCGCCGCCGGGCCGTCTTCGGCGACCCCGCTCAGCTTCGTCCCTTTCACGTCCCCCGCGGCATAGTCGGGGATCGTTCCTAAGTAAGCCGTCAGCCGGGCCCGCGGTACCTCCCGCTCCTGCTCCCCTTCGTCCAACTCGAACGGCGGCGGCTCGTCGGCCATCAAGAACCCCCGGGTCAACAACCCGAACAGCCGCCCCACCTTGGCGATCCCCTCGTAGTTCAATTTCTCCGGCGTGTCCCGCGGCGTGTGGTAATCCTCATGCGCGCCGGTAAAGCCCGACACGATCGGGACCTCGCGGCCGACGAACGCGGCGGCGTCGGTCGGCAATCGACGGCTCGTCCGGTCCAGCTTCAGCTCCAGCCCGACCGGTACGTTTCGGCGACGGATCTCTCCTTCCAAAGCCGGCGACGAGCCGACACCCTGGACGACCAACGCCTCTCGGAGGCGACCGACCATGTCGAGATTTAGATAAGCCGCGACCGCCACGGTGAGCGGTGGTGCCCCCGCCATCTGGCCGTGACCGTGCGCCGCGGCGACGGAGACCCCCGAATCGCCGTCCGAAGGCGGATCGCTCGACGCTCCCTCGCCACCTTCCGCGCCCGATTTTCCGTCCCCGTTCCCGTCCCCGTTGGCTTTGGCGTGCGGATCGGTGTGCGGATCGGTGTGCGGATCGGTGTGAGCGGCGGCATGCGGATCCGAAGCGGCGGAATCGCTGAACCGCGGCGCCTTTGGGTAAAGCTCGAAAAAATCGTCCACGAACGCCTGCGAGCCGAACAGCCCGAGCTCCTCACCGCTCCATGCCGCGATCAGCAAGTCCCGTTCGGTTTCCAAACGACCGGCCGCCCGTTCGCCCGACAAATACTCCGCGATCTCCAACATCGCCGCCACGCCGCTCGCGTTATCATCCGCCCCGACGTGGACCTCGTCCCGCTCGTCATCGCGGGCCAGCGAGTTCGATCCGCCACCGACGCCCAAGTGATCGATATGCGCCCCGATGATCACGGACTGAGGTGTCCCGTCACTTGCCCCCGCGGAATCGCCCGTCGCCACCGTCGACTTGCCCTTCGACGCGGGAAGCCGTGCCACGACGTTCCGCCCCGTCCCCGTGATCCGTTCCACCTCGACGTCCGCGGAAACCTCGCTCCCCGGTAACGCGTACCCCATTTGCGGCGACCCGTCGTCGAGGGCCGTTTGGGCCTCACGCAAATCCTTCCCCGCCGCCTCGAAAATCTGCGACGCGACCTCGTTGCTGATCGACAACACCCCGATGCTCACGTTCGCTTGCGACGCCGACTTGTCGAATCGGATCAGCTGATCCCGGACTTGGCTCGTCGGACCCGCCACGAACAACACCCCGCGGGCACCTTGGTCCCGCGCGAACGTCGCCTTCCGCCGTGGCGTGCTGTACCTCGCCATCTCCTGGCGACGCTCCGACGAAATCTCCTGCGGCAAATCCCTCAGCACCACGACCCACTTGTCGGCGACGTCGAGGTGAACGTAGCTGTCGTACTCCTCCACCCCTTCACTCCCGGGGACTTGCAACCCGTATCCGGCGAACACAATCTCGCTCGGTTCGAAGGTGCCGTCACCCGAGAACGCTAACGGCCGGTAATCCTTGTCGAGCTCGAGCGGCTGATCCCCCAGCCGCATCCGGTTGGCATTGGTGAGCCGGGAGCCGGCCGGAAACTCGAACGAATGATAAAACGTCCCGTTCTCCCCCGCCGGCTCGAACCCCAGGCTCTCTAAGTAGGCGGCGACGTACGCCGTCGCCCGACGCTCACCTTCCGTCCCGGTCAACCGACCGCCCAGCTCCGGCCGTGTCAGGAAGTCGACGTGCCTGCCGGCGTCGGCAGGGGTGAAATCGAATTCCGAGGCGCGGGCCGCCGCCAACGCCGCCTCGCGATCCTCCGATGACACGACTTCCGTCGGTGAGGACGTCTCCAACCCCAGCCGCCGCCGCGCCTCCGCGTCGTCCCAGTCGGCGATGAAAATCTGCGAACGGTTTGACGCCGTGCGGTTGCTCGTCCACGAGATCTGATCGCCGTCGGGCAGGAACACGGGCAATCCGTCGAACCCGTCGGTGTACGTCACCCGAACCGGTTCCCCCTCGCCGTCGGCGCGGACCAGATACAACTCGAAATTCGAAAAGCCTTGCAGATTCGTCGTGAACACGAGGTAGTCGCCGCTGGGGTGAAAGAACGGCGCCCAGCTCATCGCCCCCAAGTCGGTCAGCCGTCGGACGTCGCTCCCGTCGACCCGCATCGTCAAAATCTCGGCCGTCGCCCCGTCCTCCGAAAATCGACGCCAACAAATTCGCTCGCCGTCGGGCGAAAAGAACGGCCCGCCGTCGTAGCCGAAATGATCCGTCAACCGCCGCACGTCGCTGCCGTCGGCGTTCATAATGTACAGGTCGATCATCGAGGCCGGATCGACCTCGAACAGTGTCGCTTCCCGTTCGCTGAGTTCACGCGAGTACGCTTCGCGGTTCGACGCGAACACGATCTGCTCCCCGTCCGGGCTGTAACTCGCTTCGGCGTCGTAACCCCGCGCGTCGGTCAATCGGGTCAGCTCCCCCGACTCCAAGTCCTTCGCGTAAAGCTCGAAGTTCTCGTCGTAGTCCCACGCGTACCGTTTCTGTTTCCCCGACGCCCGAAGCTCCAACTCCGCTTCCTGTTTCGAAACCGCTTCCTCGTCTTCGTGCGTGCTCGCGAACAACACCCGATCACCCTCGGGATGGATCCATGCGCAAGTCGTCTTCCCCTCGCCGGGCGAGACGCGTTCGATGTCGCCGGTATCCAGGTCCATCAAATAGATCTGATAGAACGGGTTGGCCGGGTCCCGTTCGCTTTGAAACACCATCTGGCTTCCGTCGCGGCTGAAATAGCCCTCGCCGGCGCGGCGTCCTTCGAACGTCAACTGACGCGTGTCCGTTAAGAGTTCGGCCTCCCGTTCCGCGGCGATCGCCTTTTCCGAATCGTCCGCGTTCTTCGACTCTTCCGCGGCGTCTTGGGCATTCGCTCTACCCCCGCCCAGGACCGACAGACCGAGAAACACGATCGCCGCGAGGGTCAAACCGGACCGCCTCGACCGGCTCCACCATCGGTCGGAGCGAAACCCCGACCGCTGCGAATCGGCCTGGAAAGATTCGTGAGAGCCCGTCAAAAGCCGAGCGTGATCATTCGGGGCGTGGCTTGAGCGGGAAAAAAACCGGTGTCGTCCGAGAAGCATCGTCAATGACCTTGCAGGGGGGCGTCGTCGGTGAGCCGAATCGTCGGTGGGATGGTGCCGCGTTCAACGCTCCTGCCGCGAAGATGCCTCCCCACCCAGCCCGTGGGCCCCACGCAGGCAAATCAGCCCGTCGCTCCAGCGGGTGAACAATGCCCTCCGTTCGGCTTCGGAGTTGAACACGCGAACCGAGTTGATTTTGTGCCGAATGTCGTCACGAACCAACCCGTAGAGGTCATGGTACACCGCCGGCGGGTCAGGTCGATCGTCGTCCACCCGCGTCGCCACCCGAGCGGTCACCTCGAAGCGGTAAACCTGCAGCCAACCGGGCCGCTGGACCGCGACCAGGCGTACCCCCCGAAACTTAGCCGTCCCCCCGAAATAGCCGTTCTCGGTCAGGTGCCGACGGATCGCGACCTCCATCTCGTGGTCGCCACACCAATCGTCCCACCGCTGCCGAAGCCCCCGCATCCATCCCAAAAATCCCTGCATCGCCGGTCCCCTTCGCCGAATCAGTCTCCCGCACCGACCCGTTAGACCGTCGCATCGCGCCGGACGCAACACAGCCCACCCCGTCGCGGACGTGCCGACCCGGTCCGGACGTCGTCAAGACTTCCGGGAATCGAGCACCGGCCAACCCGTCGCGGACGCCGTCAAGACTTCCGAGAATGGAGCGGCCCGACTGGGTTACGGTGGATAACGCGTGCAGGCGGAATGCAGGGACGGGATCTTCGGAGAGGCTTTCGCGCTACGTCTTGACTTTGACCGTGCGGAGGTACAACTCGTTGAGCTGTGTCGCGTCGACTTCGCCCGGGGCCTCCGTCATCAGGTCGGAAGCTTTTTGCGTTTTGGGGAACGCGATCACTTCGCGGATGTTATCGAGTCCACCCAGGAGCATCACCCAGCGGTCGATCCCCAACGCGATTCCGCCGTGGGGCGGGGCGCCAAACTTGAGGGCGTTGAGCAAGAAACCGAATCGGTCGGCGGCCGAGGCTTCGTCGATCCCCATCAGTTCGAACACGCGGGATTGCACCGCTTGGTCGTGGATCCGGATCGTCCCGCCCCCGGCCTCGCTGCCGTTGATCACCAAATCGTACGCTTGGGCGCGACACGCCTCGGGGTCGGAATCGAGTTTGTCCAAGTCGCGTTGGAGGGGGGCGGTAAACGGGTGGTGCATGGCGACGTAGCGGCCGGTCGCCTCGTCCCGTTCGAACATCGGGAACTCGGTCACCCAGCTACAGTGGAGTTGGTCGGGATCAAAGAGTTTGAGCTCGCTCGCCAGCCGTTTGCGGAGCCCGGCTAGGCCTCGGCAGGTGACCTCCCAGGTGTCGGCGAGGAACATCAGCAGGTCGTCCGGTTTGCCGTCGAGTCGCTCGGCGATCTCGGCGAGGTGCTCGGGGGCGAAGTTCTTGCTGATCGGGCTCCACAGGCTGCCGTCGGACTCGACGCGAAACCACGCCAACCCTTTCGCACCGAAATCTTCCTTGACGTATTCGGTGAGCTCGTCGATCTGTCGTCGCGAGTATTTCGTCGCGGCCCCTTTGACGTTCAGCCCGCGGACGAACCCGCCGGCGTCGGCGGTGCCGCGGAAGACGCGGAACTCGGTCTGCTTGGCGACCGGCGTGACGTCGACGATTTCCATCCCGAACCGCAGGTCGGGGGCGTCGCTCCCGAACCGCCGCATCGCCTCGTCGTAGGTCATTCGCGGGAGCGGGGTGGGGACCGTTTTGCCGACGACGTCGGCAGCGATTTCGGCGACGAGGCCGTCGATCAGCGACATCACGTCGTCGGCATCGACGAACGACATCTCGAGGTCGAGCTGGGTGAATTCCGGTTGCCGGTCGGCGCGCAGGTCTTCGTCGCGGAAACACTTGGCGACTTGCACGTAGCGGTCGAACCCGGCGACCATCAAGATCTGCTTGTAGAGCTGCGGGGATTGGGGCAGCGCGTAAAACCGGCCGGGATGGACGCGGCTGGGGACGAGGTAATCGCGGGCGCCCTCGGGGGTGCTGCGTCCCAAGATCGGGGTTTCGACATCGATGAAATCGTGGCGTGCGAAATAGTCCCGCATCGCCTTGACGATCCGGCTTCGGGTGACCATCGCCTGCAGCATCTCGGGCCGCCGCAGATCGAGGAAGCGGTACTTAAGCCGCAGGTCCTCACCGGGCAGGTCGCTTTGGCCGGGGGTGAAGGGGGGCGTTTGGCAGGCGTTGAGCACCTCGAAGTGTTCGCTGCGGACCTCGATTTCGCCGGTCACCAACTTGGCGTTCGTCTTCCCTTCCAGGCGATGGGCGACGGTGCCGCGGATACGGATCACGCTTTCGGCCGGGACATGGCCGGCGGCATCGATCCGATCGGCACTCGCTTCGGGAGGGCCGACGACGACTTGGGTGATCCCGTAGCGGTCTCGGAGGTCGATGAAGACCGCCCCGCCGTGGTCCCGCTTGCTTTCGACCCATCCGCAAAGGGTGACAGGTTGTCCGACGTGATCTTTGCGGAGTTCGCCGCAGGTATGGGTTCGTAGCACTTTCGACTTTGGCGTGGGGCATGACGGGGCGGGGGACCGGACGCCGATTTTAGCCGCGTCGGCGGTGACGAGAAGACGGCGGCGGGGTTTGCCCGGCCAGACCGTCGGGATTGCCCGTCCGAACGATCCGATTTCACCGGACGCATCATCAGCCGCCGGCGGGCGATATCTTGACCGCTGCCGGGAGACTATACTCCGCGTCCGCCCCGGTTAAAGGCGTCGATCGGACCGCTATCGACCTGTCGATTGTTGCCGTTCCCACCTCGACGCCGTCCCGCGAGGGCGGAACGACTCACCGGCGGATCCCGATCGCCGGCCGAACTCCCTGACGGCTGATCCCCCGACGGCCGTGTCCGACGCACCCGAAACGAACTGATGGAGAAAGCGGTGGAAAGCTACGCTCGCGGAAAACTGATGCTCGCCTCGTTCCTGACCTTGGTCGCTGCCGGGGCCGGTTTCGCGACCCGGACGACCGCGAGCGGGGCATGGGAGCGGCAATTCGATCTCGGCGGCGGACAGTTCGGCCAAATCTTGGGGGCCGGGTTCCTCGGCTTCGGGATGATGATTTTCTTCGGCGGCATTCTGGTCGAGAAGTTCGGCTACAAGCGGCTGTTGGTGTTGGCGTTCTTCATGCACTTGGCGAGCGGGGCGATGCTGTTTCTCGCCAGCCCGCTGTACGAAGGGTGGCGGGAGAGCGATCCGGAATCGGCGACGGTGCGGGTGTTCAACTTGCTTTGGTTGAGCGCGTTTTTGTTTTCGATTTGCCAAGGGATTTACGAGGCGGTGATCAACCCGTTGATCGCGCAGCTGTACCCCGAAGACAAGACGCATTATTTGAATATTCTGCACGCCGGTTGGCCGGCGGGGATGATCCTCGGCGGGTTGTTTGCCGCCTGCTTCTCGGGGATGGACGCGTGGCTGGTGACGTTGCCGTGGGAGTGGGTGCTCGCCTCGTTCGTCGTGTTCGTGATCGCGTACGGGGTGATGGCGCTGCCTGAGAAATTCCCGGCTACGGTCGGCGAATCGGCCAGCGGGGGTCTGAAGACCGTGTTCGCCTGTTTCGCGTCGATCCCGTTCCTGGTTTTGATCGTGCTGCACGCGATGATCGGGTACATGGAATTGGGGGTCGATTCGTGGATGACGAAGTTGATGGAGAACTTCCTGCGGAACTCGATCATCGTGTTGGTTTACACCTCGGCGTTGATGTTCGTGCTGCGGTTCTTCGCCGGCCCGATCGTCCACCGCATCAACCCGATCGGGTTGTTGATGGTCAGCTCGCTGATCGCCTGCCTGGGGCTGTTGTGGCTCGGGGCGGACACGAAGAGTGTCGCGATGGTGTTCGCCGCGGCGACGTTCTACAGCTTCGGCAAGGCGTTCTTGTGGCCGACAATGTTGGCGGTCGCGGGTGAGCGTTACCCGCAGGGAGGAGCGGTCGCGATGGGGGCGCTCGGCGCGGCGGGCATGTTGACGGTCGGCTTGGTCGCCGGACCGCGAATCGGCGCCCAACAAGGCGAAGCGATGAGCGCGGCGTTGAAGGACTTGTCGGAACCGACCTACGAACGCTACGTGGAACCCGAACCGATCGAAAGCTGGGGATACGAGTTCCGGCCGGTGATCGCGAAGAAACTCGGCGCGGTCAAGGACATCGAGATCGGCCCCGAGGGGACGCTGCAGGGGGTCGACTCGATCCGCGACGTCGAGACGCTGACGGAAGAAGAGAAAACGGAGATCCTCGCCCACGCCGAGACCGACGTGCCGATCGTCCAAGAGGCGAACCTGATCGGCAGTCGCGAGGCGCTGACCCGGACCGCGATCGTACCGGCAATGATGCTCATCGGGTTCATCGGGCTGTTCATCTACTATCGCTCCCAAGGTGGCTACAAGGCGATCCTGCTCGACGAAGAGGAGGGCGAGGAGGCCCCCGGGATGGGCGAACCCGCCCCGGTGGAATACTGAGGTTGCATCTCGGGTACACTGAGTTGCCGATCCGAAAAGGGGTCCGACCCTTTGTCGATTTCCAGCTAACATCGCGGTTAACGGCTTTTCCACGTCGTTTGTCGACCACCGGCTCGCCTCAAGAGAGGGTCCGACCCCTTTTTCGGATAGGCACTGAGCTGACCGTGAACCCACCACCTTTTTCGACCTCGGAGAATTTACCGATGTTCGCACGTTGCCTCGCTTCCCTCCTCGTATTCGGAACCCTTTCCGCCATGGCCGTTGCCGACGATTCGCAAGGTGTCCATCAGTTCCAAGTGACCGACATCGACGGCAAGAAAGTCGATCTCGAGAGCTACGACGGCAAGGTCGTACTGATCGTGAATACGGCCAGCCGGTGTGGGCTCACGCCACAGTACGCCGGGCTGGAAAGCCTTTACGAGCGTTACCAGGAAAAAGGCCTCGTCGTGCTCGGGTTCCCTTGCAACCAGTTCGGACTGCAAGAACCGGGCTCGAACGCCGACATCAAGCAGTTCTGCTCGACCGAGTACGACGTCAGCTTCCCGATGTTCAGCAAGATTGAGGTCAACGGCGAAGGGGCCGACCCGCTGTACAAGTTCCTGACGGCGAAGGATCTCAAACCGGCCGGCACCGGAAAGATCAGTTGGAACTTCGAGAAATTTTTGATCGACCGCGAAGGGAACGTCGTCCACCGCTTCGCGCCCCGCACGAAGCCGGATGACGCCGAAGTCGTCAAGGCGATCGAAACGGAACTCGAAAAAGGCTGAGCGATCGTGCTCCCGAATCGAAGTCGCTATGCGTCTCTCCTGTTGAGCGTCGTCGTGATGGCCGTATCGGCCGGTGCCGATGACGGTGCGGGCGGAGGGGAAACGCCGTTGCTCCGCCCCGGCAACCGGTTGGCGATCGTCGGGGGTGGGTTCGTCGAACGGGCTCAGGACCATGGCGTCATCGAGGCGGAGCTCCACTGTCGGCGGCCCAACTGGAAACTCTCGGTCCGCAACGTCGGTTGGTCGGGAGACAACGTTCACGGCATGGCGCGGAAGCGGTTTGACGGGCCTGACGAAGGCTACGCGCGGCTGTTCCGCGATTTGGAAGCGGCCGATGCGGACGTCGTCTTGGTCGCGTACGGGTTTGCCGAAGCGGGCGACGGTGAGGAAGCGGTGGAACGGTTTGAGCCCGGGCTCATGCGGTTGTGCCGCGACCTGGTCGATCGGGGCAAACGCGTCGTGTTGATGCCGCCGATCGCGATGCCGGGCGTTCGGGTGCCGGGGTACGAAGACGCGATTCGGACCTGCCAGGCGGCGGCGGATCGGGTCGCGAAAGAACTCGAACTTCCCCTGCTGCGGATCGAATGGACGCCGAGTGACACCGAGTTGACTTCGGATCGGCTGTTGCCCAACCGGTTCGGTTACCAAGCGATCGCCGATCTGATCGCCGACCGGCTGGTCGGCGGGCAACCTTGTCACGAGCCGTCCCCCGCACTGCTCGACCGGATCGCCGCGAAGAACGAGTTGTTCTTCCACCACTATCGGCCCCAAAACGAAACCTACCTGTTTCTGTTTCGCAAACACGAACAGGGTCAGAACGCGGCGGAAATCGATCAGTTCAAGCCGCTGATCGAGCAGGCCGACCGGGCGATCTGGGCCGTCGCCAAGGGAGGCGGCGGCCGCTGAGAGCGGAAGACCTGGACAGGGGCGTGAACGTTGACAAGAGCCCGCGGGCGCTGACAAGAGCCCGCGGGCGTTGACAAGAGCCCGCGGGCGGATGACCGCGTTGTTTAACGCTCGGGCCAAGCGAGTTCGACGCCGCGGTGTTGAAGCATCTTTTGAAAGTCGGCGAGCCACGAGTCGTTTCCCCGCACCGATTTTGGGTCTCGCCCCTGTTCGTCGCAGTAGGCGACCAAGGCGCCGGCCGATTCGCCGATGTTCCACTCGACCGGGTGCAGTCGATAGCAACCGTTCGTCACGTGCGTCGTCCCGATGTTCTTGCACGCGGCGATGAGGTTTCGCGTTTGCCGTGGCAACAGCGCCCCGAGCGGAATCTGGAACGGGAGGGAGGGGAAATCGATGTAGTTGTCCCCGCCGGAACTGGGGTGGAGGTCGATGTGATAGCTGCCGACGCCGACGGAATCGGGGAACTCGGCGGCGACGACTTGGTCGGCCGGTTCGCCGGTGACGATCGCGCGGTTTTCGCGGCCGCAGTGTTCTTCGAGGACCGTGAACTCGGCGACGATCCGGCGGGATTCGCGGATGTACGGATACTTGGCCAACCCGTCGTCGGTCCCCATCACGTCGCGGCGAAGGCGGAGCCCGGGCCACCCGGTGCCGCCGTCGGGGCGCGGGGCTTCGGTCTGCATCCAGTACAACAGCGAGAGGCTGAGGTCACCGGAGGCTTCGACGTGCTTCTGCCGCTGCTCGTCCGTGACCCCGACCAAGTTTCCCAGGAAGTAATCGTTTTGCGGCCAGTTCACGAGGGTGATGTCGCTGGGAAACGTCCCCGCTTTGAAGTGACTCTGCGCGATCATACGGCGGTAAAGCCAGAGATTGAGCGTCCCCGGGGTCGGGGCTCCGGTCGGGTCGAAACCGAGTTCTTTCGGTCGCAGCGATGACGGGTGGGTGTAGGTCCAGTCGAGTAGCCGGCCGGGCCATGGCGGAGACATTTCGGGCACGAGGTCTCGCCAGAACGCGTATCGATCGGGGCGCGGGATCGTCCAGTCGCCGCTGGGGTCGTAGTCGATCGCGAAGCACCGCGTGAACGCTTGTTGGTTGTCGGGGTCGGCCCGGTCGGCGGCGTGCAGTTCTCCGGTCTGGTCTTTCGATTCGGCCCCGGTGACGAACGCCGTCCCGGTCAACGGCAGCAGATCGCCGAGTTCGGAGGCGTCAATGAACCAAGGGGCTTCGAGGGTCAACGTGTCGTCGGTAGCGGTGCTACGGACTGTGACACTTTCGACCCGGTCGCCCCGCATCGACGCGGCGATCGGCTGATGTTCGAGCAACAGCGTTAACTTGCCCGAGCTTTGGTAGGGGGCGAGTAACGCCTCGAGCACGGCCACGCCGACGCGGGGCTCGTGGCAAAGCCGCGACACCGAGCCGCCGCCAGGGTTGAGGTTTTCCCGCCGGCGTTGTTCTTCCGTCAGTGGGTAGTGATCGCGGTAGTAGTCACGGATCGCGGTGCGGAATCGGCGATACGTCGCGGTCGCCCCGTGGGATTCGATCCAGCGGTGTTCGTCGGGGGGGACGCCCTGCTGGGTGAGCTGGCCACCGATCCAGTCGGTCGGATCGGTCAGGACGACCCGCCGTCCGGCTTCCAGAGCCGTGAGCGCCGCGGCGACGCCGCCGAGTCCGCCGCCTACGACGACGACGTCCCCCCGGATCCCGCCACGCACCAGCCGGTCCTGTTCCGAACGGCCGATACCGGA
>JAWLFY010000014.1:55037-60953 GCA_041685355.1 Pirellulaceae bacterium | reverse complement strand
GCACGAAGACGAGGACAAGGGGGATTACCAAGTCGCCAGCTGGGCCGTCGACCAAATCCGATCGGCGCCCCAAGACGAACCGTTCTTCCTCGCCGCCGGCTTCTTCCTCCCCCACGTCCCCTGCTACGCGACGCAGAAATGGTTCGACCTGTACCCCGATGACGATTCGGTGTTGCCGGAGATCCGCGAGCACGATCGCGATGACACGCCTAGGGCGTCGTGGTACGTCCACTGGGAACTCCCCGAGCCGCGACTGAAGTGGGTCCGCGAAAACGACCAATGGCGGAACCTCGTTCGCAGCTACCTGGCGTGTACGAGCTTCGTCGACGCCCAGGTCGGTCGCATCCTCACCGCGCTGGAGGAATCGGGCCAAGCGGACAACACGATCGTCGTCGTGTGGGGTGACCACGGGTGGCACCTCGGGGAAAAAGCGATTACCGGCAAGAACACGCTGTGGGACGACGGCACTCGCGTCCCGATGATCTTCGCCGGCCCCGGTGTCACCGCCGGCCAGCGTTGCGAAGAACCGGCCGAGTTGCTCGACATGTACCCCACGCTCGCCGACCTGTGCGGGCTCGAATCCCGCGACGACCTCGAAGGGATCACGCTCCGGCCGCAACTCGAAAACGCCGACACGCCCCGCAACCGTCCGGCGATCACGAGCCACAACCAAGGGAACCACGGCATCCGCTCCCGTCGCTACCGTTACATCCAATACGCCGACGGGACCGAAGAGTTTTACGACATGAAGTCCGACCCGAACGAATGGACGAACCTGGCCCGCGACCCCGAGTACGCCGAACTGATGGCGGAACACCGACGGTGGATCCCGAAGGTCGACCGCCCGCCCGCCCCGGGAAGTCGCCACCGCGTGCTCACCTACGACCCGGCGACCGACGAAGCGGTGTGGGAAGGGGAAACGGTTCGCCGCGATGACCCGATCCCGAACTGACCCTCGTCGCGTCGACGCGGATCCCGCTCCCGCCGGACGCTCGCCCCGGACGCTCGCCCCGAATGCTCGGCTTCGAGAGCCGTTCCCCGAATCATTCCCCTCCAAATGCCGGCCCCCTACCGATGAATCCCAACACTCCCGACCGCCCCATCGCTTCGTCTCGCCTGACCACACTCGTCGCCGCGTTGGTCGCGATATTGGCGATATCAGTCTTGGCTAGCGGCAACACGGCCCAGGCGGCGGACACTCCCCCGAACGTCGTCGTGTTCCTGGTCGACGACATGGGAGTCATGGACACCTCGGTCCCGTTCCTGACCGACGACGAGGGGAATCCGAAGCGATACCCGCTGAACGATTACTACCGAACGCCGAACATGCAGCGGCTCGCGTCGGCCGGCATTCGCTTCAACCAATTCTGCGCGATGAGCGTCTGCTCCCCGACGCGGGTGTCGATCATGAGCGGGCAAAACGCGGCCCGACACCGGACGACCAACTGGATCAACCCCGACCGAAACAACCGCGGACCGCAAGGCCCGCCGGACTGGAATTGGCGGGGACTCGGTCCGGATGACGTCTCGCTCGCGCGGCTGATGCGCGACGGCGGCTATACGACGATCCACGTCGGCAAGGCGCACTTCGCACCTCGCGATGCCCAAGGCTCCGACCCGTCGAACCTCGGCTTCGACGTCAACATCGCGGGGGCCTCGTTCGGCGCCCCGGGAAGCTATTACGGCGAAAAAGATTACGGCCGCGGGACCCGTCGCAGCCACCATGCGGTTCCCCACCTGGAAAAGTACCACGGGACCGACACGTTCCTCACCGAGGCGTTGACGATCGAGGCCAGCGAGGCGGTCTCCGAAGCCGTCGCGGCCGACAAACCGTTCTTCCTCCACTTTGCGCATTACGCCGTCCACGCCCCGTTCGAGTCCGACCCGCGATTCGCCGCGAACTACGAGTCGAGCGATAAGCCGAAAAACGCTCAGGCGTTCGCGACCCTGATCGAAGGGATGGACAAGTCGCTCGGCGACCTCCTCAACCACCTCGAGGAACTCGGCGTCGCCGAAAACACACTCGTCCTGTTCCTCGGTGATAACGGCAGCGATGCCCCGCTCGGCCACCAACACGAGGTCGCCTGCGCCGCGCCCCTCCGCGGCAAAAAAGGGGCCCACTACGAAGGCGGGATGCGAGTCCCGTTCATCGCCGCCTGGGCGAAGCCGGACGGAGACAACCCGCACCAAGCCGAACTGTCGATCCCCGCTGACCGAGTCCATCCGCAGCAAGCCGCCGTCCACGACCTGTTCCCGACCCTGCTCGGCGTCGCCGGCATCGACCCGCCCGACGGATACGTCGTCGATGGGCTCGACATGCGACCGATGCTCACCGGCGAACGGGACAATAACCGGCCCGAAGTGTTCCTCATGCACTACCCGCATTCGCCCCACCGCAGCGAATACTTCACGTCGTATCGTGACGGCGAATGGAAGGTGATCTACCACTACTTCCCGTCCCCCGCGTCGGAAGGCTCCCACTACCAGCTGTACCATCTGGGCGACGACCCGTTCGAACAAGACAATTTGGCCTCGACCCACCCGGACGAGCTTCGTCGGATGATGGCGAAACTGATCGCGTCGCTCGAGGAACACGAGGCGGTCTACCCGGTGACCGACAATGGCGCCCCCGTTCGACCGACGCTCCCCCAAGGCTGACGATCCCCGCTACCGACGCCTCCCGCCCGACATCGTGAAGGACCCGAAACGCATGACCGAGACCGAATCTCGCTCCCTCGACCCTACGCTCGCTGAGCGACCCGTGTTGCCAAGGCGTGTGCGGATCACCGCGCGTCGTGCGTTCCGCCTGCTCGCGTTGCTCGCCGTTTGCACCGGTCCGCTCACCGCCTCGCCGTCGACCGCCCGCGGCGACGATTCCGACCCGATGAACGTGCTGTTCATTATCTCGGATGACCTGACGGCGAACGCGTTGTCGTGTTACGGCAACGAACTTTGCCGAACGCCGAACATCGATCGGCTCGCCGCCACCGGGACCCGGTTCACCCGCGCCTATTGCAACGCGACCTATTGTGGCCCCTCCCGGGCGTCGTTCTTAACCGGCTATTACCCGCACGCGACCGGGGTGCTCGGTTACACCAGCCCCCGACCGGCGATCGGCGACCGGGCGACGTGGCCGCAACACTTCATGAACGCCGGTTACTACACCGCCCGCGTCAGCAAGGTCTATCACATGGGCGTCCCCGGCGGGATCGAGTACGGCGGGGACGGACGCGATCACGACTTGGGGAACGGCGCCGACGATCCCGCTTCGTGGACGGAACGGTACAACAGCCCAGGCCCCGAATGGAAAGCCCCCGGGGAAGGCGAAACTCTGGAGGGCAACCCCGACGGGAAAAAGCCCGTCGTCGGCGGCAACACCTTCGTCGTCGTCGAAGCCGAAGGGGATGACTTCGTGCACTCCGACGGGAAGACGTCGCTCAAGGCCGCCGAGTTGGTCAAGCGTCACGCCGACGAGCCGTACTTCCTGGCGGTCGGGTTCGTCCGCCCGCACGTCCCGTTCGTCGCACCGAAGAACTACTTCGAACCGTTCAAGCCTTACGCCGATCTGCCGTTGCCGCCGAAAGTCCCCGGTGACTGGGACGACATCCCGAAGGCGGGGATCAATTACAAGACCAGCGTCAACATGAAGATGGACATCCGCCGCCAAAAGAAGGCGGTCGGTGGCTACTACGCGTCGGTCGCCTACGTCGACGCCCAAGTCGGCAAGGTACTCGACGCGCTCGACGAATCGGGCCAGGCCGACAACACGATCGTGATCTTTACCAGCGATCACGGGTACCACCTCGGCGAACACGACTTTTGGGCGAAGGTGAGCCTCCGTGACGAGTCGTCGATGGTGCCGCTGATCGTCCGCGTCCCCGGCAAACGACCGGCCGTTTGTCACTCGCTGGTCGAACTGATCGACCTCTATCCGACGATCTCCCGGCTGTGCGGCCTCGAGCCGCCGCAGCGGATCCAAGGCCTCGACATCTCCCCGATGTTCGATGCCCCCGACACCGAGGTCCGCGACGCGGCGTTCTGCGTCGCCCCGTCGCGGAAAGGGTTCCTGCTCCGCGAAGACCGCTGGGCGTACATTCAATACGAAGAAGACGCGTCGAAGGGGATCGAACTGTTCGACGTGCAAAAAGACCCCGAACAGTACACCAACTTGGCGTTCGACGACGAGTACGCCTCGGTCGTCGAACGCTTCCGCGAAAAGATGGCCGACAAATTAGCGTCGATCCGCGACAACGACCTTTGAACGTAAGATTGATGACCGTGACACGAATCCGACCTCGACCCTCCCTCGCCGTCCGCATCGCCCTGGCCGTTGGCTCGGTCGTGGCGTGCGCCGTCACCGCGACGGCCGCGGAACGGCCGAACGTCGTGCTGATCTTCACCGACGACCACGGCTACGGCGACGTTTCGACCTATCACGAATCGGACGTGCGGTCGCCGAACATCGACCGGATCGCGGCTGAGGGGATGCTGTTCACGTCGATGCGAGCGAACTGCACCGTGTGCTCCCCGTCCCGTGCCGCATTGTTGACCGGACGCTACGCCGACCGCGTGGGCGTCCCCGGCGTGATTCGCACACACCCGGAAAACTCGTGGGGATACCTCGCCCCCGGCGTCCCCACGATCGCGGACGAACTCGGCGAAGCGGGCTATCACACCGCGATCGTGGGCAAATGGCACCTCGGGCTCCAGTCGCCCAATACGCCCAACGAACGCGGATTCGACTTTTTTCACGGCTTCCTCGGCGACATGATGGACAGCTACGTCGATCACCGCCGGCACGGCAACAACTATATGCGGCGAAACGGCGAGCGAATCGACCCGCAAGGACACGCGACCGACCTGTTCTCCGACTGGAGCGTCGATTACCTCCGCGACCGAGCCGACAAACCGGACGAGCCGTTCTTTCTTTATCTCGCATACAACGCCCCCCACTTCCCGATCGAGCCGCCCAATGAATGGATCGCAAAGGTTCGGCAACGAGATCCGGAACTGGGCGAAAAGAGGGCGAAGAACGTCGCCTTCGTCGAACACCTCGACGCCGGGATCGGACGCGTGCTCGACGCGCTGGATGACACCGGGTTGGCGGAAAACACCGTCGTCGTGTTTACCGCCGACAACGGGGGCTCGCTGCCGCACGCCCAGAACAACGACCCGTGGCGTGACGGAAAGCAGAGTCATTACGACGGCGGATTGCGAGTCCCGTTCATGGTCCGTTGGCCGGGACACGTCCAGCCGGGATCAACGAGCGACGTCGCCGGGTTGGTGTTCGACCTGTTTCCGACGATCCAACAGATCGCCGGCCAGGCCCCGTCGCCCGGACTCGACGCGGTCAGCCTGATGCCGGTGCTGGGAGGAACGCCCGAAACCGACGACGCCAGCGAACCCCGCGAGCTCTACTTCGTCCGCCGTGAAGGGAACCTTCGGTACGGCGGGAAGAGCTACCACGCGCTGATCCGCGGCGATTGGAAGCTGTTGCAAAACGACCCCTACAGCCCGCTCGAACTCTACAACCTCAAGGACGACCCACAAGAGCAGGTCGATCTGGCGGGGAAAAATCGCCGCGTCATCCAAGAACTGGGAGCGGCGATGCGGCGGCACATCCAACGCGGCGGTGCGGTTCCCTGGCAACAGCCCGAACCCCACGTCACCGCCGCGAAACTCTCGACCGGTTCGAAATAACGATGGGTGTTCGGTTTGCTTGTCACGCCTGCGGCAAGCCTCTGCACGTCAAGGCTGAGCTATCCGGCAAACGCGGGATCTGTCCCGGATGCCAGGCCCGGTTTCGGATCCCGGCCCAAGATTCTGAGTTCTCGATCCGCATCGAGGAGGAAGCGGGCAACCGCACGGCCCGCGGTTCGGCCGATCCCCCGAATGCCGATCTCCCGAACGCCGATC
>JAWLFY010000014.1:0-54937 GCA_041685355.1 Pirellulaceae bacterium | reverse complement strand
GCCGATCTCCCGAACGCCGATCTCCCGAACGCCGATCCTGAGAACGCCAAACGCGACCGGGGCGGGGCGGCCAAAACCGAACCCGAGCCGCATCGCGAGCGAGCGGCCGGGCTACTCGAAAGCGAGCCGGAATCGGTTTGGTACGTTCGCCCCCCCAGCGGCGGCC
The DNA here is from genome assembly GCA_041685355.1 of Pirellulaceae bacterium. Taxonomy (GTDB): domain Bacteria; phylum Planctomycetota; class Planctomycetia; order Pirellulales; family Pirellulaceae; genus JAWLFY01. Next base: position 54,771 of record JAWLFY010000014.1, on the reverse strand, counting down.
AATACGGACCGGCTACCTCGGAACTGCTAAAGCAGTGGATCGAAGAACAACGCGTCGCCTCGACAGCGCTATTGTGGCGGGAGGGATGGCCCCAGTGGCGGACCGCCTCGGAAGCCCTCCCGGAACGGGCCGATCAGTTACCGAGTCCCCTGGACGGGAAGGACGACGGGGCGGCCGATGACGGAACGCTCACGGATGCCGAAACGGTCAGGTCCGCCACGTCGCCGGCCGCGGAATCCGCGGCACGATCCGTCCCCCCCGGCGAAGCCCGCGTTCAAGGTCGCTGGGACGTCGGCGCCGCGCGGCGGGGCCGGCTCACGCGACGCACCCTCGCCGTCGCGTTGCTGTTGGCGATCAGCGTCGTGTTGATCATCGCCTTGTTGCTGGTCGCCTTCGGACCGTCAATGTTCGCAACCCGTGATCAGCCTTGACGGCAGGTGGCTCACCGAATTGAACCAGTCGAGTTGCCAGCGGCTGCCGTCAAAGTTGAGCTTCGTGATCCCGGTGTTCCGCATCGGGCCGAGCAAAGCCGCGTCGATCGAACCCGCCATCATCTCGGTGACCAACAGCCGCTTGAAGTCGGCGTGGGTGATCATCACCACCCTTTTCCCGTCGCTTCCGAACGTTTCTGTCAGCCGGCGGATGACGGCCCCGCAACGGGCGATCGCCTGTTCCTCGGTTTCCCGCGGCCGACCGCCCCACCACCCGTCGTCCCCGATCGTCACGTCGACCTCGATCGTGTCGGGGGTCGCCGCGGCATGCCGGAGGATCGCCTGGCGGCCAAGTCCGGGGGCGCCTTCTTCTCGCCCCAGCTCGTGCCCGCGGAAGCACCCGCCCCGCTCGAACACGTCATGCCAAATCCGGAGCGGTTGTGGCGTCGCGTCGACGACCTGCCGCGTCGTCTGCAACGTCCGCAGGAACGGGCTGCTGATCAACGCGTCGATCCGTAGCGTCCGCGTCCAACCGGCCAAGTGTTCCGCTTGGAGTTGACCGCGACGGGTCAGCGGCGGGTCTTCGACGCGACAGTGGGCCGGCTTCGCGTTGTTCTCGCTTTCGGCGTGGCGGACGAGGTACAGCTGCATCTTCTCTCATTCGGCGTACGGCGGACGACGGAATCGGGTCCGCACATAGTCGATCGCCTTCCACTCGATCACCACAAGGACCAACGGGAGGGCGAACAACAGGAACTGACTCACCCGGCGGTCACGCAACCATTCGAAACGAAACCCGTCGGCCGCCATCAACACCGCCATCACCAGCGACCCGTTCAGAAACAGCAAGAAACAAGTGGTCGCCGCCGACCCGACCGCGAACAGGCACCCCGCGGGCAGCGCCCTGTACGTCGTCGGTTCGTCGGTGCCGATCCGAAAAGGGGTCCGACCCTTTGTGGATTTCCAGTTGGTGTCGAGAGAAACGGTCTTTCTAAGTCCTTCGGTGGCCACCAGCTCGCTCCAAGAGAGGGTCGGCCCCCTTTTCGGATAGGCACTCTGCTCGACTCAACGCCTAACCTCACATCGGAAGGATTTGGCTCAAAATGATCGTCACGGCGAGCCCCGCCAGCGACAGCACGGCCAACAACGGCGTCCAGCTTCGCAACGATTCCCCCTCCGTCAACCCGCCCATCTTCGTGAACACCCAAAACCCGCTGTCGTTCATCCAGCTCCCCATCAGCGAACCGGATCCGACGGCGATCGCGACGTAGGCCAAGTGATACTCGGGTTCGGCGTCGCCGATGATCGCCGCCATCATCCCCGCCCCGACGATCATCGCGACGGTGCTGCTCCCTTGGGCGACCTTCAAGAACGACGCGATCAGCCACGCCAGCAAGATCAGCCCGACCCCGGAACCGCTACCGGAACCGCTGCCGCCGGAGAACGCCGATTCGATCGTCCCGCCGATCCCGGTGTCGGACAGCATCGCCCCGAACGCCCCGCCGCCGGCGGTGATCAAGATGATCAAACCGCCGCTCATCAACGCCGTTTCGACCTCGCCCCCGAGACCGCCCCAAGTCATTCGGCGAACCGATTTGACCGTCGCCATCGCGACCAGCGCCGCGAGCAATAACGCGAAGTTCGGGTTGCTCCAAAGTGACAACGAATTCGCCACCACGCGGGTCGGCGAATCCCAGTCATGCCGCGAGATCGACTCGCCGAACGCGTCTTCGAGCAACGTCCGGTTCATCCGCCGCCGATCGACCGGCTTCATCCGCATCGAGTCCGACGCCAACTTCTCTTGAGCGACCTCCGAAATCGCCACCCCGGCGAACGCCTCCTCGTCGTAAAAATCGGGGTCCGAGATCACACGGTTGAGCAACTCCGCGACCCGCGCTCGGTCCCCCTCGTTCCGTGGCGGCGTGGTCAGGAATTCGATCTCGTCATCGCTCAGGTCTCCGCTCGCGAGGACCCGCGATTCGGGGCTCCCCGCCGTCGCGTCCGCCAACCGTGCGGCGAAGGCGTCCGCATCTTGTACGTCCCCGGGCAACACCCGCGCGCGGTCCTCCCGGTCCGCCAACGTCGTCGCAAGGGTCCCCGATCCGATCAGCAAGACCGGCAACACGACGGGGATCAACGCCACCGCGAGCGACGGCAGACGGTCCTCGGCGAGCGGCTGATGGCCCCCCTTGGTCATCGCGAGCGGTCGCATCGGCACCGGCGAGCGACGGTCGACCAACACCGCAAACAACAGCCCGGACAACGCGCTCGGCAACGCCACCATCACGCCGACGAGCATCATCACCCCGAGGTCCACGCGGAGGATCGCGGCCACCAGCAACGGCCCCGGCGTCGGTGGGACCAGCGTGTGCGTGATCGCCCCGCCGGTCGCGATCGCCATCAAATAACGCAAATAGTTTCGCCCCGTCCGCTGATGGAGGCTGCGGGCGAGCGGCACCAGTAAGTAAAACACCGTGTCGAAAAAGACCGGAATCGCCAACACGAACCCGCTCAACATCAAGCCCAACGACGCCTTCTTCTCGCCGGTCACGCGGACCGCCGAGTGGACGATCCGGTCCGCCGCGCCGCTGTCGAGCATGCACTTGCCGATGATCGCCGCCATCGCGATCACGATCCCGATGTTCCCCGCGTTCGTCCCGAACGCCGATACCACCGCGTCCATCCGCCCGCCAAACGCTTCCCCCCGTCGCACCCCGACCAGCAAGCTGACCAGCAACGCCGAAAGGATCAACGCCAAGAAAGCGTTCAGCTTGAGCCCGATGATCAACCCCAACACCGAGACGACCCCGACCGCGACCATCGCCAACGGCCACGGGTCGGGGGCGTCCGCATCGTCGACGGAGCCCGCCGGGCCGGTCCCGTTGTCCGTTCCGTTGTCCGTTCCGTTGTCAATTCCGGTGTCGGAGCCGGCGTCGACATCACCGCCGACGTCAGTGTCGGACACGTCGCTTCCGTCGGCCGACGCGGCCACGCCGGATCGCTCGCTCGCGTCCCTCTCCCCTTCGGGCTCGGCGGGTTCGGGCTCGGCGGGCTGCTGCGGTTGGGCGAACGCTTGATTCGTCGTGACCAGGGGGCCGGCCATGATCGCGACGATCGGGGCCAAGGCGACAAGCCCAATCAGAAACGTTCGCCGCCACGGGGCGGGAACGGCATAAGCATCGTCGGGTCGGAGGAATCGCATCTTGCGTCGGGGGCCTGGGGGGGCGCGGGATGAGGATTTTCGGCCCCGATTCTATCGGCCCGCACGCCCGAGGCGGGAACCGTCGCCACAGTTTTCCTTCGGGATGGCAACACCTTTTCGTCTCGGCCGCCAACGCTCATGATGCTCTCAGCCGCACAATCATGTTCCTCCCTACCGCGTCGAAGGGACCCCGCCATGACGGACCAACGAATCGAACGGGACTCGATGGGTGAAGTCCGCGTCCCCGCTCAAGCCTATTACGGCGCCCAAACCCAACGGGCCGTCGACAACTTTCCCATCAGCGGTTGGCGGTTGCCGGCCGGAATGGTCAAGGCGATGGGGTTGGTGAAATACGCCTGCGGTGTCGCGAACCGAGACTTGGGGAAACTGACCGGAAGCGGCAAGAACCCGCTCACCGACGCTCAAGTCGACGCGATGCTCGCCGCCGCTGACGAGGTCGCCCAGGGCCGGCTCGCCGACCAGTTCCCGGTCGACGTGTTCCAAACCGGCTCCGGGACCAGCAGCAACATGAACCTCAATGAGGTGATCAGCAACCGCGCGATCGAGATCGCTGGCGGCGACCGGACCGCGGCCGAAAAGCCGATCCACCCCAACGACCACGTCAACATGGGGCAAAGCACCAACGACACATTCCCGACCGCGATCCACGTCGCGACCGCCGTCGAGATCGAAACGCGGTTGCTGCCGGCGCTGCGGCGGATGCGGGACGACTTGGCCGACAAGGCCCGCCAGTGGGACCGCGTGATCAAGATTGGACGGACCCACCTGATGGACGCCACGCCGCTCCGGCTCGGTCAAGAGTTCGGCGGCTTCGCCCGGCAGCTCGAGCTGTCGATCCGCCGTGCCGAAACGGCCCGTGACGCCGTCCTCGAACTCCCCGTCGGCGGCACCGCGGTCGGAAGCGGCATCAACACCCATCCCGAATTCGGCGGCCGCGTCGCAAAGGCGCTTCACGAGCGGACCGGGATCCCGTTTGTCGAAGCGGCGAACCACTTCGAGGCCAACGCGCAGCGGGACGCCCTGGTCGAATCGCACGGCGACCTCAAGTGCGTCGCGCAAACCCTGTTCAACGTCGCCAACAACCTCCGTTGGCTCGGCAGCGGACCACGTTGCGGGTTCTACGAGATCAAGCTCCCCAGCCGACAACCCGGCAGCTCGATCATGCCCGGGAAGGTCAATCCGGTGATGTGCGAGTCGATGATGCAACTCGCCGCCCGCGTGATCGGGAACGATACCTGCCTCACCTTCAGCGGCGCCACCGGGGGCAACTTCCAACTCAACATCATGATGCCGGTGATGGCCCAAACCGTGCTCGAATCGATCGAGCTGATGGCGGGCGGGTGTGACGCGTTCGTCGACTTCTGCCTGGAAGGAATGGAGGCGAACGAAGCGGCCTGCGAGGCCGCCGTCGAACAAAGCCTCTCGATGTGCACCAGCCTCAACCCGCTGATCGGCTACGAACAGGCGGCCAAGCTCGCCAAAGAAGCGTTCGCCTCCGGCCAAACGATCCGCGAACTGTGCCGCGAGAACGGGATCCTCCCCGAAGACACACTCGCCGAAGCCCTCGACCCGTGGAAAATGACCGAGCCGCAAGCCTGAACGCCCCCGTCCCAGCTCACCCCGTCCCAGCTCACCCCGTCGCGGAATCCGCCAAGCCGTCCGGTCTCGCCGCACGGCAGAACCGATACGGCGTCGGGCTCTGCGGGGACCCGGCGTGTCAAGGGATAGCTCGCCCGCTGGTGCGCCGAAGGCGTCTCTGGCCCCTCCGCGTCTCTGGCCCCTGACGGTCACGGGCTGCCGGCGGTTTTCGGTCGGATCCCCCTTCGCAGCCTTTGGACACCGGGACATGCCTCGGAAAATCCGATCGTTGGGGGCCCTCGCTCCCCTTTCCCCGCCGCCCCGTGACAAACCCGGATGGACCACTAAAATCCTTTCCAGCCTGCCTTTATCACCCATCTTGACTGCTAACCCAAAACCGCTGGCGAACGACTTTCGGCAAACCGTTTCATGCGTCGCAGCTGCGTCGAGTTGGTGCCCTAGGTACCGCAGAAGGTCCTGTAGCGATCCGTAAACTCCTGTGGAGCAGGGTTCGCGTAATCTTCCAGCCCAGAACGCTCTTCATAGGGGTGCATGACCACGTCCAGCAGCCGCTCGAATCGCGACAGGTCACCTTGGTCCGAAGCTGCGGCAAGAGCTTCTTCGACAAGATGATTGCGGGGGATATAGATTGGGTTGACTGCGCGCATGCCCTCCGCCGCTGCCGTGCCCGACTGGTCCCCGAGGCGACGATGCCATCGCTCCATCCAAGGACGCACCACGTCGACGGAAGGGAACAACGCCTCCAACACTTCAACGTTCCCTTCTGCGGCATCAGCCAACCGTCGCCAGCCCAGCGTGAAATCGACGGAATGCTGCTCTAACAAGTCGAGCCAATCCTGTGCGAGAGACTTATCTTTTTCGTCGTCGGCCTCCGCCGACTGCAAACCTAGCTTGGCTCGCACCCCCGACAGCCACAGTGATTCATAGCGTGTGGTGAACCCACTGACTATTTCCGTCGCTTCCGCCACGGCGCGGCCTGGCGTGGTATCGTCGATCAGCGGTAGCAGGGTTTCCGCGAAACGCGCGAGGTTCCAGCCGGCAATCAAGGGTTGATTACCGTAGGCATATCGCCCACCGACATCAATCGAGCTGAATACCGTCCGGGGACTATACGATTCCATCAACGCGCATGGGCCATAGTCGATGGTCTCGCCGGAGACAGCCATGTTGTCCGTGTTCATGACGCCGTGGATGAACCCGACCAGCATCCATTTCGCTAGCAACGCGGCTTGGCGTTCGGCTACGGCCTTTAGCAGCAGGAGATACCGGTCGGGTTCTCCCGTCAGGTCGGGGTCATGACGTTCGATGACATAGTCGGCCAGCTCGCGAACCTGGTCGTATCGTCGTCGTGCCGCAAAGCACTCGAACGTGCCGACGCGGACGTGACTGGCCGCGACCCGCGTCAAGATCGCCCCGGGAAACCCGCGCGTACGCACGACACTCTCGCCAGTGCCCACGGCCGCCAAAGCACGTGTCGTAGGGATGCCCAACGCGTGCATCGCCTCGCACATCAGGTACTCGCGTAGCACAGGGCCTACCGCGGCTTTACCATCGCCGCCGCGCGAAAACGGTGTCGGCCCCGATCCCTTTAACGCGATATCTCTGCGTCGCCCGTGGCAGTCGATGACTTCCCCCAGCAACAGGGCGCGTCCATCTCCCAACTGCGGCACGAATCCGCCAAATTGATGTCCCGCATAGACCTGTGCCAAAGGTTGCGACCCATCGAGCAACTCCTGACCAGAGAAGACGCATGCGATGCGGGCTGGACTTAGATTCTCTGTCGGCAGGCCAAGCTCTTCGGCAAGACTTGTGTTGAGTTGCAGCAGGTCCGGCCTCTGAACCAACATAGGATCTGTGCGGACGTAAAAGCCAGGCAGTTGCTTGGCGTAGCTATTGTCGAAAGCAAATCGCGTGTCTTTAAAGTTTCGCGGCATGACAGTATCCCGTATTTGGCGGAGCGATCACGATTGCACCGGGCCGTTCATGTTGACCGGTCCGCAGCCTCCCCCCAGACCGGGCCCCGTGCGGATCGCTTCCGTGATGAATCGTTTTGCCTTCGTTACTGCTGTGACGATATCTTCGCCGCCGGCCAAACGCGCTGTGATCGCGGCGGATAAAACGCAGCCCGCTCCATGTGTGTGCTGAGTTCTGATTTGCTCGGCAGCGAGATTACGCGTCACGCCGTCGGTCCACAACACGTCGACGGCGGCACCATCGAGCTGTCCGCCCGTGACGAGCACATTTTTTACTCCTCGCTGAACGATGACGGCGGCGTTTCCGAGCGCCCCGGTCTTGGCGGCCTGGGGCGGGATATCAGTTCGCACAGCGTCGAGTTGCTTGAGCACGAGGCTTGCGTCGAGGACGTCAACCGAGGAAACGGTCCGCGTGTTTTGGACGGTCAATAACGTGACGACGCTCATTCCGTATACATCGTGCCGGTGAAACGTCTCCAAATCGGCCTGGAGCCCCGCCCCACCGGTCGGATCCGAACCCGCAACGGTCAAAGCGACGGGAGTCATGGCGCGTTCTGCAGCAGGGCCGAAAAGAAGTCCATTTCGCACTGCATCGCATTACCATCGGCGTGACGCACGGCAGGGATATTTGACGCCACTTCGTCCGATAGCGACTCCGAGCGAGAACACGAATCCCAGAACACGAATCCCTGTCATCCGTTTAACCGCCAAATCTCAAAGTTCAACACGCCCGCGAAGCTGACCCAGGCAAGGTACGGCACCATCAGCCACCCGGCAATCGACGATCGCCGAAAGAACGCCCAAGTCGTCACCGCGATGGCCAACCATAACACGACCAACTCAAGCACCGCCCAGCCGGGGCGGTGCATGCCGAAGAAGATCCATGACCAGGCCACGTTCAGCACCAGCTGAACGATGAACAAGACGAGGGGGAACCTCGCGGCACCCAGCCCGGCCGGCTTCCAGATCAGCCAAGCCGCCACAGCCATCATCAGGTAAAGCGTGGTCCAGACGGGACCGAAGATCCAGTTAGGCGGCTGCCATGCAGGCTTTTCGAGCGTCTGGTACCAGCCACCGATCTCCGGCCCGGTCACGATCCCGCCCGCCGCGCCAGCCGCCAAGCAGAGCACAACGAAAACGACCAGTCCGATTCCCCGACTCAATGGCGTCATCGGCTACCTCCCGTTCCGATGCGACGTGCGTTGACATCGAACCACCCCGAAGCGGATGGCGTCAAGACTTCCGACCGCACCGCAGCTTCGCCCCGCATTCACCGTGCCCCCCTCATCCACCATAAAACACCGCCAACCAGACCGTCGGTTCGTCCGGGGTCGTCCACTCCACCCGATGCTTCCGGTGAGCCGGGATGACGACATGATCGCCGGGCCGCATCGTGATCGCCGCCTCGTCGCCCTCGAAAACCAACTTCGCCTCCCCCTTCAGCACGACCACCCACTCGGTTTGCTCCTGATCGTACCAGCAACCCTCGGGCGAGGCGTGTCCGGTCGAGACGATCCGCTCGATGCGGACGTGCCGATTGTTGGCGAGAACCTCGATCAGTTCCTCCGGGAGTGTGTCCGGGAGATCCGCAAAGAGGTTGTCGACAGCAGCCCGGTCAGCCACGAGGCGTCTCCGTGATCGGACGAATGACCCGACACGGATTCCCGGCGGCAAACACGTCGTCCGGGATATCGCGAGTGACGACGCTGCCCGCCCCGATGACCGTCCTTGATCCGATCCTGATCCCGGGGCAGATGATCGCACCGCCCCCCACCCACACGTCGGAGCCGATCGTGACCGGCTTGCCGAACTCCTGGTCACGACGAAGCCGGGCATCCATCGGATGGGCGGCCGCGTAAATCTGCACCGCGGGGCCGAAGCACGAAAAGTCACCGATCGTCACGTCGCACACGTCGAGGACGACGCAGTTGAAGTTGAAATAGACCTGCTCCCCGAGACGGATATTGCTGCCGTAGTCACAAAAGAACGGGGGCTGCAACCGAACCGAATCGCCCCCGCTGCCGAACAGTTTCGTCAGGATCCGCCGACGCTCCCCCTGTTCGCGTTCTCGAGTCGCGTTGAGGTCCTGGCAAAGGTTGCTCGCCCTCTCCCTCGCCAGCATCAGCTCGGGGTCAAGGGCGTCATAAAGCTCACCCGCCAACATCTTCTCGCGCTCACCCGTCATCGCGTGACTTCCTCGCTTCGCGAATCCGAAGACCCGACTTCGCGTCGGCCACGGCCACGTGCACGCTGCCGGTGCAACCCGTGCCCGTTTCACACCGCCCTTGCGCCGACATCAATCGGCCGCCGGGCAACCCCTCAATCCCCAACGAACAATCGAACTCGTACCGACCCTTCATTTGAAAATCGGAATCCGTCACGAGCAGAATCTTCGGGTCGCCGTAGCATCCGAACCACCAACGGTCGTGGGCGAATGTTGCCGTCTGAATCCCGAGGTGCGTCTGGCCGCTCTCGATGACGTGCTTCTTCACGAACCCGAACTCGCCGTCGTACTCGTAGACGTAGTTCTCCTCGACATCAGCGGGCAATCCGCCCACCACGAAGAACCGGCCGTCACGAATGCCGATCCCGCCTGCCCCGTGAAAGACTTCTTGCACCTCGTGCCGGGCGATCTCGTTCAGCGCGTCGGAATCGTAAACGTAGACCCACGAGTCGGCGTTCCCGTTCGGATCGTTGAACTTGCCCAGGTTCACCGCCACGAACAGCTTGCCATCGTCGAAGCAAAGATCGCCATGGTGATTGGCGACGGGGACTTTCTTCAGCAGCTTCCCGTCGAGGTCCGTCTTCACCAGCGTCGTCGTAAAGCTCCAGTAGATCGCCTCGCCATCGACGGCGATCCCTTGCAGGTGATGCGGATACGTCCCCTCACACTTTGCGTCGCGGTACCGCGGCTGCGAATCGGCGTTCCCGAGAATCTGCGGTGTCTTCTGTTGGAAGAGCTCCAACCAACTCAGGGTGATCGCCTCGGATATCGTCTTCGCCGGCCGAAGCTCGTCGGGCGTCTTGCCCCAGTAGAACCCGATCCAGCCGGCCGCGTACTGGCGCGACCGGTCGATAAAATCGCCAAGCTCCTCGGCACCGCATTTGAGCGGGAAGATCTCCTCGATCACCACGGGCTTGCCGACCGCCGCGAAGCCCTTCAGCGTCTCAATGGCTTCCTCCACCTTTCCCTTCTCGGGATACAGGTGGACGGCAAGGAAGTCGAGCTCATCAGCAACCTTTTCGGGGACAAACCCGGACGTCAGACCGGGCCGATCCAGGCTCCATGGGACAAGCCCCACCGTCACCAAGTGCCGCTTGTCATGCTCGCGGATCGCCGTGACGAGCGTGTGAATCCACTGCCGAGCGATCTCGGGACGTTCTCGGCCCGCCCGGTCGAGCGTGACGTACTGGACGAAGTGTTTGTCGCCAAACCCCGGACCGAGCCAGTCCTCGCGTTTCTGATCCCCTCCAGCGACCACCGGCTCGTTCATTAGGTCGTAGCAGAAGATCGCCGGACTCTCGGCGCAGGTCTTCGCGACCGCCTTCCAGAACACCCCCTGGGACTGCCATCGTTCCTGTTCGCCCAAGGCGTCGTACCACGGCGGCACGTCCGGCTTGTGGTAACACCCGAGGCCCGTCACATCCAGATACAGCCCCGTCTCCTCGGCCAGCTTGACCAACCGCCCCAGTTGGTCGAGCGAGCTTTGACGAGGCTCGGCAGGGCTTTCCATGAAGCGACCGAACTGCAGATGGATTCGGACGACGTTGGCCCCGAGCCCCTTCATCTCCCGAAACGCGGTCTCCACCGTCGGCCACTGATCGTCCCAGTAATCTTCGAGCAGCTTCCCGTCGCCTTCGTGGTCATAGTTAAACCCCCACGGGACAAACGGCGTTCCCGACTGCGACAGCACGAACCCCGTGTCGTCGTCCGAAACCGTAATCAGCTCCAACTCCGTCTCCGCCGCCACCGCCGGCACCGCCGCCACCGCCGGCAAGCCAGCAAGCCGCAATGCGGCAAGCAAAATCATCCACCTCATCCTCATTCCCTCCCGCGATCGTCGACTCATCTTGTGAACGGCACGACGCTCGTCCAACGACACCCACTTTACGGTCCGTCCGGTTCCGCCGTGGGTGGACGGACAAGGATCTGGTGCCCCCCACGGCAACCGGGCTGCACATCGGGGGGAGTGGGTGGTGGCTGGAGGGGTGGGTCCGTGGCGTTGTCGGGAGCGCGGGGATCGCGGTTCAAACGGTAACCCCTGACCTCGCGTGTCTGGGGGGATTAATCTGGGGCAGGTCCACAATTCGCTAGCGAAGAACGGAAAGTCATCGATGATTGCTGCTGAACGGGACGCCCGGTTCCGTGAGATCCGAGAGAAGGTGGAGACGGGGACACGCCTGACGCTGGACGACGGCATTTTTCTGTACGAGCCGGAGGTGCCGCTGCAGGCGGTTGGGGAACTGGCGAACCTGGTCCGCGAGCGGCTGAACGGGAACGTCGGGTACTACAACATCAATACGCATCTGAACCCGACGAACGTGTGCGTGTACCGTTGCCGGTTCTGCGCCTTTCGGAGCGATTTGCGGGATCCGAAGGGGTACGTGATGAGCGACGAGCAGGTGATCGAGCGGGGTCAGGAGGCGACCGACAACGGATGCACCGAGATGCACATCGTCGGGGGGCTGCATCACCAGCGGCCATACGAGTGGTACCGGCACTTGATCGAGCTATTGCATGGGCGTTTCCCCCAGATCCACTTGAAGGGCTGGACGGCGGTCGAGATCGACTGGTTCCAGTTCAAGACGAAGCAGAGCATGCGGTGGATCTTGGAGGACTTGAAGGCGGCGGGATTGGGGAGCATGCCGGGCGGGGGCGCCGAGATCTTTCATCCGGAAGTGCGGGACCGGTTGTGCGAGCACAAGGCGAACACGCCGCGGTGGTTGGAGATCCATCGCACCGCACACGAGGTCGGGCTGCGGACGAACTGCACGATGCTGTACGGGCACTTGGAGAACGCGTTTCACCGCATCGACCATCTGATCCGGCTTCGCGATTTGCAGGATCAGACCGGGGGATTCCAGGTCTTCATCCCGTTGGCGTTTCACCCCGAGAACACGGGATTATCCGATTTGAAGAAGCCGTCGGCGTTGATGGATTTGCGAACGATGGCGGTGAGCCGGTTGATGCTCGACAACGTACGTCACGTGAAGGCGTACTGGATCATGCTCGGGATCGAGACGGCGCAGACGGCGTTGGCGTATGGGGCGGACGACATCGACGGGACGGTTCGCCACGAGTTGATTTATCACGACGCCGGGGCGACGACGCCGGAGTTCTTGTCGGTCGATCAGATCGCCGGGTTGATCCGGGAGGCGGGCCGGGACCCGGTGGAGCGGGACACGGTGTACCGGCGGGTGCATCGCGACCCGGACGATTTCAAGAGCTGGACGAGCGGGGAGTCGGTCGACCGTCCGTTGGCGGTCGCGTCGTCGTGAGGCCGACGGGTCGACTCGCATCCCGGGGTCGGTGATGTCGTTTTTGCAACCTGGGATCTTATGGGCGGCGCCGTTGGTCGTGTTGCCGGTGGTGATCCATTTGATCAACCGCCGCCGGTACCAAACGGTCGCTTGGGGGGCGACCGTGTTCTTGATCGCGGCCGACGCGATCGCGCGGGGACACGCGCGTCTGCGGCGGTGGTTGGTGTTGGCGGCGCGGGTGCTGGCGTTGGTGGGGTTGTTGTTTGTCATCAGCCGGCCGCTTGCCAGCGGATGGATCGGGTTCGCTTCGGGGACACGCGTCGACACCGCGGTGGTGTTGCTGGACCGTTCGCCGAGCATGGGTCAGCGGACCGGTGACGGGCGTTCGAAGCTGGAGCGGGCGGTCGGGCGGCTGAGCGAGGCGATGGAGGTTGTGCCTCCGGAGCGGATCGTGTTGGTCGGGGAACGCGGGGTGTCGGAGGTGCCGTCGCCGGAGGCGTTGGGGGATTTTCCCGAGGCGGGTTTGCGCGACGCGACGACGGACTTTCCGGCGTTGTTCGAGCGGGCGATCTCGCTGGTGACGGAGGAGGTGACGGGGCCGTGCGAGGTGTGGGTTTGTTCGGATTTGCGTCGTCACGATTGGGCGATCGGTGATCCGCGGTGGGAAGCGATTCGCTTGCGGATGCTCGAGTTGCCGCTGACGGTCCGGTTCCGATTGCTGGCGTATCCGGAACCGCCGCCGTCGAACCGAACGATCCGGGTAACCGAGGCGCGTCGGGCGGAAGGGGACTCCGGTGCGGAGCTCCGATTGTCGTTCCGGATCGGCGACGCGTCGGGGGAGAAGGGGAAGACGGGCGAGGACGTGCGGACCGGGAGCGAGACGATTCCGGTCGGCTTGGAGCTGGACGGGGCGCGGTCAGAGTTGTCGGTTTCGGGGGAGAGTGGCGAGACGGCGCGGATCGATCTGCCGGTCCCCTTGGCGGGAGAGCGTGAACGGGGGTGGGGGACGTTGTCGATCCCGTCGGACGCAAATCCGGCGGACAACGTATCGCACTTCGTTTACGAGCGTTCGCCGAAGCGGCGGACGTTGATCGTTTCGGAGAACCCGCGTGGGAGCGGGCCGCTCGAGTTGGCGTCGTCGATCCCGCCGGACCCGTCGGTCGAATGTTCGACCGAGGTGGTCTCCCCCGGGAGCTTGGTCGGGATCGATTGGGAGCGGCTCGCGTTGGTGCTGTGGCACGCCCCGTTGCCGAGCGGGGAGGACGCGCGGCGGTTGCGAGCGTTGCTGGGGCGTGGCGGCCGGGTGATCTTTTTCCCGCCCGCAGCGACGGAGGCATCGGACGTTGCGGTGCCGGGAGTGTCGGAAGCGGGAGACAACAGCGGGTTCGCGGGGTATCGGTGGTCGGGTTGGCGTGACGGCGAGGAGGCGAGGCGGGTCGTGGGCTGGGCCGGCGATCGCGATCTGTTGGCGGGGACCGGGAGTGGGGACGCGTTGCCGGTGGGTGAGTTGCGGGTGTCTCGGACGTGTGGGCTCGTGGAGGTCGGCAACGGGGCGGAGTCGGGTGGCGCGAGCCGCGGGACGGTGTTGGCGACGTTGTCGGGGGAGGAGCCGTTGTTGGTCCGTTCGTCGGCGTTCGACCGGAACGTTTATTTCTGTACGACGACGCCGGCCGATGGCGATTCGACGTTCGCGGAGAACGGGATCGTGTTGTACGCGATGGTCCAGCGGGCGGCGGCGGACGGGGCGGCATCGCTCGGGGCGACGCGTTGGCAAACGGCGGGGGAGCTTGAACCGTCAATCGCGGAGTCGGCGGCGGCGGGATCGTGGCGTCGGGTGTCGGGCGCGGGAGGGTCGTTTTTGAGCCGCGATGGCGGGCAGGCCGGGGTGTATCGAGATGGGGATCGTTGGATCGCGGTCAACCGGGACGCGGGGGAGGATGCCCCGGGGCGGGCGACGGCGGAGGAGATCGAGTCGTTGTTCGCGGGGGTTTCGATGTCGCGGGTCGACGACACGTCGGAGACCGACGGGGCGTTGGTCCGTGAGGTTTGGCGGTTGTTCTTGGCCGTCATGGTCGCGGCGTTGTTGACCGAGGCGGCGTTGAGTTTGCCTCGGCGGGAGGCTGTCGGATGAACGGGCCGACCGGTGGGAGCGGGGGTGATTTCGGCGGCTGGGAATTGGTTTCGTCGGAGCTGGCGTGGTCGGGCGGCGTTTGGACCTGGGCGGCGTCGTTGGCGGCGGTGTCGATTTCGGCGGCGCTGGGGATCGCGGCGTGGCGTCGCTCAGGCCGGCGAGGGTCGGTCGCGGGGATGGAGTTGATGCGGACCGGCTTGATCGCGGCGGTGGCGGTGTTGTTAAACCAGCCGGAGTGGATACGAAGTTATCGGCCGGCGCGTGGCCCGACGGTCGCGGTGTTGGTCGACCGTTCCCCGAGCATGTCGACGGAGGACATCCCGGTCGGTGACGTCCCGGTCGGTGACGTCCCGGGTGGAGAGAGCTCGATGGGCGGGGTGGCATCGGAGATCGACGATCCACGGGGTGACGGGCGTGTTTCGCGGGCGGCGGCGACCGAAGGGCTGGTCGCCCCGAGCCGATGGGCGACGTTGGCCGAGCGGGGTGAGGTGGCGATCGAAGAGATTGGGATCGAGGGGGCGATCGACTCGGACGCGACGTCGAATGGCGAAGCGGCGACGCCGGGTTCGGGGACGGATTTGGCGACGCCGCTACGGCGGGTCGCGGAGGGGGTGGAGGGCTTGGGTGCGGTGGTGCTGATTTCGGATGGGGATTGGACGCGGGGCGGGTCACCGGTGGAGGCGGCTTCGCGTTTGCGGGCCCGTGGGGTTCCGCTCTTTACGGTACCGGTCGGTAGCCCGACGAGGCTTCCCGATTTGGAGCTGACGCGGGTCGAGTTGCCGAGCTTTTCGCCGCTGGGGAAACCGCTGCGAATCCCGTATTCGATCGAGAGTTGGTTGGGGCGGGACGTTTCGACGACGGTGACGGTGACGATTCGAGAGCTGGGATCGGGGCGGGACAGGGGTGAGGTGGCGTCGTTTCGGGAGCCGGTCGTCGTCGCCGCGTCGGGGCGGGCGGACGACGCGGCGGTTTGGGAGCCGCCGCGGACGGGGGAATACGAGGTGACGTTGGAGATCCCCGTGGAGTCGGAAGAGGCGGTCGCGGGGAACAACCGGGTCTCGGGCCAAGTGTCGATACGGGAGGAGCAGCTCCGGGTGTTGGTGGTCGAGTCGGTGCCGCGGTGGGAGTACCGATATTTGCGGAACGCGTTGTCGCGGGATCCGGGGGTGGAGTTGTCGTGTTTGCTGCTGCATCCGGATTTGGATCGCCGCGGGGGTGGTTCGGAGGACTACATCGACGAGTTCCCGGGGACGGCGGAGGGCTTGTCGCGGTATGACGTCGTGATCTTGGGGGACGTGGGTGTCGGCGAGGATCAGCTGACGAGTCGGCAGTGCGAATTGGTGCGTGGGTTGGTGGAGCGTCAGGCTTCGGGTTTGGTGTTGATTCCCGGTTGGCAGGGACATCAGTCGTCGTTGACGGGGTCGGATTTGGGGCCGCTGATTCCGGTGCGGCTCGATATGTCGCGTCCGAAGGGGATCGGGTCGTCGGCGGCGGGACGGATGCGGCTGACCGAGAGCGGGCGGCGGAGTTTGCTGACACGGCTGGAGGACGACCGGGTCGAGAACGAACGGGCGTGGGAGTCGTTGCCGGGATTTCAGTGGTACGCGGCGATCGAGCGTGCGAAGCCGGGGGCGGAGGTGTTAGCCGTGCACGGCGACGCGACGAACCGGTCCGGGAGCGTGCCGTTGGTGGTGACGCGGCCTTTCGGGGCGGGGAAGGTGTTGCACATGGGGACCGACGGGGCGTGGCGATGGCGGGAGGGGGTGGAGGACCGGTATCACTATCGTTTTTGGGGGCAAGTCGTCCGCTGGATGGCGTATCAGCGGAACATGGCGCGGGGCGAGTCGATGCGGATGTATCACACGCCGGAGGATCCGCGTGTCGGGCAACCGGTATCGCTGCACGCGGTGGTGATGGACGAAGCGGGGCGTCCGGTCGACGGCGGCGAGGTGATGACGCGGGTGGTCGCGCCGTCGGGTCGATCGGAGACGGTCCGGATGTCAGCGGACGGGGGCGAGTGGGGCGTCTACCGGGGTCGGTTCGAGCCATCCGAACCGGGGCGCCACGAGATGACGCTCGAGTGCCGCGACACATCGGGGCGATTGGTGTCGGCGGTGTTTGTGGGGGGAGAGGGGGACGAGCTTCCGGGGCGACCGGCGCGGCCCGACGTGATGCGGGAATTGGCGTCGGTGACTGGGGGCGAGTCGTTCGAGATCGGCCGGATGGAAGAGGTTTTCGACCGGTTGGCGAACATGCCGCCGCCGCCGCCCGCGGTGAGGCGGACGGCGGTGTGGGGTCACCCGCTCACCGGCGCGGGGCTGGTGTTGGCGTTGACGCTGTTTTGGATGTGGCGGAAGGCGTTGGGGATGTTGTGACAGGTGCCTCGACTTCGACGGGTGGCTCGACTTCGACGGGAGCCTCGACTTCGACGGGGGCCTCGGTGGGGGCGGGGATTTCGGTGGCGTCGGGGGCGACCTCGAACGTCCGTTGGACGTCGGCCGGGTCGAACGGGCCGGAGGTCAGGGGCTTGGGGGCCTCGACCTTTTCGGGTGTTTTCCGGGGGGTGAGGAAGCGTCCGGTTTCGTAGGCGTCGTTGGCGGCGCCGGCGGCCCACGGGCCTTCGGCGAGGTGGACTTGGCTATAGGCGAGCAGCGAGCCTTTTTGTTGATGGAAGTCTCGCAGGGCCAGGTTGTAGCTGGTGAGGGCGCGGTAGAAGTCGGCTTCGCTGATGACGACTTGGCGTTGGGCTTGGAGGAGGAAGTTGATGTTGTCGGCTCCGTCGAGGTAGCGTCGGCGGAGGACGTCGGCTTGGCGGAGGTCGGCGATGTATCGGTTGTAGTTGGTCTCGACCAGTTCGTGCGTCAGGTGGACGCTCCGGGCGGCTTCGGAGAGATCATGGCTGACGCGGAGTTCGGTTTCGGCGAGCAGGGCGCGGTCGCGGTTGAGGCTGAGGCGTGCGTGGGCGACGGCGGCGCCGGCGGCCCGCAGCCCGACCGGGAAGTTGAGTTCGACCCCGGTTCGCCATTCTTGGTAGTCGCCACCGGAGATCGAGTCGTACAGGTTGTCGAATTCGCCTTGGTCGCCGGGGCCGATCAGGTGATCGCCGAGGCCGCGCCAGGTGTAGGAGTTGACCAGATCGACGCGGGGTCGGCGGTTGAGGCGTGCGGCGACGAGTTCCATTTCGCGTCGCTTGACGTTGAACCGTTGTCGGCGGATTTCGACGCGACGGCTGAGGGCTTGGCCGAGGGCGCTTTGCCAATCGAAGACGACCTTGGTGTCGGTCGGGGTGGTGCTCGGCCGGAGCAGGCTGCCGTCGGTTGCCGGCATTCCGATCAGGTACCGGAGTCGTTGTTCGCGAGCGTACAGTCCGTTGGGTCCGCCGAGGGCGTTTTGGAGTTGGGTTTGGAATTCGTAGTATTGGGACCGCGCTTGGGCTTCTTCGTCGAGCCGCCCGGTGCCGACTTCGAGGCGGACTTGTTGGTACTGGAAGGTTTGCAGCGCGGCCTCGCGTCCTTTGGCGACCGCTTCGAGGACTCGATAGGCGGTCCACAGGTCCCAGTAGGCTTGTTCGATGTCGGCGACGAGTTGGATCACGGCCGTTTCGAAATCGGCGAGCGCGATGTCTTCGTTGACGCGGGCGATGAGGACCCCGTTGTATTGTCCGGGGACGTTGGTCGGCCCGGCGATCCGGTTGAACGTCGTGCCGGCGCCTTGGCCGAGCGGTTGTCGGTATTCGGCTTGGATAAACCCTTCGAAGGCGCTGCGGAGCAGCCGACTTTGAACGAACGGGGGTTTGTCCTGGTCATAGTTGACGATGTGCCGGAGGGCGAACGTGGCCCCCGTGGCGGTGGTCTTGCTCAGCTCCCCCGAGAAGTTGGATTGGAGGGCCGCGTTGGTCCCGACGAAGAAGCCTCCGAACTGGGGCGGTGGCGGGGCGAGGTTCCGCGGGGTGTCTTGTCGGTTCCAGAACAGCGACTGGTTGTACTGGGCGTCGAACGCGGAGAGGGCGGCTTCGGTTCCGGAGCGCGGGTTGGCGTGGGCGAGGGCGGGATCGAAGGCGGTGACCGAGAAATTGGGGGTGGAGACGATCGCGCCCCCGAGGGTGCGAAGCACGGGACTTTCTTGCACGCCACGGCGGACCGCCTCGTCGAGCGAAATCTCGATCGAGGGGAGGTCGGCGGGGTCTTCGAGCGTGAGCGGCTCGTCGGCCTGTTGTGCCGAGCGGGCGGGCATCGATTCGACCGCCGCGACCTCGGGGTACTCGATCCGCAGCGCTTCGGTCGCGTGGTAGGACGTGTTGGTGTCGTGAGGACCATCGGGGATCCGGCTCATGAGTCCGCATCCGCCGGTGGGGATCACGTTGGCAAACGTGACGGCGGCGGCGAGCCAGGGGGCGAAGCGTCGGCGCAGGCGATCGCGGCGAGAGCCTTGGGGGTGTGGGCGACGCGTCCGCGGATCGGACGATCCGTCGGCGGGCGGGTTGGGCGAAGTGGGCACGGGGCTGTTCGTCCTGGAGTGCATGGCCGGTTTTGCTGGACGCACCTGCCGGCTTCCCCTGCTCGGAACGATCCGAACAAATCGACACAGGAGGCGCGGCGTCCTGATCGCTATCGACCGAAACACCGCTACAACTAGACCATCTGGCCTGCAAAATCACCGAACGCACATGGCTCAGCTGCTACGACCCGCAAGGTTGAAACCGAGTTTGCGGGTTGGGAAAAGGGTCGGGCCTTCGCTCCGCGAGGGCGGCGCCGGGTCGACGTTTTTCGCAGCAAGCCCGGGATACCGTGCTGCTTCCGCCGTTCCGCTACAAAGCAAGGCCGGGATACCGGACGGCTTGCGCCGTTCCGCTACAAAGCGAGATACCGGACGGCTTGCGTGGTTCCACGGCGAGGTGAGCGTGAGGGCCGCTCTTGGCGCTGCGTTCTTCCGAACTTGGCTTCGTCAAACTATGCGGTTTGCGAGGCGAGACGCCGCCGGGGAAGTCCGTGGCGGGAGAGTTCCCAGGTCCCGAACAGGAGGCCGCTGAAGGCGAGATCGCCGGCGATCGTGTAGCCGAAAAAGGGGATCGCGGCGGTAAAGCAAGCGGTCAGGCCGGCCGGGGTCATCGGGTACCATCCGCCGAGCCAGACGCCGAGGTTGCTGGCGAGGAAGAAGAGGGTCGACGCGACGAGTGAGGCGGGGACGACGAGCGCGGGGTGGCGATCTTGGAGCAACCGACCGAGGGGGACGGCGGCGACCACGCCTAGGTAGACGAACGCCATCGTGGTGGGGCTATAGAATCCCATTCCTGGTGTCCCGAGGGCGTGCCCGAGGGAATCGCTGAGGAGCATCACCGCGAGCGGGACGAGGTAGGCCCGGTAACCGCTCAGGTAGCAGCCCGCGAACAGGCCGATCGCACCGACGCAGGCGACGTTGGGGGGATGCGGCAGGAAGCGGCTGGCGGCGACCAACAGAACGAGCAAAAGATACATCGGCGATCGTAGCTTGACGGCGGGGGCGAAGGGCTTGGGACGAGGTGTCCGATTGAGTACGTTCTAGCCGTTTCGCCGCCGCGTCGAAAGGGCTTCGTTCAGGGGAGCGCGAGAAAGCCGCCGGTAATCGCCGCGCCTTCGGCGATCGCGGCGCGACGTTCGTAAGGGGGCCGCTGGAGGAACCCGGGGGTCCGCGAGCCGGCCCGAAAGTGTCCGAGCGAATACTCTTCATCGGCGGGCGGCTTGACGGTCATCAGGTAGGGAAGCATCGGGATCGTGACGAAGAATCTCGCGCCCGAGGCGAGCGGTTGCAGGTGTCCCCAGCGGCGATGGCCGTGACGTTCGAGCATCCGATCTTCGAAATAGCGGGGGTTGGCGAAGGTATCGGGGGGGGCCCATTCGCCGGCGATCCAGGTCGACCCGAAGCCACGTTGGGCGGCACTCTCGGGGACCGGCATGACGGGCTTGTCGTCCCCGTCGCGGAAGCCATCGGGGAGCCGTCCGTTGCCGATCTCTTCGGTTTCGGTCGTCGCGGCCATCAACGGCGGCAGTTCGAATCGGCCTTCAACGACCGACGGCAACCGCGCGGAGCGTTCGCCGAAGATCGAGCGGTTGGCCGGTTCGGCGTCGGCGTCGCGTCCCAGCGGCGGCACCGTCGGGGTGTCTTCGTTTTGGGTGGTGATCCAGTTGCGGAACGTCGCCGGATCGGGTTCGGCGGCCGGCGCGGTCGGGTACCCGGTGACCGCGGCGAGCAGGGCGATGCTGGCGAGGGTTCTCCGCCGGCGGCGTCGATCGGTGATAGGCATCATCGGCTTGATCCTTCATCGGGGGTCCCGGTCCGGCAGTGCCGGAAGGGGGGTTGGGTGTCCGACACGCTCGGCGGATCGGTTCCAGAAGGATTGATTCGGACGACCGATAGGAAAACGCCAGCCCGATCGGGTGTGGCCGCTACAGATGGCGTAACCCGAACGTTCCTCGGCTCAACGTTTGGGGGAACTCGACTCCGCGTCATTTTCGGAAGCCGTGTCCGCGAAATGGAGTGCCGCGCTGTTCATGCAGAACCGTTTGCCGGTCGGTGGCGGGCCGTCGTCGAAGACATGACCGAGGTGGGCGCCACAGCGTTTGCAGTGCACTTCGGTACGTGAGAAGAAGAGGTGCCAATCTTGTTTAAAGCCGACGTTTTTTTTGTCGATTGGCGCCCAAAAGCTAGGCCACCCGGTGCCGGACTTGTATTTCGTCTGGCTGGTGAACAGGGGCAAGCGGCAAACGACGCATTCGTAGTTCCCCGATTTCTTGTTGTCCCAGTAGCGATTTCGGAACGCCGGTTCGGTCCCCTCTTTCTGGGTAACTTCGAACTGGATCCGGCTGAGGCGACGCCGGAGGGCGGCGTCGGGCTCTTTCTCGTAGGGGGTATCGACGGTAATTTCTTCGGCGTCTTGGTCTCGGTCGGAGCCCGAAGCTTGGGGGCCTTCGGACGGGGCCGCCGAGCCGACCTCGGCCGCATTCCGACTGGTCGCCGGGACTCGATCCCGATCGTCGGCGAGTGTCATGGGGGGAGAGGCGAAGTAGGGCATGAGTCCGGCGAGGAATACGGCCGCGGCGCCGAGGGCGATCCGGCCGGGGACGGCTGACGTTGTTGGGAGGGAGGGGTTGGGCATCGTTCGGTTCCTGTGAGCTTGCCGCGACGGGGCAGGGAAAATCACCCGAGTGGTTTGGGACAGGCCGTGTGGGTCAGGGCAGGCGGGCAATGCGTTAGCGGGTCGTCGGGTCCGCCGTCCCTAGTCTTTTATTATAGGAGGGACGTCGAGCGGGGGTAAAAATCGGAGTGCCGTTCGGCTACAGTTCGCCCATGCAAATGGTGATCGAGCAGTGGCCTTTGGTCCTGATTTTGTGTTTCGGCATCTTCGTACAGTCGGCCGCGGGGTTCGCGGCGGGTCTGTTGATCGTGCCTTCGTTGTTGTGGTTCGGGTATTTGATTCCGGAATCACAGACGTCGTTATTGGTGGCGACGATCCCGCAGAATTTGTGGGGCGTTTGGGCGTTTCGCCGGTCGGTATCGGTCCGGCAGGTGGCGTTTCCGGGGATCTTGAGGATCGTCTCGCTACCGCTCGGCGTCTGGATGTTGATGTTGTTAGAGACGTTTCCGGTGGTGATTTTGCGTCAGATCGTCGGCGGGGTGGTGGTCGCGATGACGCTCGCGATTCTGGCGTTTCGTCCGGCGCCGCGGGACCGTTTGCATCCGATTTGGTCGTGGATCGCGTTCCCGGTGTCGGGGTTTCTTCAGGGGTTGGTAGGGATGGGGGGACCGGCGATGGTGTTTTGGGTCCAGGCACATGATTGGGGGACGAAGCAGTCGCGGGGGTTCTTGTTCGCGATGTACTTGACGAGCATCGTGCCGGCGCTGGGGATTTTGTACCTGTTTTTCGGTGATCGGATATTCGCCCCGGCGTTGGTGGCGGCGGCGTTGATTCCGTTGTTGTTGGTGGCGACTTATCTGGGGCTTCAGTTCGGGACCTGGCTGGGCCGGCGACGGCTGCGTCGGGTGACGCTGGTGCTGCTGTTGCTGTTGGGGCTGAGCGGGCTCGCGTCCCCTTGGATGACGCCGGGCTGAGCGCCTCGGCGGTTGTCAGGGTTGTTCGGTTGTCAGGGTTGTTCGGTTGTCAGGGTTGTTCGGTTGTCAGGGGGGCGGGATGACCGAGGATGTCGGCGAGGTCGAGCGCGTCGACGCCGCCGCCGTATTTCACTTCGCCGAGGATCGGGATTTCCGTGTAACGGCGGATTTGGTCGGCGTTGCTTTGGAGCGACGGGTCCCCGGCGGGTTCGCGGCAGCAGAGGAGGATTCCGGCGGGTTGGGCCCCGCGTCGTTGGGCGGCTTCGCAGGTGGCGAGGACTTGGTGGATGACGCCGAGACGGTTGGGGGCAACGACCAGCAGTCTTGCGGGTTCGAACTGGCGGGCGAGGTCGATATTGAGGACGCCATCGGCGAGGGGGCTGAGGAGGCCTCCGGCGCCTTCGACGAGGAGCACGTCGAAGCCTCCTCGTTCCCACGGTTGGGCGGCGGCGCGGAGTTGATCGGCGTCGACTTCGGCACCGGCGATCCGAGCGGCTTCGGGTGGCGCGAGGGGGGCTTCGAAGCATTGGGGGCAGACGTCCCGCAACGTTCTCGGTTTGCCGGCGGCGTCCCAGAGTTGTCGGGCGTCGTCGGCGATCCAGCCTTCGACTTGGCGACGACAGCCGCTGGCGACCGGCTTGTACACACCGAGTCGGACGCCAGAATGGACGAGCCGTCGCGCGATCGCGGCGGCGCAGTAGGTTTTCCCCACGTCGGTGTCGGTGCCAGAGACGAACAGGATCGTCGGCCGCCGCGGGTTCGGCGGGGAGGGGTTTCCGGACATGGCACGACTCGAAATTCGGCGGGGACGGATTGGTGGCTCGAAACGTACGATTGGCGTTGGTCCAGATGCGGGACGCCGGCACCCAGGAGGGCAACGTCGAGGCCGCCCGCGGTTGGGTCGAGCTTGCGGCCGACCGGGGCGCCCAGGTCATTTGTTTACAGGAATTGTTCGACGGGCCCTATCCGTGTCAGGCGGAAGACCACCGGATGTTTGACTTGGCCCAGACGATCCCCGGGCCGGCGACCGAAGCGATGGCGGAGGTGGCGGGTCGCCGCGAGGTGGTGATCGTCGCGCCGATCTTCGAGCGGCGGGCGGCGGGGGTGTATCACAATTCGGCGGTGGTGCTCGACGCCGACGGATCGATCGCGGGGGTGTACCGCAAGATGCACATCCCCGACGACCCGCTGTATTACGAGAAGTTTTACTTCGCGCCGGGCGACTTGGGGTTCGAGCCGATCCGCACGCGGCACGCGGTGTTGGGGGTGGGGATTTGTTGGGACCAGTGGTTTCCTGAGGCGGCACGTCTGTTCGCGTTGGCGGGGGCGGAGATCTTGCTGTACCCGACCGCGATCGGTTGGATCGACGAGGAGAAAGACGAGTACGGTGCGGGTCAGCATGACGCTTGGCGGACGGTGATGCGATCGCACGCGATCGCGAACGGATTGTGGCTGGGGGCGCCGAACCGGGTCGGTGTGGAGGGGCGCGTCGAGTTTTGGGGCAAGTCGTTCGTCGTTTCGCCGCGTGGCGAGGTGACGGCGGAGGGGGGGCATGAGGAGGAGGGTCTGGTGGTCGCCGATTGTGGGCTCGACGACATCGACGTGGTGCGGACGCATTGGCCGTTTCTCCGCGATCGCCGGATTGACGCTTATGACGGGTTACGTTGTCGTTGGATCGACCGTCCGATTCGCTAGCTGTTAGCAACGGTCGGGAAATCACGGTTCATCGCCGCCGCACCGATTCGTGGGACCGGACGGGTTGCGCCGTTCCGCTACAGCGTGTACGAGGACGTCAGTTATTTCCCGACGGTTGCTTAATCTTCATCTGCGGCGATGCCGTACTGTTTGATCTTCTTGTGCAGCGTATTGCGGTTGATGCCGAGTTTCGCGGCGGCTTTGGTTTGCACGCCGCCGCACGCTTCGAGGATTTGGACGATCAGTTCTTTTTCGACGCGGTCGACGACGACGGGGTGGGCCGCGTCGGCGCGGGAGTCGGCTTCACGGATGCCGCGGGCGACGACTTCGCGGGTGAGCGATTCGATGTCGCCGGAAGTTTGTCCGGCGGAACCGGGTCGCTCGTGGTGGAGGACACAGAAGGGGAGCAGGTCGACGGTGAGTTCATCGGTTTCCGCCATGACGACAGCCCGTTCGATGTAGTTTTGCAGTTCGCGGACGTTTCCGGGCCAGTGGTAATCTTGGAGCGCGTCGAGGGTTCCCGGTCCCATGTGGGCGACGTAGCGGTCGTTGATTTCGTTGTAGTGGTCGAGGAAGAACGAGACCAAGGCGGGGATATCGTCGCGACGTTGTCGGAGCGGGGGGATTTCGATCGGGACGACGTTGAGTCGCCAGTAGAGGTCTTCGCGGAAGCGCTCTTCGCGGACCTCTTGCATCAGGTCTCGGTTGCTGGCGGCGATGACGCGGGCGTCGGTGTGGAGAGTGCCGGTGTCGCCGACCCGCTCGAACTCTTTCTCCTGCAGCACACGGAGCAGTTTCACTTGGAGGGTGAGCGTGGTGCTATTGATTTCGTCGAGGAAGATCGTTCCGCCGTTGGCCGCTTCGAAGCGGCCGGTTCGGTTGGCGATCGCGCCGGTGAACGCGCCGCGGACGTGGCCAAAGAGTTCGCTTTCGAGCAGGCTTTCGCTGAGCGCCCCGCAGTTGACGCGGACGAAGGGTCCGCCGCTGCGACGGCTGAGCCGGTGGACGGCGCCGGCGATCAGTTCCTTGCCGACGCCGGTCTCGCCGAGGATCAGCACCGAGGCGTTGCTGCCGGCGACCCGTCGGGTGACGCGATAGACCTCCTGCATCGCTGGCGAGTTGCCAATGATGCCGGGGACTGGGGGGCCACCGGGGCCGGAAGGGGAAGCGCCGAGGATCGCCATGGAGAGGAACGCGCGGATCGTCCTGACCTGGTAACGATGCGGCAGCCCGTCAACCGCCGCCTTCGATTGCAAGAATTGCCGCGACTAAAGGCGAGACGATACTCGGAAACGCGACGTGGCGATACCCACGAGGCGTGTCCCGCGGGGGGTTTCGGCGTGGGGGTTCGATCAAAACGGCTCGGTCATCTGATCCCGATACAGTCGCCGATCGACGCCGGTCATGGCGGGAAGTCGGCGACGGTGGTCGATCGCGTCCAATAGCGGAGACAATCCCGCCGTTGTTCGCGGTTCGGGGATCGACGTCGTGAGCGCGTCCCAGCGGTGATCGATTCGGATCGGTTCGGAATCGCTGAAAAAAACGATCGGGATCTCGCGGCCGAGGGAGTGTCGCCGGACGCGATCGAGCATTTCGACCGGGGTGGCGTCAGCGAGTCGGGTTTTCGCGAGGATCAGCCGCGCGTCACCGCCACGTCGAAGTTGGGACTCGAGAGAACGCACCGAGCCGAAAACTTTGACGTCGTACCCGAGCCGGACGAACAGCGTTTCGATCCGCCGGGTGACGTCGGGTCGGGTTTCGACGAGCCACATCGAGGGTCGGTCACGGAGCGACCGCATTTCGGCGGCGGTCCGTCGTACGCTGGTGATTCCGGGAAACGATTCCCCATCGGCGAGACTGTCCGCGGCGAGTTGCCGGATCACGGAGGTCGCTTCGTAACGGACGCGGGGGTTGGCTGCCGACGCGGCGCGGACCAGCGGGGTCGGCTCGCCGCCGAAGCGGAGCAAGCGGTCGACGGCGGCTTGGTCCGGTGTTCCCTCGGGGGCGGCAACGGTATCGACCATTCGGAGCAGCCCGACGACGGCGGGCCACGCCGAGGATTGGAGCGCGCGGTCGATCGCGAGGGCGAGTTGGGGGGCGTCGAGCGAGTGTTGGTCGGCAAAGGATTGGGGCGGGTCGACGGCGGCCCATTGCGGATCGACAAGGACGCGGTAGTTGAGATCGGCGATCAACGCGTCGGCGGCGAGCTCGCTGTCGAGCCCGCCGACGCGGAGGAGTCGGGCGGCGGCGTCATACCCGTCGCGATAAGCGGCGACGATTTGGTAGGAATCGATCGGGGTCACCGAGCGGCCATCGTCGGCGAGGGTCCAGACCGTTTCGGGTTGGCCGTCGTTTTCGACTCGTCGCGCGGCATCGGCGGTTTCACGAAGGTCTCGGGCCAGCCAGGCGATGGCGGCCTGGCGTGTCGGCTTTCCGCTCAGCACGCGGCGCAGGGCCTGGGACGCGGCGTCTCGCTCGGCGTCGATCGCATCGTCGGCGTGCACCGCGGTGAGCAAATCGGCGAGCGAGCTTTCCGCGTCGAGGCGTGCGAGGGCGGCGACGGCGGAGGCTCGCGGGTCGGGTTCGCCGTACAACGCGATTTGGCGGAGTGCCTCGCGGCCGCCGGGGCCGAGCCGGGCAAGGACCCTTCGCTGGTCATCGCGGTGACGGCTGCCGTCGCCCGAGACGATCGCGTCGACGAGAACGGCGATCGAGGCTTCGCCACCGTCCAACAGGGTTCGCATCCCGGCCAAGCGTTCGTCGATGTCGTCGCTGTCCAATTGCGAGACCGCTTCGCGGAGCCGTTCTTCGTCGCGTCGCAGCTCGGACGCGGCCCGCCGGCATGTTTGAAGGAATTCGCGGGACGAGTCACCGAGCGACTCTTGCCGAAGGATTCGCAGCATGACCGCCGGGCCGACCGTTTCGGCGATCGCGGCTTTGGTTTCGTCGTCGACGTCATCGACCGCGGAAGAGGAAAGGAGGTCGTCGAGCGACTCCCACGCGTCGGCTCGGGCGAGGGAATCGACGGCGGTGCCGAGGAAGGCCGGGTCCAGTTCGGCACGGCGGATGAGTTGCGATTGTGCCGGGTCGCTTCGCTTCGCCGGTTGCTGTTGCGCGAGCGTGTCGGACGTGGCGAACGCCGCGACAAACAGAACGGCGAGGATCGATCGTGACATGCTGGGATGAGACGGGATCAGGGGGGGAATGGCGGATCGGGGAACGGCGGCGGACCCCGGCTAACACCATGATAATCCGTGTCACGGAGGATGCTCGGGTCAAACGCCGTCTTGCGTGGGTCGGATCATCGGCTCGCCCGGGGTGGATTTCAGCTCCGCCGGGGCGGACGTTCGCTTCGCCTATCCGAAAAGGGGGCCGACCCTCTCTTGAAGCGAGCCGGTAGTCACCAAAGGACGCGGAAAAGCCGTTGAACACGACGTCAGCTGGAAATCTACAAAGGGTCGGCCCCCTTTACGGATAGGCACATCAGATGGGGCGGGCGTGCGTTTGGCCGCCATCGTTTGGCGAACGCTTTGCCCCGCAGCTTGGCGGGGCGCATAATGACGGCTTCGCTCGCCCCGCCTTCCTCCCACCCGCCCGGCGTCTCATGCGGTACCGACCGATCTGGCTCGCGCCCTTGTTCGTGCTGACCCTGTTGGGACCCGCTCCCGTGATTTGCGGCGGGGACGGCGTTGTTCGCGGCGGCGAGGACGGAGTTCGGTGGAATTTCGAGAATGGCCCGTCGGGGGAGTTGGTGGGGGACGCTGCGATCGCACCGATCGGCCCGACGTCGACGTACTTCGAGGGGATGCCGGAGACGAATCACGCGTTACGGCTTGACGGGCGTGGGGCGCACATGCGGGTCGAGGACGAAGCGGATCACGGGTCGCTGAAGTTTGGGCAGGGGGATTCGATCACGATCGAGGCGTGGGTGCGGAGCGACGCGGTCGCATCGGGGCGGAACGTGTACGTGATTGGCAAGGGTCGGACGTACCAGGGTGAGTCACATCGGGGTGAGTCACATCGGGGTGAGTCACGGGAGAATCAGAATTACGCGTTGCGGCTTCGGGGCGTCGGCGGCGAGGCCCGACTGAGCTTTCTGTTTCGCAGCGTGGCGGGTGACGACGATCCGTCGGAGTATCACCGCTGGACGAGCGAGGTCGGGTTCGGTCCCGACGGGGATTGGCACCACGTGGCGGTCAGTTACACGTTTGGCGAGCCGAAGAGTGTACAGGGGTACGTTGACGGGGAGCCGGTCGGCGGGAGTTGGGACATGGGGGGCGAGACCGATCGGGCCCCGATCGTCGATGACGACGACGTATGGATCGGGTCGTCGATGGGGGGCAACCCGTCGAGTTCGTTTCGCGGCGCGATCGACGGCGTCGTGATCGAGCGGCGGATCGTCCCGGCGGAGGAGTTCGTGGCGCGGCGGAAGCCGATCGTGCGTCCGCCTCAGCCGCCCGCTTCGGGGCTTCCCGAGGATGCGGTGTTGGTCACATTGCAGGAAGGTTGTGGTGACGCGTCTTGGCCGATCGCGATCTCGGAGCCCGATCGGCGGTGGCAACAACCGGCGTTGGGGCTGGCCACGATCCCGACACCTTACGCGCGGGGCGGCGTCCGTCGGGATTGGGATGGTGCCGTGATGGTGACCGCGATGGTCGAAATCGATCTGCCGGGCGAACCGCTGGAGTGGATGCTGCGGGCCGGCGGGCTATCGCGTTTGTGGGTCGGTGACGAAGTGATCGCGGAGACGCCGCCGCATCTAAGAAACGCCGGCGCCCACCATGAAGTCGATCCGGTGACCCGACAAGACCCGTGGCTTCGCCCGCTTCATCCGGGTCATCGAGAGCAGATCGTCGAGCACCGGGCCGACGAGGGCCTGACGCGAGTGACGTTGCAAACGATGGTCGGGGGTCAGGGGCTACGTCACGAGGTCGGGGAGGTGATGGTCGCGGTGCGGACCGAAGGGGATCCCGAGTGGCGGCTGCTGGGGCACGGCGATTTGGTCCCCGTGACCGACGACGGATGGCGAGCGTATGCGGCGTCACAACGTGCGACGGTTGATGCGATCGATCGTAAACAGCGTCGGCGGGCCGCGGCGGAAGACGACCCGTACTGGGACCGTCGTCACGCGGCGGCGCGTCGGTATGTGGAGTCGCTGCCGCCGATCGATGTGCCGACGGTGGCGGACGGAAACGACGCGGATCCGATCGACGCGTTCGTGGTGGCGAAATTGGAGGGAACCGGGATGTCGCCAACGTCACGTCTCGACGACGAGCGATTCCTCCGGCGTGTGTTCCTCGATTGTGTCGGGGTCCCTCCCACCGATGCCGAGATCGCTTGGTTCCGTGAGCTTTCGGGCGACCGTGATGTCCGCCGCGATGCGGTCATCGATCGGTTGCTCGACGACCCGCGTTGGGCCGACCACTGGACCGCGTATTGGCTGGACGTGTTGGCGGAGAACCCGAGCATCTTGAAGCCGACGCTGAACAATACCGGGCCGTTCCGTTATTACATTCACGACGTGATGCGGGACCACGTTCCGGTCGACCGCTGGGTAACCGATTTGGTGCGGATGGAAGGGAGCATGCTCGGGGGCGGGCCGGCCGGGTTCGGGATGGCGACGCAGAACGACGTCCCGATGGCGGCGAAGGCGCACGTGTTGGGGACGGCGTTTTTGGGGGCGAACATGAAGTGCGCCCGTTGTCATGACGCCCCGTATCACGACTGGACACAGGAGGACCTGTTTTCGCTCGCCGCGATGTTGGAGCGAAAACCGATCCGGGTCCCCGAATCGAGCAGCGTCCCGGCGGCGTTCTTCGAAGGGTCGGTCGGGGCGGACCTGATCACGTTGTCGCTGAGTCCCGGGGACGAGGTCGAGCCGGAGTGGTCGCTCGAGGGGATCACGTCGGACGCGCCGCTGGAGCGGTGGATGTTGGACCGAGACGCTTCGCCCCGCGAGCGGTTTGCGGCGTTGCTGACGCGACCCGAGAACGGGCAGTTCGCGAGCGTGGTGGTCAACCGGTTGTGGGCGCGGCTGATCGGGGAGGGACTCGTCGAGCCGATTGACGATTGGGACCTCGCCCGCGCGAGTCATCCGGGGCTGATGGAGTATCTGGCCCGTGAACTCATCCGTTCGGGATACGATTTTCGTCACGTCGCCCGAACGATCCTACGGTCGCGGCTATATCAACAGGAGTCGGTCGAGCGGGCGGTGACGGTGCGGGAGGAGGCTCGCCAATTCGACGCGCCTCGACGGCGTCGGATGACGGCCGAACAGGTCGTCGATTCTCTGCACACGGTGATCGGTCGGGCGATGGACGTGGGCGACTTGACGTTTGACCCGGAAGCCCGCCAGCGGCCGAACGTGTTCTTGAACCTCGGCGCCCCGCGTCGGGCGTGGCAACTGACATCGCTATCGAACGAACGCGATCGCCCCTCGCTGTCGCTGCCCAAGGCGGCCGCCGTTACCGATTGCTTAGAGGCGTTCGGGTGGAGCGGTTCTCGACAGGAACCGGTCAACGATCGGCCCGACGAGCCGAACGTGATCCAACCCGGAATCCTTGCCGGGGGGGCGCTGAGTATCCAGCTCACGCGACTGACCGACGAGGACGCGTTGACCGACATCTGCGTCGAAGCCGAGTCGGCCGAATCACTCGTCGCGACGTTGTTCGAACGGTTCCTGACGCGTGGCCCGACCCCGGAGGAGAAGGCGTTGTTCGTGGGGCTGCTCGCCGACGGGTTCGACACGCGGGTGATGGAGACGCCGATCGCGGCCGAGACGCCGATCCGCGAGCCCGCGGTTTCATGGGTGAACCACCTCAGCAGCGAGGCGAATCGGATCCGCATGCGTCAGAGTCAACGTTTGCTCGAGGGTCCCGAGCCGACCGGGCGGCTCAAGCCGCAGTGGCGGGAGCGGGCGGAGGACGTCGTGTGGGCGCTGATCAATACTCCTGAGTTCCAATATTTACCATGAGCCTTGCCATGAGCCGCCTACCGAACGGGTCCTCCATGGACCGACGACGATTCCTCCGCACGACCGCGACCGCATCGGCGTCGCTCGCCGCCGCGGGACTAACCGCGGAGGAGGCGACCGGGCCGCTGCCGCCGGCCGGTCAAGCGGAGCATTGTATCTTTCTGTGGCTCGGCGGCGGGATGGCGCAGGTCGACACGTTCGACCCGAAACGACGGGGCGACCCGACGACGCGGAAGCCGGGGAGCGATTACGCGGCGATCGACACGTGTGTGGACGGTGTCCAGGTTTGCGAGCACCTGCACCGCGTGGCGAGTCGGATGGATCGGGTGACCGCGATCCGATCGGTCCATCACGACGTGATCGACGAGCACGCGGCGGCCGTCAACCGGGTGCACACCGGTCGGCCGACGAGCGGGACCGTCGTCTACCCGTCGATCGGGTCGATCGTCGCCAACCGACGCGGCCCGGCGGGAGATCGTGTCCCGGCGTACGTATTGATCGGGTATCCGAACGTCACCCGAGGCCCGGGATTCCTCGACGCGAAAGACGGGTTCCTCTACCTGACCGATACCGATTCGGGACCGGGCGGACTCGTCCGTCCGAGCTTCGTCGATGACGGCCGGATGGGCCGGCGGGTGAGACTCCTCGATGCCCTTCGCGAAACGATCCGCGACGATCCCCGGCTCGGCGAGTCGAAATCGTTGACGTCTTACGACGAGGTGCTCGCGGAGAGTCGGCGGCTGAGCGGTCCCGAATTCATGGATGTGTTCGACTTGGAGAGCGAACCGGCGGAGTTGCGAGAGCGTTACGGCGACGAGTTCGGACAACGGTGCCTGCTGTCGCGGCGACTGGTCGAACGGGGCGTACGGTTCGTGGAAGTGTCACACAACATGAACTTCGTCAACGGGACCGGCTGGGATACGCACAATCAGGGTCAAAAGCAGCAGCACGTCTTGATCGACCAGCTCGACCGCGCGATGGCGGCGATGATCGACGACTTGGAATCACGCGGGATGCTCGACAAGACGTTGATCGTCGTCGCGTCGGAGTTCGGGCGGCCGTCGGCGTTCGACGGTGGCGGGGGCCGGGGACATCAAGGTTCCGCGTTCACGATGGTGCTCGCCGGGGGCGGCCTGCGGCACCGCGGCGCGTTCGGGGTGACCGACGAACTGTCGAAGGAGATCGTCGAATCGCCCGTGTCGGTCCCTGATTTCCACGCCACCGTGCACCACACCCTGGGCATCGATCCTCGCGAGTACCTGTACGATGGGGAGCGCCCCGTCCCGATCACCGACGGCGGCCGTCCGATCGCGGAACTGTTCGGTTAGGGGCAATTCCGCCAACGAGCCTGCGTCGGGTCCGTGCCTGCTTTTTGGGGACATCGTCGCTTCCCAGCATTTCTTGAACCCATTCCCCAATCAACGCCATGCTTCGAATCTTGCCGCTCACCTTGATCGCCCTTCCGTTGTTCGCGTTGCCGGCGGCGGCGCAACCGGGATTCGAGGCGAACTATGACGAGTCGAAAGTCCCCAGTTACGAATTGCCCGACCCGTTGGTGACCGAGTCGGGTGATCCGGTCAAAGACGCGGCGTCGTGGGAAAAGGTACGGCGTCCGGAACTGCTCGAGCTGTTCCGGACGCACGTTTACGGCCGTTCCCCTGATCCGGTCCCGGTCCGCGGCCGCGTCGTGAGCACGAAAGGGGACGCGTTGAACGGGAAGGCGATCCGCCGCGAGGTGGACGTGTTCGTGGCCGCGGGGGAGGAGGCGCTTCCGATCCGGTTGTTAATCTACACGCCACGATCGGGCGTTCCGGTCCCTGCGTTTTTGGGGCTGAATTTTCAAGGCAACCACACGATCGATCCTGACCCGTCGATCGAGATCACCGAGAGTTGGGTCCGCAACCGTCGGAACGAGACGACCGATGGGAACCGGGCGGTCGAGGCGGGTCGCGGCGTCGCGTCGGACCGTTGGCCGGTCGAGATGATCATCGACCGCGGCTACGGGCTGGTCACGATCTACTACGGCGACATCGACCCCGATTTCGACGACGGGTTCGAGAACGGGATCCATGGCCGTTTCGCCGACTGGGCGGACGACGTGCCGAAGGAGGAGCGGTGGGGAAGCATCGCCGGTTGGGCGTACGGGCTAAGCCGCGCGCTCGATTATCTGACTCAAGACGGCAAGGTCGACGGCAACCGTGTGGCCGTGTTCGGGCATTCGCGATTGGGGAAGACGTCGTTGTGGGCGGGGGCTTCCGACCCGCGATTCCAACTTGTGATCAGCAACAATTCGGGGTGCGGCGGTGCGGCGCTGAGTCGACGGGCGTTCGGGGAGACCGTCGGGCGAATCAACCACTCGTTCCCCCATTGGTTTTGTGACCGGTTCGAACGATACAACCAGAACGAGGGGGCTTTGCCGGTAGATCAGCATCAGCTGATCTCGTTAATCGCCCCGCGGGCGGTTTACGTCGCGAGCGCCACCGACGACCGGTGGGCGGACCCGAAGGGCGAATTCCTGGCCGCGGTCGGCGCCGACCCGGTGTATCGATTGCTCGGGAGCGACGGGTTCGGCGGAGACGCCCCACCGAGCGAGCAGCCGGGTCCCGATATGCCGATCAAGTCGGGAACGATCGGGTATCACCTGCGCACGGGGGGCCACGGGGTCACCGATTTCGATTGGACGCAGTACCTCGACTTCGCTGACCGCCATCTGTGAGCGTCCCGGTTTAGCGGAACCGAATCGCCCTTGACAACAGCCGGGAAATACCTGTCCACCGCGTCCTTCGGTCGGCCGAGCCATGGAACCGGGTGGCTTCCGCCGCTCCGCTATCAAAGACACCCTGGATCGCCTCCAAAGGAAGCGGCACTGGGCTAGCGGTACATGTCGTGGCAAGCGACACAGGATTGGCTGACGGCGCCGACGCCGGTCCGAACCGCGTCGGCGTCTCCGCGTCGCGTCGCCACGGCGACGCCGCGGGCGGCGCGGGTCATCTCGGCGGAGAGCTTGGCGTAGTCTTCGTCGTCGGCATCGATCATCCCCTCTTGATGAAGGACGCGTCCGACGACGGCGAGCATTTCGGAGTCTCGGACGAGGCTATCGCCGGCCTCTTCGACGGCGGCCGCGCTTCGGCTGGCGTCTTGCATCCGGTCGAGCAGCCGTTGGGCGTAGCTCATCATCGGTGCGCGATCGACGATCATGAACCACTCGTTTTCGGGATCGGCGTCGCGTCCTTGCAGCCCCGCGCCGGAGACGAGGTCTTGGAGGTCTTGTTGCCGGAGCTTGACTTCGTTGTAGACCTGGTTCGAACCCGCCTTGCAGTTCGCCGCGGAGCGGGCGATCAGGTCGCGGGCGACGGGGGCTTCGTCTTTCCAGCGGACGTCGCCGTCGAACTCGTTGATCACGGCGAACGCCATCGCCAATACCGAGAGGTGATCGCGGGCGGTTTGATAACCGCCGCTGGCGAACGCCCCGGGGGTGGTGACGGTGGCGTCGAACGCCAAGCGGACCCGTTTGACCTCATCTTCGAGCGTCGTCGCCGCGACGATCTTCGCCCACCCGTCTTCGCCATCGCCGCTCGAGGGCCCGTCGCGGCGATCGTCCGAGTTGCTCGGTGCCGGAGTGTTCGAGACGCTGCGGAGTGACGCGAGGTCGGGTCGGCTTCCTCGGATCGCGTCGTCGAGCTGGTCGAAAAACACGCCGCGGGTCTGGGAGGATGAGAAGGTCGGGGGTGGTGCCCGGCGTTCTTGGGCCGCGGCCGAGGAGGCGACGAGCGAGGCGCCGCCGAGGGCGAGAGCCGCCCAAAGTGGTGCCGGCAAGATCGAGCGGGGGGGGAAGCACCGCATCAGGATTCACGCGTCAGGGGTCGATGGGATAGGGGATCGGTTGGTCTCGGAGCTCCGCCATTGCGTTCGCCGCCGCCCGTTGTTCCGCGTCTTTCTTGTTGTTTCCCCATGCCGGGGCGAAGACACGGTCGGAGAGAACCGCAGCCATTAGGAACGACTTCCGATGGTCCGGTCCGGAGTCGCGAACGAGTCGGTACACCGGCGTGTCGGCCAACTCTCTCTGGGCATATTGCTGGAGCGCCGACTTGTGGTTCGCGGAGCCTTGGCTTTCGACCGCGTGCCGGACTTCTTCTGCGAGCCAGACCTTGAGCCGTTCTCGGATCACGTCGGACCCGCCGTCGAGGTAGACCGCGGCGACGATCGCCTCGAACACGTCGCTGACGAGCGACCGCGGGAAGCTACGGTTTTGGGTCACGCCACGGCCGACGATCAGGCAACGGTCGAGTTGCAATTCGCAGGCGATGCGGCCGCACGACCGGCGGCTGACCACCGAAGACTTGATCTTGGTCAGGTCCCCTTCGCTGTATTCGGGATACTCTTCGTAGAGCCATCGGCAGACGGTTAAGCCGAGGACCGCGTCGCCGAGAAACTCGAGCCGCTCGTTGCTTGCCAATCGGTGGGCCGCCCCCGACGCGTGGGTCAGTGCGGAGAGGAGCAGCGACTCGTCACGAAACCGGTAATCGATGATCCGCTGGCATTCGTCCAGCTTTTCCCGTTGGTCCATCCCGCTCGCGGGCTCGCGGTCGTCCACGAGTTGCACTTCGCGTCGTTCGGGCGGCGCGATATCCGATTCGGTGTTGGAAACGTTCACGGCGTGACCATACGACTTGAGCAAACGGAACCACGGCGCGGCCGTCATCCGTCACACTCGATGTGTCGAAAAGGGAAACAAGTTTCTGGTCACGTGCCGGCGAGCGGGAACTCGCGGGGGCGTGCCGCGCCGTTGAGCCAACGCGCCGTTGAGCCAACGCGCCGTTGAGCCAACGGGACGATCGCCATCAAGGAGCGACCAAGGGACCTCGCTAGCGCGGCGAGGAAAAGCTTACGGTGGGAGGAGCCCCCAATCGCGAGGGGCCCGACCGCCGGGACATGACTCATTTAGGTTAACGAGTGCCCCGGGGGTTGCCTAGCTTCATTTCCCCGCCTCGGCGATCGCTTCCATGTCCGTGATCTCGAGATAGTGTCCGTGATCGGCGGTAACGATCACGGCGGTATGATCCCACCCCGAAGGTTGGTTCTCGACCCAATCGGTCACGGTGTCGAACGCCGCTTCGCCGCTGAGGACCGCGCCGATCGAGCTATCGAGATTGTTGGCATGATTGGCCCAGTCGACGTCGCCGGCCTCGATCAACAGCCAAAACCCTTCCTCGGAGGGTTCGAGCGCCGCCAGTGCCGCCTCGGTCATTTCGGCGAGCGTGGGATTTTCATCGACGTCGGCGGCGTCGTAATCCTCCTTCCCCTTGACGTCGATCGTCGGATCGTATCCGCCATCGGCGGTTTGGTAGGGGAGGTGTCCACCGTCGGTCCCGAAGAACCCGAGGAGGCGGCGACCTTGGCGGACCGCTTGGCGGGTCGCGTCGGCCAACACCTTCGCCCCGTTCCGGCCGGGGGTTCGGGTGGCGACGACGAAATCGCCACCGTGACGGGCGTCGACACGACGCAGGTCGTCCTCGTGAAAGTACTTGTTTCCCGGAAGGAAGTTCGTGCCTTGGGCGGAGGCCGAGCGCGCGGTTTCGCCCCATCCACAACCGATCAACACATCGACGCCCGGGAGCGGGGCGTCCCGGTGGGCGGCGGACGGTAGCCCGACGAGGTCGCGGGTGATGTCTTGGTAATCGTTGCGGGTCACGTTATTCGCGTACGCCGCCGCGGGGGTCGCGTGGCTGACGGGGACACTCGTGACGACCCCGACGCGAAACCCACGTTCGCGTTGGAGCCGGCGGGCGATCGGTTCGAGCTGCTGGCCGTCGACGGCGACGTTGATCGAGCCGTTGTAGGTCTTGACCCCGTTGGTCATGCTCGTCGCGGTCGCCGCCGAGTCGGGGACGGTGTGTGGCCGACCACGGTCCATCCCGAGCAGGTATTCGTTTCGCGGCGGTTCGGTCCACGGCTCGTGTCCGCCGCGGGCCGGGTCGTAGCCACCGGTCGGGTCACGATCCCCGTCGAGTACCAGTTGGGTGTCGACGTCGCCGCGAACCTTCGCCCGGCGGGGGCTGGTGACGACGAGTCCGAAGTCGGTCGGGGCGCCGCGGTAGTCGAGGAACGAGAGCCCGGTTCCGCGGCCACGGTCGTACGACACCGCCGCGTTCTGATAGGTCGCGGCGGCGCGGGTCGTTTGCCAATCCATCCCGTCGAGAACGAACAGGATCACGCGGCGGTAGCCGGCGTCGATCAAGTCTTGCTGCAAACGGTACAGATCGGTCTGGTCGTGATAGGTCGCCGACGGGTTGAGCGATCCCTCGGGGACCTCGCCGTAGATCGCCGCCAACCGATCCGGGTCGGCGTACGCGCTTCCCTCGGCACGCCATCGGTCGAGAGTCACGCCGAACGTGTAGACCGGGATCAAGCGGTTGCTGTGATTCGTCCAGGTCGAGTACTTCGTCGGGTCGGTCCCCCAGTGTCCCCATGCCGCGCGGGTCTCGGTCATCGCCTCGGTTTGCAGCTCCCGCAGCTTGTCGGGGCGCCCGTCGGATTCCGCACGGTTCGGTTCGTCGGCGACGGCGGGCGAGCCGACGAACGGGACGCGACCCCCGATCAGGACGGCGACCCCGACGGCCAGGGCGACCCGCAAGGCGACGTCGATCGGCGGCCCGATGGTGAACCGAGGCACGATCGCGAACCGGCACGCGGAGCGGGACCGAAACTCGCATCTCGACCGAAACGCGACGACGGGAAAGGTTTCCGGGGCGATGGCCAACGCTCGGACTGCGACCGAGGCGGCGGAGGGGCGAGGGGACATTGCGTTAGATCTCGAAGGCGGGCGATCGACAGCCACGACGGAGCGGCGGCACGACAGGGCGACGGGTGGGAGGACAACCGAGGAAGAAGCCCCGGGAACCGACCGCCGAATATAGTTGCTGGCAGGAGCTTTCGGCGACACCTTAAAGTTTTGCACGCTGACCCACGAGAGCCCCCCTCTCGGCGTAAGCACCGAGCCGAAAATTAATGGGACAGTCCTTCGCGGATTTAAGTCGCCGAGGGCCCTGTTCTTCACGGTCGCGAGAGGTTTTTTCGAAGATCGAGAATCGCAGTCATTGCAAAGACAGCCGACATTCCAAGGCCGAGCAGGGCCGACCCCATCGGGTAGGCGATTCGGGTTGGCGATGAGGGTGTCATTTGCGACGGTTCTGCCGTTCACTCCAAACGAAGGCAAAGCTCAATGCGGATCAACCTGTCCCCATGAGTTTATCGGGAAGGGCGGTCTCCGTCAGCGACTGGCACACAATCGATCCGATCGCCGTATCGGACGATCAGCCGCGGTCCGACAAGGATGGCGGCGTACAGCGTGACGCCCGAGTTCATCGCCGCCGCACGCCTCCGAGCTGCGTCGGGTTCGTTCCCAGCCTCGGCTTTGGCTTCCGACGGCTCGGGAGGATCGGACGGGGGGCGGTCATCCGGGTCCCTCGTTCGATGCCCCGTCGAAATCACCTCGAACTCCTGAGAGTTGCTCAAGATCGTCGCCTCACCCTTTCGGCCAAAAAAGTAAACGCGGTCGTCCACAGCCAACGGCGTCGCCCAGCACGCCCCGCAGGGCAATCGTTCGGCGAATCGCTCCTCCCCGGTATCGAGGTTCAGGCAGTACACGACGCCGGTCGGGTTCACCCAATAGGCGTTGTCGCCGGAGGCGATGGGCGAGCAGAACGACCCCCGCGCCTTGGCGGCGACCCACTGAACGTCCAAACGGAACGCCTGGTCATCTTGGACAATTTTGGCCAGCAGGTTTGACTCGGTGGCATGAGGCGTGGGGCCATCGGCCGGCCGGATCAATGAAGCGACCAAGAACCGTCCGTCGCCCAGATCGATCGGGGTGGCGACGGTGTTGCCGCCGATCTCCTCATGGGTCCAAAGTGTCTCGCCGGTTTTCGGATCGTAGCCTTCCAGCGTACCGGCCGAGCTGCACACCAGTTGGTCTCGGTCGCCGACGCGGACGATCGACGGCGAGCTCCAGCTTCGACCTCCCGGCCGATCCCGTTTCCAGAGTAGGGTCCCGTCGTCGCGACGGAAGGCCGCGACGTAGGAAGGGCCGTCATGGTCGGCTAGCACGATGACGGCTTGTTCCGTCAACACCGGCGAGGCGGCGAGCCCGAACTTGTTGTCGAAGCGGCCGAAACGTTCCGCGAGCGAGACGTGCCAACGCGGTTCGCCCCGGTGATCCAAAGCGAAAAGGTCGCCGCTTTCGAAGTAGGCGAAGAGGCCGTCCCGGTCACAGACCGGCGTTGGCGCCGCGCGGCTGATGAGATAACCGGACGTCTCGGGGGCGGTCGACCGAAAGGTTCGGGTCCAATTCACTTGGCCGTCGAAAAGGGAGATCGCCGTGACATGCAACGCCTCTTTCTCGCCCCCCGATACCGACGTGGAATAGATCACGTTATCCCACGCGATCGGACTCGATTGGCCGTAGCCCTCGACGGAGGCGGACCAGGAGACGTCTTCGGGAGTCCAGCTTTGGGGAGCGTCAGCCGCGTCCCCAGGCCTGACCAATTGTCCCGACAGGTAGGACGGCCAATTCGCCTGATCCCTTTGAGCGCCCTTCCGAGAAGCGGTCTGTCCCCGTGGAGACGAGTCAGTTCCGCCAGCCCTTTTGACTGGCCGGAGAGTTTCCGACGCCTCTTCCGTTGCGAACCGCTTTTCGGGCGGGCCCACCGCGGTGGCCGCGAACGATCCGCACGCGGCGAGGACCAACACGACCACACCACGATTGTTAGTAACTGCCATCGATCGGCTCCCCGTCGTTGATCGCGGTCAAGCGATAAACCGAATCCATGTCAATGCTCTCCGATAAGAAGCGGACGGATCCGTCCGCCAGTCCGACGTGGACGCCCCCGGCGTGGAAACTGAAGTACTGCAAGCCGGCGAAGTTGGTGCAGTTGATCAGACAGTTGCCTCCCCAGAGCCGTTCGCCGGTGGGGTCCGTGGGCAGCAACAGCAACCGATTCCAGCCACCCAACATGCCAAACGCCGAGTTATTTTCTCCCACGTCTCGCCGGCGGTTGAATCGACGCGGCAATCCCGAAAGCTCGCCGAACGCGATCGTGTTGCTCAGTCCGTCGGTGACGTCTCGCATCCGCGTCTGCTCGACATTGTTGAGCAGTCCGGGGTGGCGCGGGCTGGAGGGGGTCATCGGCGATCGCGGGGTGTTTAACGCCGGGGCGTACTCCACGATCGCGGCACGGTAGGGATTACCACCGGCTGCCGCCCGGTCGGCGCTCAGGCTCGGCGGGGGCTCTTGGAAGAGCTGCACCTTGTCGACCGGCGAACTCGGGCAGCCGTAGGAAGGGATGGGGGTCGTGACCAACATCGCGTTGGTCCCCTCGACAAATCCCAGGTCTTTGTCCCACCGGTCGTAGAACGCTGCCTGCTCCAAATAGGGGAGGAGTTCGATGCTCCAGGGCCGTTTCACGAAGTACAACCCGTCGCCGGGACGCTCGACCCGTGGGTTGTTCAGCGGGAACTTGCGGCGGGTGTCGTGGAAGTTGTGGAGGGCCAAGCCGAGTTGCTTGAGGTTGTTCTGACACTGCATTCGCCGGGCCGCCTCTCGGGCTTGCTGGACCGCCGGCAACAGCAGCCCCACCAGGATGCCGATGATGGCGATCACGACCAGCAGTTCCACCAGCGTGAACGCGGTCGGACAGGAGCGTCGAAGCGGGCGAGATCGTGCGGGGGTCAAATGTGCGGCATCCGTCGGGCACGGCAGCCCGGGCGGGGATCCGCCACGAAAGCGATGCGACCTTCGTCTGTCGCTCGTCGTGTGGCCGTATCGGTCCGATCGACCGTTCATTCGGATGGCTGTCGGGGATTCAAGAGGCATGGGCAAACCCTATTCGGATCGAGAATTCGATAGACGGATCGGCGGAAGCGGAGCGATCAGCGGCCGCGTCCCGTCGGTCCATGGGACGACAACCGGAACGGCGGCAGATCGATCCCGCCGTGCGGGACTTCGACCTCCACGCCACTCGTCGCGGGGTCCGAATAGCTGCCGTCGAAGCGATCGGTGCTGGTCAGCTGATTCCCGGACATCCAAGCGAACGAGACCCGGTAGGTCCCGGCGATCGCCCCTTCCGCGTCGACCGCCGTGGTCAGCCGAAACCGTCCCTCGGCATCTGTCTTCGCGGCCGGTGACCGGGCGTCCCCGGTGACGCTGGGGTCCTGGTGATGGAACCGCACGACGACGTTGTCCGTCGGCTCGCCGTCGACCGACACTTGCCCGGAAACCGGATAGGTGTCGAGCCGGGAGGTTGGCCCGCAACCGACGACGGCGAGCGGGGCGAGCAGGAGCGTCAGGACCGACCGGCGACAGGTGTCATGTCGGATGTGAAGCATGGGGCGACCGAGCGAAGGGGCAAGCTCGCACATGACCTAAAGATTCATGTGCACACAATATGCACCTATGCTATCGTGGCGTTCGGATATGCCAAGGGGTCGAGTGCGGGCATTCCGCCCCGCGGACGGAGCCGGGACGCCGAGGCGGGCGAAGCCGTCGTCACG
Source organism: Pirellulaceae bacterium (assembly GCA_041685355.1). Taxonomy (GTDB): domain Bacteria; phylum Planctomycetota; class Planctomycetia; order Pirellulales; family Pirellulaceae; genus JAWLFY01. Next base: position 12,632 of record JAWLFY010000014.1, on the reverse strand, counting down.
CCCGGAATGCGGTCGTGCCTGAAAAGCGTCAGGCATGTGTCGCGTGAGCGCTGGGCGGCGGCAGGGCCGATCGCCTTCACTGGCGGTTCGGGGCGTTCGGCCGGGGAGCCAAGAGGTGACACCGAAGCGTCGAGGCCTACTTCCATCCTGAAAGCGAAAGCCGCTTTGGGCGCGGTCGCTGCGGATCCCGTCAACCGCCGAGCGAATTCGGCGTTTGAGAGGTTGGCCCCAGGTACGAGTCCCCAGGCACGAGCCTCCAGGCACGAGCCTCCAGGCACGAGCCTCCAGGCACGAGCCTCCAGGCACGAGCCTCCAGGCACGAGGGGTTCGCTGCCGATCTTTATCGGGGGCCCCTCGGAGGCTCCGAGACCTTTTCGTTAGCTGCCCGACTAGGACTTGAACCTAGAACGACGGAACCAGAATCCGCTGTGTTGCCAATTACACCATCGGGCAGTCGATCGCGAGGGTTGCAAGCTACGAGGCGGGCGGATTTTGGTCAAGCCGATTTCCCCATTGTGGGGCGCCCCCCGAGATCTACAATCAGGATCCTTGGCCCTGAACCCGTTCCGCTGGATCTGAGACCCATGGCGTTTCTATCGACCCACATCGAAGGCCGGGGGATGGAGCGGTTCGAGCTCGCGTCGGGCGAGACCTCGATCGGGCGTCATCCGGAATGCGACATCGTCGTCGATGCGGGGGCGGTCAGCCGGTATCACGCGAAGGTGGTTCGGCAGGGGGACGAGTTTCTCGTGGAGGACTCGGGGAGTCGCAACGGGACGTTCTTGAACGGCCAGTTGCTGACGGCTCCGCAGGTTTTGCAGGAGGGGGACCGGGTGCGAATCAGCGACGTCGAGCTGATGTTCCACCGGGAGACCACGCCCGAGTTCGCTCGGGGCGGGTCGGAGATGACGTTCGACGGGTCGAGTTTCGGGATCGTGATGGTCGACGACCACGATACGAAGACGGCGCCGGGGGCGAAGGTCGAGTTCCGGGCGACCGAGAGCGGTTTGAAGATGACCGCGACGGCGGAGGCGAAGCTGACGGCGTTGACCCAGATCAACCGGAATCTGACGGGGGCATTGGCACTGGACGACGTGCTCCCGAAGATTCTGGAAAGCCTGTTCGAGATTTTCCCGGCGGCGGACCGCGGGTTCGTCGTGATGGAGAACGCCGAGGGGGTGTTGGTGCCGAAGTGGGTGAAGCTGCGGTATCAGCGGGACGAGACCGAGACGGTTCGGATCAGCCGCACGATCGTCCGGCGTGCGATGGAGTCCGGGGAGGCGTTGATGTCGTTCGACGCGATGGACGACAGCCGTTTTGACAGCAGCGACTCGATCGCGGACTTTTCGATCCGGTCGTTGATCTGTGCCCCACTGTTGGACGACGGCGGCAACGCGATCGGGGCGTTGCAGATCGATTCGACTCGCGGTCGCGGGCAATTCCGCGAGGAGGATATTGACCTGCTCGCCGGGGTCGCGGCTCAGGCGGGCATTTTGATCAACAACGCGCGGATGCACGAGCAGGCGTTGCGTCAGCAGGAGGTCGAGCAGGACTTGAAGCTGGCGACCGAAGTGCAGCAGGCGTTTTTGCCGCAGCGTCCGCCGGACGCGGACGGGTTTCGTGTCCGCAGCTTTTACCGGGCGGCCCACCACATCGGCGGCGATTACTTCGACTACATCCACCTTCCGGACGGCCGGGTCGCGATCATCGTCGCGGACGTCGTGGGGCACGGGGTGGCGGCCGCGATGTACATGGCGAAGCTGTCGGCCGAGTGCCGGTTTTGTTTGGCGAGCGACCGGGATTACGGCAAGGCGATCGGCCGGCTGAACGACCGCATGAGTCGGTTGCACGTCGAACGGTTCGTGACGTTGTTGGTGTTGGTAATCGATCCCGGCCGGGACAAGGTGACCGTCGTCAACGCGGGTCACATGCCGCCGATCCTTCGCCGCGCCGCCGACGGGAAGCTGAGCGAACCGGGGGCCGACCGTTCCGGGTTGCCGATCGCGATCGACGAGGGGATGGAGTATTTACCGGTCGAGTTCGCGATGGGTCGGGGGGACGTGGCCGTGCTTTACACCGACGGGTTGAACGAGGCGATGGATTCGGGGGACCGCGAGTTCGGGACCGAAAAGATCCGGGCGTTGGTCGCGGAGGGGGGGGACGCGGAAGTGATGAAGGACCGGATCGTGGGATCCGTGTTCGACCACATCGGCCAAGCGATCCCGATCGACGACATGTGCCTGGTCGTCGTCGAGCGGACCGGTAACGCCGAGACGGCGAGGGCGGGAACCGGGAAGCCACCGGAAACGCTAGGCGATCCGACTCGGGAGACGACGTGATGAACGATGGCTCGGCGCGGGTCCGCTACGTCGTGCGGTTCAGCGGTCACGTGCAAGGCGTCGGATTTCGTGCCACGACGGTGGAGCAGTCACGGGGGTTGGCTGTGCACGGTTTCGTCCGCAACGAACCGGACGGGTCGGTCCGGCTGGACATGGAGGGGAGCGAGGAGTCCCTTCGTGAGTTGCTGCGGCGGATCCGCGACGTGATGCGTTCGTATATCGATGACGTCGAGGTTCACGAGGAGCCGACCGAGGGCCGTGAGGGACCACTTCAGATCGTGCCGTGAGCGGCGGCGGCTTGGAGCGTCGCGTCGGAGGGGAGCATTTCGGTCGCGGACTTGAGACGAGACAGCGACCGCAAGGCGGGGTGTTTGGCCAACAACAGCGGCAACATCGGGAGGGGGGCGTTCCGCAGCCTCGCCAACCGTCGTTCGACCGAGTCGCCGTCGGGCGAGCCGACATTGGACGGATCAGAAATGGCGGTGGTGTCCGCCGCCGCCGGGTCGTCTTGTCGGGCGAAGGTTCCCCCGAGAAACTCGGCGCGACGCTGGTCCAGGATCAGTTGGTTGAGTTCCGGTCCGAACGGGCCGTAGGGGATTTGATCGAGGTGTCGCGACCGTTCGGCGAAGTAGGCCTTGAGCGAGTCGCCTGACCGCCATCGAAAGTCGGGATGCTGGGCGGCCGCCAGTTCGAAGTTTGCGGATTGTTCGTGGATGTCGACGAGCAGGCCACGGGCGGGCGTGGCTGCCCCGGCCTGGTCGCGGAGCACTTCGGCTTCGAGGACGGCGCGGGCGGAGTCGCCGGCGAACCATTCGGCGCGCCAATGATCGGTTTTGAGCAGTGCCGAGGCGGGGTGAAGCCGTTTGGCGAGTCGCAGCGCGTCGAGGGCTTGCGGGGTGCGGTTCAGCAGGAGCAGCAGCAACCCGTATTGATGGTGAACTTGCCAGTGATTGTTCGCCACCATGCTGAGTTCACGCAGTTCGCGGAGGGCGCCGTCGTACTGGTAAAGGGTTTGCCACTGGAGCATCGCCTTGGCCAGGCGGGCGTCGACCGACATGTTGGAGAGTCGCAGCGCTTCCTCCGCGGCGGCGCGGGCGGTTTCGATCCGCTCGGTCGCCTCGGACACGGGGCTTTGGGCCGCGAGTGTGATCGACGTCAGCGCGATGCCGGCGTGGGAGGCGGCGAGCGCCGGGTCTTCTTGGCGGGCGTGTTGGAAACAGGAGAGCGCCCGGCGGAGCCCGTCGACGCTGTCCGGATCGGCATAGGTTCGACCTTTGACGAGGCACGAGTAGGCGTCGCCGGCGGGACGATCTTCACAGGCGTCGGAGGTAATCAGTGAGCAGCCGACGGCGTCGGCGATCGTGCCGGCGATCTGGCTCTGGTTTAAGTAGTCGTCCCCGCCGTCGATCGACACCCGCTTGCCCCAGATCTGTTTCCCGGTTGCCGCCGAGATGATTTGCAGGTCGAACGCGATTTGGGCCGGGCGGTCGAGTTCGCGAGGGATTCGGCGGTAGGTGCCGGTGAGCAGCGAATCGACTTCGAGTTCGCGTCCGATGCGACGAAACTCGGCGGGCGTCGACGCGGTGCGGGGGACGAATTTGGGGACGGTCAGAGAGTCGAGGGAGCTGAGTTCGTTGACGATCATGCCGGAGAGCATTTCTCCCGAGAGGAGTGCGCGATTCCCGGCCGGTCCGATCGGCACCCCGGTCTCCTCGGCGGATCGCTCACCGATGAGCGTCAGCACGGCGATCGAGTGGACGCCATGGATTTGGGTCGGGTAGGCCCAGCCCCACCAGCCGCCGGCGGCGACCCCGGCGGCGGCCCCGGCGGTCGCCTCGAAGAGTCTTCGACGCGAGAACCGGAAAGCGGGATGAGGCGATCCGGATTGGCCCGAATCGACGGCGGGGGGACGTCGTAACCGGGCCGCCAGCTCCGAGGCCGACGTGGGGCGACTTGCCGGATCCTTTTGTAAACAGGCGTCGATCAGGTCGGCCAGTTCGGGATCGGTTGCACGGCGGTGGGCGTCGGCCGTCGGTTCGCCGCGGAGGACCGCGGCGAAGCGTTCGGCCGGGGTCGCCCCGTCGAACGCCCGCACGCCGTAGAACGCCTCGTGTAGCACGCACCCGAGCCCAAAGATGTCGGCCGCGTGGGTCACCGGTTCGCCGCGGGCTTGTTCGGGCGAGAGATAACCCGGGGTGCCCAAGATGACTCCCGAGCGGGTGCGGGAATCGTCCGTCGCCGCGTCTCCGGAGGAACCCGATTGGCTGAAGGCGAACCCGCTCCGCGGCGCCCGCGAGAGGCCGAAGTCAAACAGTTTGACCATCGGGTCGTGTCCGCTCGGGTCGTGTCCGCTCGGGTCGTCTTCGCTGGAGTCGGGGCGGATCGGGTGGGGGTCGATCGGATGGGCGTCGCAGCCGGGATCGGATCCGGAGCGAGGGAGGAGCATGATGTTTTGCGGCTTCAGGTCGCGGTGGATCACGCCGGCGGCGTGGGCGGCGGCCAAAGCTTCACAGACCTGGACCCCGATCCGCCGCACCTCGCACGGGGTCATCGGTTCGCGTCGCAGGCGTTGCTCGAGGGTTTCGCCGTGCAGGTATTCCATCACGGCGTAGGGGATGCCGCCGTTGACGCCGACGTCGAACAGTTCGATGACGTTGGGATGACTGAGCGAGGCGACGGCCTTGGCTTCGCGTTCGAACCGTTCGGCCAATTCACGGGGCCGGCTGCCGGCGGCGGCGAGGACCTTGATCGCGACGAGCCGGTCGAGCCGGCGATCGATCGCTTCGTAGACGGCCCCCATTCCGCCCTGACCGACCACCCGTCCGATCTGGTAGGGACCGAGGGTGTCCCCTTTTTCGGGCAGCCGTAAGACAGAAATCCCGTCGGCGACTTTGCCTGGGGGCGAGAGGGGGCCGTGCGGATCGGAGGCGACTCGGTTGTCGCGAACACCCCGTTCGTCCTTGCCAGATCGTGTGTTCTCGCCGGATCGCGTGTTGCCGGTGGGCCGCCCCGACCGACCGGTCTGCGACGCGTCGGCCGCTACCGGGTTGTGGGGGCGTTGCCGAGCGACGCCGCCGAGCGGTGGCTCGCCGGGTTTGGGTGTCAACGCGGGTGTCGCGGCGTCCGAGCCGTCGCCGGAGATCCCGAACGGAGAAAAGAGGGTCTCGGCCCCGTCGCTGGCCTGCAATTCGGCCCGGATCGCTTCGAGTTCACGACGGAGCAAGTCGGAGGAGTCCCCACCGCGGCTGGAGACGACCTCTTCGATCGATTCCTCGCGGCCCTGTCGGAGCCCCGATTCGAATTCGAGACAGATCGCGTCGATCCGGGCCAATTCGCGGGCGGTGAGGTCGCTGAGTTCCATGAGTGACTAATGCCCGAACGCTACGGAGGCCCGCCGGGGCCCGAAACGGTTCCTCTCGGCGGAGAGGACTGGTCACGAGAACCGATTTCGCCACGGGAACCGCTCGCTGTTCCGGGCCGAGAGGCACAGAGAATCGATCGCTTGATTTCCACCTATCGTAGCGAGTCGGGTAGGTCGGAGGCGTTCTCGGTCCAGGTCTTACGGATCAGCTGCAGCCTTCGTTCGATCGCGCGTTTGCTGACCCCGAGTCGGGCGGCGATTTCGTCGACGAGGAACCCGTCCATCCGCATCACCGCGATTTGGCGGAGTTGGTCGTCGGGGAGTTGGGCGAGGAGCCGGTCGCAAGCCTCGGCGAGCTCGGTTTTTAGGTCTGGCGTTTCGGTGTCGTCGGTGACGCCGCCGATCCCGGCCCCGCGGCCGCTGTCCTTCGGGTCGATGAACACCGATTCGCCGCGAACGGTGCCGCCGCCGCGTTTTTGGCGTGTTTGGTGCCGAAGGTGGGCGTGTACCTTACGTGCCGTCAGGGTGATCAACAGCCCCCACAGGTTGTCGGGTCCGCTGAGGTCCGGGAAGCGGTCGTGACGGATTCCGGCGATAAAGCTGTGGAACGCCGAAAGGGCGATATCTTCTTCGTCGCCGGTTCGCCGCAGGTTGGTGGGGAGCCGTTTCGCGGCGACCCGCACGAGTTGCTGGAAGTACCGCTCCCAGAGCGTCGTCGTTGCGTGTTCGTCCCCGGCGCGGACGCGGTCGAGCAAACTGGCGAATTCGTCGCGGGAGGTCTCCATGGGGGCATCATGACAAAAGTCGGTGCCGCTGAGTACGAGGCTAAACTTCCCAGCCCTTGCGGTACGATTCGCGGATCAGGTTTTGGGCCTTGTCGTTTCCGCGGGTGCGGAGGTTCGCGGAATCCCAGTCGAACCCGCCGGCGCGGTAGGCGACGTTGCCGAGCAGGACGGTTTCGGCGAGCGGCCCCGAGTAGTCGAAATGACAGGTCGCGGCGGGGCCCCCTTTGCACGCGTCGATCCATTCCCGATGGAACCCGGGCGAGTCGGGGATGAACGGTTCAGGAGGCTGGAAGTCCGCGAAGTCGGATTCGGGGAGGAGTTGGTGTTGGCCGAACCCGCAGAGCAACATTCCGCGCTCGCCGATGAACAGCGTGTTGTTCCCTTTGGCGTCCAATCCGTGTTCGCCGAGGATTTCGGGGACGCCGTGGTACCAGTGCAGATCGACGGGTCCCCGGGAGTCGCTGGGGGGGAAGCGGAAGTTGGCGTGCATCGCCTTGGGGGTCCGTTCGGGGTCGACTTCGGGGCCGGAAGCGTCGACGCGAGTGGGGTACTGGAGGCCGAGCGCCCAGAACGGGATGTCGAGGATGTGGCAGCCCCAGTTTCCCGTTTCCCCGGTGCCGTAATCCCACCAGAACCGCCAACCGTAGGGGCAGAACGACGGATGATACGGGCGAAAATCGGCGGGTCCGACCCACAGTTCGTAATCGAGATGTTCGGGGACGGCCGGGCGGTCGCGGGGGACGTCGGGCATGCCGCGGCTGCCGCCGACCCAAGAGTGCACCTCGGTGACGTTTCCGATCGCGTCGGACTGGATCAGTTCGACCACGCGGTGCATGTTCGGCATCGCATGGCGCTGGGCCCCGAGCTGGGTCGCCAAGCCTTTGTCGCGAGCCACCTTGGTCAGCGTTCGCGTTTCCCAGACGTTATGGGCGAGCGGTTTTTCGAGGTAGACGTGCAGGCCGAGCTGCATCGCCGTGTAGGCCGGATGAAAATGGGTGTGGTCGGGGGTACTGATCACGACGCCGTCGAGCCGATCGCCGAGTTCGTCGAACATCTTGCGATAATCGGTGAAGCGTTCCGCTTTGGCGTGGGCTTCGAACGCCTTGCCGCCCCGTTTGGCGTCGACGTCGACGAGGGCGACCAGATTCTGACCTTTGACGCCCGAAACGTTCGCGGCCCCGCGTCCGCCGACCCCGATGCACGCGAGGTTGAGTTTCTCGTTGGGGCCTTCGGCGGCGTTGGTGGTGAGGGAGCCGCCCAAGTGATAACCGACCGCGGTGACGGCGAGGGCGGATCGGACGGCGTCGCGGCGGGTGATGCGGTGGGTCATGGGGAACCTGCTGCTTCGGTCAGGGGGGGGAAATGGGTTGGCCAACTAGTTTATCAGGTCGGACGGGCCGAATGCTTCGGGGAGCAATTGCGACAGACGCCACGTGCGGGCGGTGAGATCGGCGGCGTTGACGCAAACGATCTCGGCATCCGCCGCGAACTCGGCGAGAAACTGGCGACACGCCCCGCACGGGGTCACTCCGCCGGTGGAGACAACCGCCATGGCTCGCCAGTTGCGGTAGCCGCGTGCGACGGCGGTGGCGGCGGCAACCCGTTCGGCGCACAGCGTCATCGAGTAGCTGGCGTTTTCGACGTTGCAACCGGTGACGATCGTGCCGTCGTCGGTGATCAGCGCGGCCCCGACGGCGAAGTTGCTGTGGGGGGCGTAGGCACGACCGCGGGCGTCGGTCGCCGCCCGGATCAGCCGTTCGGTTTCGTCGTCGATGGCCGCCGGCGCGCCGGCGTGGCTTGATACGGTCGGGCGGCGGTCGCCAGGGGGAGACTGTTCGCCAGGGGGGAACGGGTCGCGGGCGATGATCAGCGGACGTGGCCGGACCGGGTCGGAAACGAGGCGGATGGCATGGCTCAGGGATTCCACGGCCGTGACCGAAGCGGGGTCACGGCCGTGCACGACGAGCACCGGCTGGCCCGCTTCGACCCGATCGCCGATGCGGACGCGGATCGAGACGCCGACCGAGGGGTCGATCGGGTCTCGGGCCGTCCGGCGTCCGCCGCCGAGCGAGATCACGGCGTCGGCGATCTTTTCGCAGTCGATCGCGGCGACGTATCCCGATACCGGTGTTTCGATCACCGACTCGGGGGCGAGCGGGAGCGGTCCCTCGAGACGTCCCCCTTGGGCAGCGACCATTTCGTGAAAGCGAGCCATTGCGGCTCCCGAATCGATCGCCTTTTCGGTCCGATCGCGGGCCTGGTCGATGGTCGGATCGATCGCCACTTTGGCCAGCAACACGGCGGCCAGTTCGACACACACCGCGCGGACTTCGGCGGGGCCTTGTCCGTCGAGCAGCTCGATCGCCTCGTTGACCTCGATCGCGTTGCCGACCGCGCGTCCCAGCGGCTGGTCCATGTCGGTGATCCGCGTGGCGATCGGGAGCCCGGCTTGGTGGCCGACGCGGCGAAGTGAATCGGCGAGCTCGCGGGCTTGCGGCAAGGTTTTCATGAACGCCCCCCCGCCCGCCTTGACGTCCATCACCAGCGCGTCGAGGGAGGCGGCCAATTTCTTACTGAGGATGCTCGCGGTGATCAGCGGCACCGACTCGACGGTCCCGGTGACGTCACGGATCGCGTACAGGCGACGATCGGCCGGCGCGATCCGCGGGCTGGCGGCGACGATAAACGCGCCGACATCGCGGAGGACGTTGGAGGACGCTTCGGTGTCGAGATCGGTCCGGAAGCCTGGGATCGATTCCAGCTTGTCGAGCGTCCCCCCGGTTCGCCCCAGCCCGCGTCCGCTGATCATCGGGACGTCGACCCCGCAGGCCGCCAAGAGCGGCGCGAGGACGAGCGAGACCTTGTCCCCGAGCCCCCCGGTGCTGTGCTTGTCGACGCGGGGCCGGTCGGTGATCCGGGGCAACCGCTGGCCGCTGTCGAGCATCGCGGCGGCGAGCGTGGAGACTTCGCCCGCGTCCATCCCGCGGGCACACACGGCCATCGCCATCGCCGCCATCTGGTAATCTTCCACGTCGCCGCGACAAAACCCGTCGATCAGGAAGCGGATTTCGTCGTCGGTCCACGGGTGACCGTCCCGTTTCTTCGCGAGCAGGTTCGCGGTGATCATGGGACACCGGGCGGTGGAGGTGGGGGCGTGTCGGGGTGCAGAGCCGATCGGTGGGCTGAACCGATCGGTGGGCTGAACCGATCGGTGGGCGGGGCCGATCGGTGGGCGGGGCCGATCGTTGAATGGGGCCGTTATGATACGCGAAGTTGAACGCTTGCCGCCCGTCGTTCCCAGCCGCCTTTCCCCTCGCGTGGAAACATGACTTTATTTGACCCGTTGCCGAGCCGAAGCCTTGCGCTTCGCTCGACCCTATGCCGAGCATTCGTTGTGGGGATGTTCTGTTTCTCGATCGTCTCCGTCGTGTCGACCGGTGCCGTGGTCGGGGGTCCTCCCGCAGGCGACGCCCCGCCGTCGGCGAACGAGTCGGCTGAGTCGGCGAACGAGTCGGCTGAGTCGGGAACCGAGCGGGCTGAGTCGGCGGAGGTGAGCGGTGACTCGGCGGGGGTGCAGGCGGGGGCTCGGGCGCTTTCGCGGGCGTTCAAGATGGCGGCGAAGAAGGCAAGCCCTTCGGTCGTGACCGTTTTTTCTTATGGCCAGGGGCAGGGTCCCGCGGACGAAGACGACGGTGAGTCGGGTCGTGGACCGGACGGCGAATCGAATCGCACCCCGACGTTGCCCGGCCCCGCGCCGCCGGGGGCGACGACGGAAGACGGCGAATCGATCCCGCTGACGGGATTGGGGTCGGGCGTGATCGCGGACGACGGCGGGTGGGTGATTACCAATCATCACGTCGTGAAGAACGCCCGCCGCGTCGTGGTGCAGCTTGCGGACGAGACCGAGATGGTCGCGACGGCGGTCCACGGTGACCCTGAAAGCGACGTCGCGGTGGTACGGGTCGAGCCGGAGCGACCGATACCGGTCGCGGAGTTCGGCGACTCTGTATCGCTCGAGATCGGCGAGTGGGTACTGGCGATCGGCAGCCCGTTCAAGCTGGAGGCGACGGTCAGCGCGGGGATCATCAGCGCGAAGAACCGGACGCTCCGGACGATCCCCCGAAGCCGCATGTTGCAGACCGACGCGGCGATCAACCCGGGCAACTCGGGCGGTCCGCTGATCGATCTGGACGGCCGCGTGATCGCGATCAGTACGGCGATCGCGACGCGGAACGGCGGTTATCAGGGGATCGGGTTCGCGATCCCGATTGACCAAGCGAAGTGGATCGCCGACGAGCTGGCGCGGTTCGGCCGGGTGCGTCGGGCGGCGATCGGGGTGACAAGCGTCGAACTCAACCGGCGGGTCGCGGCGAAGGTGAATCTGCCGGTCCGGCTCGGCGTGCTCGTGTACCAAGTCATCGACGGCTCGGCGGCGGATCAGGCGGGTTTGCGGGTGATGGACGTGATCCTCGAGTTCGCCGGGGAACGGGTTCGCGACCCGCGGGGATTGCGGGAGATCATCGAACAGAGCCCGGTGGGGTCGACCCAATCCGTGAAGGTATCGAGGTCCGGGGAAGAGCTCGAACTCGAGATCGTCCTCGCCCCGCTCGAAGACCCGACGGGGCAAGAGGAGCCGGTAGCCGACGATTCGACAGGCGACGATTCGACAGGCGACGATTCGGCAGGCGACGATTCGGCGGAGGACGGCTCGGCGTCTTGAGTCGGATCAACTTGGCGTCGTGCCGCGGATCGAAAGCGGGCGATCAGTTGACAATTTGTTCGCGGATGAAGTCGGGGTCGGGGTCCCGGTTGCCGAGTTTGTCACAGGTAAAGAATTCGCTGACGTAGCGGACGGGGACTTTGCTTTCGGGCGGCTTGAAGCGGTCCCCTTTTTGGAGCACCGGTCGTTCTTCTTCCATGCGGCCGAATTGACGTGTCCCGGCGACTTGGCACGGGAACCAATGTCCGTTTCGGTCGCCGTCCTCGAGATAGAATTCGGGGTACGCGTGGCCGGGGATCCAGACCATCCGGGCGGGGACCCTGGCGTTGCGGCAGAGCGCGACGAACAGGCTGGTCAATTCCTCGCAATCCCCTTCGCCGTCTTGGAGTGCTTCGGAGGCGTCACGGATCGGCCCTTCGGTGTACTTCACGTGATCGCGAACGTAGTCGTAGATCTGTTCGACCCGTTCCCAATCGGTTTCCGCTTCCATCCCCGCGATCTCCTTCGACGCGTTTCGCACCCGAACATGGGAGGCGTCGATCGAGGGGCTATTTCCCATGAATCGCCGCATGTCGCGTGGGACGCGGGTGGGGATCCGTAAGTCGTCGGTCTGTTCGGGGGCGAGGATCGTTTTCCGTTCGACTTCGAACTCGAACATCGCTTCGGCCGATTGGCCCGCCGCGATCCTTGGGATCTGGAGCACCACTTGGCGAGCCCCGCCCAGCAGATCGCGGAGGCCCCAACCGCGGATGATCGGGTCGACGTCCTTGCGAATGACGGTGACCCGTTGTTCGGGCCATTCCATGGGGATCGGGAACGTGGCGATGACGCGATTGCATGTCACCGGGGTGCGGAGCCGCATCCCGATTCTCCATCGCGTCGTCGAGGTTTCGCCGTAGCCGACACGGGTCGCTGTCCCCCAAGTCGTCTCGTCGTAATCGGCCGAGGCCGTCAGTTCGTCCGCGGACGTCCGGTTCGACGAACGGGCGAGCAGCGCCGCGACGCCGCCGGCAGCGACTCCGATGGCGCGGCGGCGACCGATCGATGAGCCGGCGGCGACGGTTGATGACACGGCAGGCGTCGGGGACGCGGCAGGCGCAGGGGACAATGTGCGCGCAGGGGAGATTGTGGGCGGAGGGGACAGCGGGGGCGCAGGGGCTTCGGTTCGCCGACCGGGGCGTCCCGTCACAGCGGATGGCATCGGGTGTGCGGACTTCATGGGAACTCCGTGATTTCGCTTTCGTGACGCGTCGTGTCTCGTGGCGGATGAGTCTCGTGGCGGATGAGACAGCCGTTCTCGGGGGAGGCGTGAGCTTGTCTCGAGAGCGGAAGGAAAACGAACGGGCGGCCGGAAACCTGTGGTTGACGAGTCACCCGGTTTTCGGCCGCCGTTCGCGAAGCTGCCCCCCGCAGTTTAGTTCGAGGAC